>NZ_WVUG01000392.1 GCF_017614965.1 Streptomyces griseorubiginosus | reverse complement strand
CGGGTGCGGGTGAGGGGGGCTCGGGCGGCGCGGACCACTGCTCGGCCGTCCCGTCCGGTTCACCCGGCTCGGGCAAGCCGCCGGGCCCGTCCGGCACACGCCGGGCGCCCGACCCTGTGTCGTACGCGTCCATTCCGCCCCGATCCCCGATTCCGGTCCGTCTTCGGCTGCCCGGCCGCGGGCGCCGCACCACACGGGCCCGCCGCACCACCGCACTCGCACGCGAACGGTACTCAGACCCGTCCGCCAGGCACAGTCCCTTCCCTCGTAGCCAGGTCCGTCCTGCCGGACCGGCCTGTCCTACCGGACCGGCCCGGCGGCGCGGACCGGATCCGCGTTTTCCACAGGGCATGCCCGCGGGTTGTCCACAGCGGTTGACACCTTACGGCGCCCGACCGACCATGGAATCGCACGAACCGAACGATCGGTCGGGAGCCGACTCCGGACAGAACCCAGGTCGAGGGGGACCGCATGGCCACAGCAGCCGCGCACAAGGCGTACGGCACCGAGGAGGAACACGCGGGCACCGCCGCCTACGAGCGTGCCTTCGACGCCGCCGTGGCCGCGGACGGGCGCATCGAACCGCGGGACTGGATGCCCGACGCCTATCGCGCGACGCTGGTCCGGCAGATGGCCCAGCACGCCCATTCCGAGATCATCGGCATGCAGCCGGAGGCCAACTGGATCACGCGCGCTCCCTCCCTGCGCCGCAAGGCCATCCTGATGGCCAAGGTCCAGGACGAGGCGGGCCACGGGCTCTACCTCTACAGCGCGGCCGAGACCCTCGGCACCAGCCGCGAGGAACTGCTGGACAAGCTCCACTCCGGCCGCCAGAAGTACTCCTCGATCTTCAACTACCCGACCCTGACCTGGGCGGACGTCGGTGCCATCGGCTGGCTGGTGGACGGCGCGGCGATCACCAACCAGGTCCCGCTGTGCCGCTGCTCGTACGGACCGTACGCGCGCGCCATGGTCCGCATCTGCAAGGAGGAGTCCTTCCACCAGCGCCAGGGCTATGAACTGCTGCTCGCGCTCAGCCGCGGCACCCCCGAACAGCACGCGATGGCTCAGGACGCGGTGGACCGCTGGTGGTGGCCGTCCCTGATGATGTTCGGCCCGCCCGACGACGAGTCGGCGCACTCCGCGCAGTCGATGACGTGGAAGATCAAGCGGCACTCGAACGACGACCTGCGCCAGCGCTTCGTCGACATCTGCGTCCCCCAGGCCGAGTCGCTGGGCCTGACCCTGCCCGACCCGGACCTGAAGTGGAACGAGGAGCGGGGGCACTACGACTTCGGCCCGATCGACTGGACGGAGTTCAAGGAAGTCCTCAAGGGCAACGGACCGTGCAACGAACAGCGGCTCACCCAGCGCAGAAAGGCCCATGAAGAGGGCGCCTGGGTGCGCGAGGCAGCCGCGGCCTACGCGGCCAAGCACAGCGACGACACGAAAGCGGAGCAGGCATGACCAACACCGACTGGCCCCTGTGGGAGGTCTTCGTGCGCTCGCGCCGGGGCCTGTCCCACACCCACGCCGGCAGTCTGCACGCGCCGGACGCGGAGTTCGCCCTGCGCAACGCCCGCGACCTCTACACCCGGCGCGGCGAGGGCGTCTCGATCTGGGTCGTCCCCTCGGCCGCGATCACCGCGTCCTCGCCGGACGAGAAGGACCCGTTCTTCGAGCCGGCCGCCGACAAGCCGTACCGGCACCCGACGTTCTACGAGATCCCGGAGGGGGTGAAGCACCTGTGACGACGACCGTTCCCACGGCTGCCGCCCTCGCTCTCGGCGACGACGCCCTGGTGCTCTCACACCGCCTGGGCGAGTGGGCAGGCCACGCCCCGGTCCTGGAGGAGGAGGTCGCCCTCGCCAACATCGCGCTGGACCTGCTCGGACAGGCCAGGGTGCTGCTGTCGACGGTGGGAGACGAGGACGAGCTGGCGTATCTGCGGGAGGAACGCGCCTTCCGCAACCTGCAGTTGGTGGAACAGCCCAACGGCGACTTCGCCCACACCATCGTCCGCCAGCTGTACTTCTCCGCCTACCAGCACCTGCTGTACTCCCAACTGGCCGCCGGGGACGGCCCGTTCGCCGGTCTCGCCGCGAAGGCCGTCAAGGAAGTCGCCTACCACCGCGACCACGCGGGGCAGTGGACCCTGCGGCTCGGCGACGGCACGGACGCCAGCCATGAGCGGATGGTGCGGGCGTGCACGGCACTGTGGCGCTTCACCGGCGAGATGTTCCAGCCGGTGGACGGGCTGGACGTCGACTGGGCCGGGATGGACACCGCCTGGCTGGAGTCCGTCGAGGCCGTGCTGCGCCGGGCGACCCTGCCCCTCCCGGAGGGCCCGCGCTCCGGCGCCTGGTCGGCCGGCGCGGGCCGTCAGGGCGTGCACACCGAGCCGTTCGGGCGGATGCTCGCCGAGATGCAGCATCTGCACCGCAGCCACCCGGGGGCGTCATGGTGACGACGACCCCGCTGGAGGCCGAACTCCTCGAGATCGCCGGCTCGGTGCCCGACCCGGAGCTGCCGGTGCTCACCCTCCAGGAGCTCGGTGTCGTTCGGGCGGTGCATGTGCGCGGCGCGGACTCGGTCGAGGTGGAGCTGACCCCGACGTACACCGGCTGCCCGGCCATCGAGGCGATGTCGCTGGACATAGAGCGGGTGCTGCGGGCCCATGGCATGCGCGAGATCGCGGTCCGCACGGTGCTGCGGCCGGCCTGGTCGACGGACGACATCACGGCCGAAGGGCGGCGCAAACTCCAGGAGTTCGGGATCGCACCGCCGCGTTCCGTACGCGACTCCGGGCCGGTGACCGTCGGGTTGGGGCCCACCCGCACCCTCGCCGACGAACCCGCACCCCGGCCCGAACCCGTCCGCTGCCCCCACTGCGGCTCCCCCGACACCGAGCTGCTGAGCCGTTTCTCCTCCACCGCGTGCAAGGCACTGCGCCGCTGTCTCGCCTGCCGCGAACCCTTCGACCACTTCAAGGAGTTGTGATGGCCCGCTTCCACGCGCTCCCGGTGGCGGCGGTCGACCGGCTCACCGACGACTCCGTGGCCCTAACCCTGACCGTCCCGCCCGAACTGCGCGAGGAGTACCGGCACGCGGCCGGCCAGCACCTCGCCCTGCGCCGCGTGGTCGACGGGGTCGAGATACGCCGTACGTACTCGATCTGCTCCCCGGCACCCGGTGCGGACGGGCCGCGCACCCTGCGGGTCGGCGTGCGGCTGGTGGAGGGCGGGGCCTTCTCGACGTACGCGCTCAAGGAGATCAACGTCGGTGACGAGCTGGAGGTCATGACCCCGGCCGGCCGCTTCACCCTCGACCCGGCGCCCGGTCTGTACGCGGCGGTCGTCGGCGGCAGCGGCATCACCCCGGTGTTGTCGATCGTCTCGACCCTGCTCGCGCGCGAGCCGGAGGCGCGGTTCTGCCTCATACGCAGCGACCGCACAGCCGCCTCGACGATGTTCCTGGAGGAGGTCGCCGACCTCAAGGACCGGTATCCGGGTCGGTTTCAGCTGGTCACGGTGCTGTCCCGGGAGGAACAGCAGGCGGGGCTGCCGTCCGGGCGGCTGGACCAGGAGCGGTTGACCGGGTTGCTGCCCGCGCTGCTGCCGGTGGACCGGGTGGCGGGGTGGTTCCTGTGCGGGCCCTACGGGCTCGTGCAGCAGGCGGAGCGGACGCTGCGCGGCCTCGGTGTCCCGCGGGCCCGTATCCACGAGGAGATCTTCCACGTGGACAGTGCCCAGCCGGTCACCATCACCACCATCGCCGCCGCCCCCGCGCACAGCACGGTCACGGCCCGGCTCGACGGGCGCGGCGGGACCTGGCCCGTGCAGGACGGTGAATCCCTGCTCGACACGGTGCTGCGCAACCGGCCCGACGCCCCGTACGCCTGCAAGGGCGGGGTGTGCGGGACGTGCCGTGCCTTCCTCGTCACCGGCGAGGTTCGCATGGACCGCAACTTCGCGCTGGAGCGGGAGGAGACGGAGGCGGGATACGTCCTGGCGTGCCAGTCGCATCCGGTGACGGAGAAGGTGGAGCTGGACTTCGACCGGTGAACACCGGTGGCGCGCCGGCCCTGACCGGTTACACCGGTGGCGCGGCAGCCCCGATCGGTAACACCGGCGGAGCGGCAGCCCCGACCGGTGAAGACCGGCGGAGCGGCAGCCCCGACCGGTAATGGCAGCGGAGCGGCGCCCCCGCATTGGCCGTGCATCGGCCCTGGAAGGCCGTGGATGGCCGTGCATCGGCCATGCAGTGGCCGTGCATTGGCCGTGCATTGGCCGTGCATTGGCCGTCGGCGGCCCGTTCCCTTCTTCTAGAACCTGTTCTATCTTGACGGTCCGTCAGATCAGCGGACCCTCCGGAGGGACAGGACCGTGGACTTCACCTTCACCGAGGAGCAGCAGGCGGCGGCCGAGGCGGCACGGGGAGTGTTCGCCGGGGTCGCTCCGGACACGGTGCCCTCTCCCTCGCTGGTCGCGGGCGCCGTCGCCGAGGACTTCGACCGTCCGTTGTGGGACAGGCTCGCCGAGGCCGACCTGCTGAGTCTGCTGCTGGACGCGGAGTACGGCGGGGCGGGGCTGGACGCCATCGCGCTGTGCCTGGTGCTCCGGGAGTCGGCGAAGGGGCTGGCGCGAGTGCCGTTGCTGGAGAGCGCCGCGGCCACCGCCGCCGTACAGGCCTACGGCGGGCCGGAGTTGAAGGCGGCGCTGCTGGAGCGGGCGGGGCGGGGCGAGCTGGTGCTGACCGTCGCTTCGAACGGCCGCACCGGTCACGACGGGGCCGAGCTCGCCGTCACCGCCCGACAGGAGGGCGACGACTGGTTGCTGGACGGGGTACAGACCGCGGTGCCGTGGGCGCACACCGCCGACCTCGTCCTGGTACCGGCGCGGACGGCGGCGGACCGGACCCTGCTCGCCGTGGTGTCCCGCGACCACGAAGGGGTCGTGCTCGGTGAGCAGATCTCCACCGCGGGGGAGCGGCTGGGCGAGCTGCGGCTGGAGTCGGTGAGGATCGCGGCCCGGGACGTGATCGACGCGGACGGGGCCTGGGAGTGGCTGCGGGAGCTGCTGACGACCGGGACGTGTGCGCTCGCGCTCGGACTGGGCGAGCGGGTGCTGGAGATGACGAGCGACTACGCCGGCAAGCGGGAGCAGTTCGGTCATCCGATCGCCACGTTCCAGGCGGTGGCGGTACAGGCCGCCGACCGCTACATCGACCTCCGCGCCATGGAGGCCACGCTCTGGCAGGCCGCGTGGCGGTTGGCCTCGGGGGCGTCCGGCGCGCTCCCCGCCTCCGGTGACGTCGCCGTCGCCAAGATCTGGGCGTCGGAGGGGGTGCGGCGGATCGTTCAGACGGCACAGCATCTGCACGGCGGGTTCGGCGCGGACGTCGAGTACCCGCTCCACCGGTACCACGCCTGGGCCAAGCACCTGGAGCTGTCGCTCGGCCCGGCGGCGGGACACGAGGAGGCACTGGGCGACCTGCTGGCGGCCCACCCACTGGGCTGACGGCCCCTGGCCCCCTGGCGCCCTACCTCCTTGGCGCCCCAGCTCCCTGGATCCCTGGATCCCTGGATCTAGAGCACGAACCCGGGTCGGCCCTCGTCCGTCACCACCGGTCGGCCCGCGGCGGCCCAGACCTGCATGCCGCCGTCGACGTTCACCGCGTCGATGCCCTGCTGGACCAGATACATCGTGACCTGGGCCGACCGGCCGCCCGAGCGGCAGATCACATGCACGCGGCCGTCCTGCGGCGCGGCCTCCGTCAGCTCGCCGTAGCGGGCGACGAACTCGCTGATGGGGATGTGCAGGGCGCCTTCGGCATGGCCCGCCTGCCACTCGTCGTCCTCGCGGACGTCCACCAGGAAGTCGCTGTCCTTGAGGTCCGAGACCCCGACCGTGGGCACACCAGCTCCGAAACTCATACCCCGACGCTACCGGACACCGTCCGAGGTCCCCGCGCGGCTACTGCCCGAGCAGCGTCGCCAGCTCCTGTTCGCGCAGGGCGACGTCCGCCAGGAGCTGTTCGGCGATCTCGTCGAGGAGACGGTCCGGGTCCTCGGGAGCGAGCCGGAGCATCGAGCCGATCGCGCCCTCCTCCAGCTCCTTGGCCACCAGCGTCAGCATCTCCTTGCGCTGGGCGAGCCACTCGAGGCGGGCGTACAGCTCCTCGCTGCGGCTCGGGCCCCGCTCCACCGGCGCCGGTCCCTTGGCCCACTCCTCCGCCAGCTCACGCAGCAGGGCCTCGTCGCCGCGGGCGTAAGCGCCGTTGACCCGGGTGATGAACTCCTCACGGCGCGCCCGCTCGGCGTCGTCCTGGGCCAGGTCGGGATGGGCCTTGCGGGCGAGTTCGCGGTAGAGCTTGCGTGCCTCGGCGCTGGGGCGCACCCGCTGCGGAGGCCGTACGGGCTGCTCGGTGAGCATCGCCGCAGCTTCCGGGAACAGGCCGTCGCCGTCCATCCAGCCGTGGAACAGCTCCTCCACGGCCGGCATCGGCAGCACCCGGGCACGCGCCTCGTCCGCCTTGCGACGGTCCTCGGGATCACCGGTGCGGGCGGCCCTGGCCTCGGCTATCTGCGCGTCCAGCTCGTCGAGGCGGGCGTACATCGGGCCGAGCTTCTGGTGGTGCAGCCGGGAGAAGTTCTCGACCTCGATACGGAAGGTCTCGACCGCGATCTCGTACTCGATCAGCGCCTGTTCGGCGGCCCGCACGGCACGCTCCAGGCGCTCCTCGGGGCGCGGCGCACCGTCCTCGGGCGTCGATGGCGTCTCACCGGCGACCCCACCCTGCTCAGCTTCCGGGCTCGTCACCCGACCAGCGTAGGCCACGCCGGAAGCGGCACGGCCTGCCCTGCGACGGCGACCCCGCGCGGGACGCCGGTGCGACCGGAGAGGAGCACCTCACGAGCACCGCTCACGCGGCCCCGACGCCGCCAGACATCACCCCCGCCACCACTCACGCGGCCCCGACGCCGCCAGACACCACGCCCGCCACCACTCACGCGGCCCCGACGCCGCCAGACACCACGCCCGCCACCACTCACGCGGCCCCGACGCCGCCAGACACCACGCCCGCCACCGCTTCACGCTGACGCCCCCCGCCTGCCATCACACCCAACGCCCCCCGCCTGCCATC
>NZ_WVUG01000391.1 GCF_017614965.1 Streptomyces griseorubiginosus | reverse complement strand
ACCCCATCGGGGCCGCGCCCCGCCCCCCGATCGGCCCTCGGGCCTCGTCCTCAGGCGCCGGACGGGGTGAATGATGCGGACCGGGCCTCTGTGATGTGCCGGCATCCGGGCAAAGCAATGCCGGCGCAGCTCCCCAGCTGCGCCGGCATTTTTGCCGTCCGCCGCACCCCCGTCCCCACGGGGTTTCATGGGTGGATGTCCCCGCCCGGACCGCTCTTCCGGGCCTGGGGTCGCCGCTCAGCGCCCCAGCATCACGCCCACGGACGACGCCTGTGTGGCCACTGTCTCCCAGCCGTCGAAGACGAAGAAGAGCAGGGCCGCCAGGGGGAGGACCATGATCGTCGCCACCAAGGGGTGGCGTCGGCCCGTGCGGCGCGGGCGGAGCGTCGTCGTGCGCTCCAGCCTGCGGAACTGTGTCCGCGGTGCCGTCAGAGCCATGGTCCCTCTCCTGACCGTCTCAGTTGTCGTTGGCAGCGGCGGGTGTCTGACCTCGGGGGACGAGTGCTGCACCCGCCGCTTGACCTCAAATCTAGGCTTCCGGCGTTCTTCGCACGTCATGCCCTCGTACCGATTGCCGGGCCTCCCGGAGGATGAGCCGTGCGGTGGTGAGTACTCCCCTGGGTGGAGACGGGGACCTAGGTCTCAGGGTCTTCCCCGAGGGGACGCCCGGTGTGTACCGGCTTTTCCGAGCTGTCCTCCCTAGGTACCGGCTGCTCCACCAGCGCCAGGACCCGGTTGGCCATGAAGCGGGCCGTACGGACCACGGAGCCGTTGCGGGTGACTTCGCTCACTTCCACGACACCGCGCCGTACCGCCGTCTCCACCCTGCGGCCCGCTCTGCTCGCCACCACCTCGTAGGTGCGGGTCGTGTCCCCCGCGTCCACCACTATCTCCACGCGATCACCCTTCACGGGTTCAATCCCCCTTCTGTGATGGGTGGTTGGGAGACCGGTGGGTGTGAAGTGCCGTTGGTTCCGGGCCCCCTGACCACCCTTCAAGTCTCCCACCCGGCACTGACAATCGATCGGGACGAGAGGGCGCGGCCTCTGCGCGCGGGCGGCCGTGAAAACGTAAGCTGTGCCACGTCACACGGACCGGGCAGCGGGGATGAACATGGCGATGATGCGCCTGAGGCGCGAGGACCCGCGCGTCGTCGGCTCGTTCAGGCTTCACAGACGGCTCGGCGCGGGCGGGATGGGCGTTGTGTACCTGGGCTCCGACAAGAAGGGGCAGCGGGTCGCACTGAAGGTCATCCGGCCGGACCTGGCGGAGGATCAGGAGTTCCGCTCGCGGTTCGCGCGTGAGGTCTCGGCCGCGCGGCGGATCCGGGGCGGCTGCACGGCCCGGCTGGTCGCCGCCGATCTGGAGGCCGACCGGCCCTGGTTCGCCACCCAGTACGTGCCCGGGCCCTCGCTGCACGACAAGGTCGCCGACGAGGGTTCGCTGAGTGCGGCCGAGGTCGCCGCCATCGGGGCCGCCCTGTCGGAGGGGCTGGTCGCGGTGCACGAGGCCGGCGTGGTGCACCGGGATCTCAAGCCGTCCAACATCCTGCTGTCTCCCAAGGGGCCGCGGATCATCGACTTCGGCATCGCATGGGCGACCGGGGCGTCGACGCTCACCCATGTCGGTACGGCCGTCGGCTCGCCGGGCTTCCTCGCGCCCGAGCAGGTGCGCGGTGCCACGGTCACGCCGGCCACGGACGTATTCTCCCTGGGCGCGACCCTGGCGTACGCCGCCATGGCCGACTCGCCCTTCGGACACGGCAGTTCCGAGGTGATGCTGTACCGGGTGGTGCACGAGGAGCCGCAGCTGCACGGCGTACCGGACGCCCTGGCTCCGCTGGTGCGGGCCTGTCTGGCGAAGGACCCGGAGGAGCGGCCCAGCACACTGCAGTTGTCGCTGCGGCTGAAGGAGATCGCCGCGCGCGAGGCGCAGGGACTCGGTGAGGTGCGGCCGCCCTCCCCGCGTGCCGCGGAGGCGGACCGGCCCACCGGGCGGCTCGCCGACACCTATCCCGACCAGCAGCGACGCCCGCAGGGGACGCCACCGCCGAGGGGTACCTCGTCCTCGTCCCGGGGTTCGGCTCCGGTGCGGGGCGGTGGGGTTCCCTCGCGGGGTTCCGGTCCCGCGGGTCCGGGCGGTGGGTCGCGGGACTCCGGCGTCTCAGGCCCGGGCGGTGCGGCACGGAACGGTACGGCGCCTTCCTCGCGGGGTGGCTCTGCGCGCTCCGGCGCGCGGCCCACGCCGGCCTCGCGGGGCGGCACCCGCTCCGGCAGCGGGAGCCGGCCCGCACCGCGCAGTGGTACGGGGCGTCCGGCGCCCAGGACCACGGGGACGGGCCGGCGTCCGGCCAATCCGCGACTGCTGCGGCAGCGGCTGTTCGTCTTCGTCGTCGTGACGCTGCTGGTCGCGCTCGGCATCGCCGCGGCGCAGGGCTGCCAGGGGCCGGCGCACGGCCTGGGCGGCGGCGGCCGGGGGGCCGTACAGGAGCAGCAGCGTCAGGCCGGGGAGCCGGGGCGCGGATAGGTGCGGCGCCCGGGAAGCCGGGGCGCGGATAGGTGCGGGGCCCGGGGATGTTGGTGACGGCAGAGACAGGCGTCACAGCCCCGGAAGGATGCGCTCGAAGAACTCCAGGTCGCCCTCGAAGACGGGGGTCAGGGTCAGGAACTCCTCCGGGGTGACCCAGCGATAGTCGGCGACCTCGGCCGGGTCGGGGACCACCTCGCCGGTGGGTGCGTCCGCCGTCCACCAGTGGAGGCGGAACACGCCGTCGTCGGTGTCGGACTCCCAGACCTTGGCGAGGGGGACGGCGGTGAGGCCGACCTCTTCCCGGATCTCCCGGACGACGGCCTCCCGCTGGGTCTCCCCCGGTTCGACCTTGCCGCTCAGCGGCTGCCAGTAGCCGGGACGGGCGACCGACGCGGCGCGGCAGATCGCCAGGACGCGGTCGCCGCGGCGCAGGACCGCGACGATCGCCTCGCGCTGGGCCATCAGTCCTGGGGGCGGCCGGTGGCCACCGCGTAGAAGGCGACCGCGGCCGCCGCGCCCACGTTCAGGGAGTCGACGCCGTGGGACATCGGGATGCGGACCCATTCGTCGGCGGCGACCAGGGCCTGGGTGGACAGCCCGTCCCCCTCGGCGCCGAGCATCAGGGCGACGCGGTCCATCCTGTGCGGGGCTGCCTCGTCGAGGGACCTCGCCTTCTCGTCCGGGGTGAGGGCGAGGAGGGTGAAGCCGGCCTCGCGGACCGACTCCAGGCCCTTGGGCCAGGTGTCGAGGCGGGCGTAGGGCACGGAGAAGACGGCTCCCATGGAGACCTTGACGCTGCGGCGGTAGAGGGGATCGGCGCAGTCCGGGGACAGCAGGACCGCGTCCATGCCGAGGGCCGCGGCCGAGCGGAAGATCGCACCGATGTTGGTGTGGTCGTTGACCGACTCCATGACGACGACCCGGCGGGTGGTCTGCAGGAGTTCGGCGGCCGTGGGCAGGGGCTTGCGCTGCATGGAGGCGAGCGCGCCGCGGTGCACGTGGTAGCCGGTGACCTGCTCGGCGATTTCGGGGCTCACGGCGTAGACCGGGGCCGGGAGTTCGTCGATGACATCGCGCATGACGTCGACCCACTTGGCGGAGAGCAGCATCGAGCGCATCTCGTAACCGGCGTCCTTGGCGCGTCTGATGACCTTCTCGCCCTCGGCGATGAACAGGCCCTCGGCCGGTTCTCGTTTGCGGCGCAGTTCCACGTCGGTCAGGCCCGTGTAGTCGCGCAGGCGGGGGTCGTCGGGGTCCTCGACGGTGATGAGATCGGCCACAGGGTGATACTGCCTTGTCCTGGGTGTGGTGCCAACGGCTCGGAACGGGTTGTGTTACCCGGGGTTACTCGACCGCTCGCGGGCCCACTCGCACGACCTCGCCGATGACGATGACCGACGGCGCCTTCACCTCGTGCTTACGGACCGCCTCCGCGACCGTCGCGAGGGTCGCGTCCACCCGGCGCTGGGCGGCCGTGGTGCCCTCCTGGACCAGGGCGACCGGGGTCGCCGGGTCCTTGCCGTGCGCGACCAGGGTCTCGGCGATCTTCCCGATCTTGTCGACGCCCATGAGGACCACCAGGGTGCCGGACACCTTCGCCAGCGCCGGCCAGTCGATCAGCGACCGCTCGTCGTCGGGGGCGACATGCCCGCTGACCACGGTGAACGCCTGCGCGAGCCCGCGGTGGGTGACCGAGATGCCGGCCGCGCCCGGCACCGAGATGGAGCTGGAGATGCCGGGGACGACCGTGCAGGGGATGCCGGCCTCGGCGAGCGCCTGGATCTCCTCCATGCCGCGGCCGAAGACGAACGGGTCGCCGCCCTTGAGCCGGACGACCGACCTGCCCTGCTTCGCGTGTTCGATCAGCGCGTTGTTGATGGCCTCCTGGGCCATGAAGCGGCCGTAGGGCAGCTTCGCCGCGTCGATCACCTCGACGTGCGGCGGCAGTTCGGCGAGCAGGTCGCGCGGGCCGAGGTGGTCGGCGATGACGACGTCGGCCTCGGCCAGCAGCCGGCGGCCGCGGACGGTGATGAGGTCCGGGTCGCCGGGTCCGCCGCCGACGAGGGCGACGCCGGGTGTGCGGCCGCGGTGGTGCGGGGCGACGAGGGTGCCGTCGCGCAGCCCCTCCACGACCGCGTCGCGGATGGCGGCGGTGCGGCGCGGGTCGGGGCTGTGTGTGTCCGTGGTCAGGACGGCGACGGTGACGCCCTCGCTGTGACCGGTGGCCGGCGTCCAGGCCGTCGCGGCCTCGGCGTCGTCGGAGCGCACGCACCACACCCGGTGGCGTTCGGCCTCGGCGGAGGCCCGGGTGTTCGCCTCGCGGTCGCCGGTGGCGATGAGGGCGTACCAGGCGTCGGCGAGGTCGCCCTCCTCGTAGGGGCGCCTCGCCCAGGTGATCTCGCCCGCGTCCGCCATCGCCTCGACGGACGGCGTCGCCTCCGGGGAGACGAGCAGGACGTCCGCACCGGCCGCGATCAGGGCCGGCAGGCGGCGCTGGGCGACCTGGCCGCCGCCGAGCACGACCACTTTGCGGCCCAAGAGGCGGAGACCTACGGGGTAGGCGGGGTGTTCGGCCATGAGGTGCGGCTCCTCGTCCTGCTGGCAATGCGATGGGCGCTACGGCGCTGGAGCAGCCCTGACGTGCGGATTTCGGTGATGGGGTTCAGCGTACGGCCGGGGTGGGACGCGCGCAGGAGCGCGTACCCCACCCCGGTACGGGAGCTACTTCTCGGTGACGCCCGCGGAGTCGAAGGTCGCCACCTCGTGCATGGCCCGGGCCGTGCTCTGCACCAGCGGCAGGGCCAGCAGGGCGCCCGTGCCCTCGCCGAGCCGGAGGTCGAGGTCGACCAGGGGGCGCAGGCCCAGCTTGTTGAGGGCCGCCACATGGCCGGGCTCGGCACTGCGGTGACCGGCGATGCAGGCTGCGAGGACCTCGGGGGCGATGGCGCGGGCCACCAGGGCGGCGGCGCCGGCGCTGACGCCGTCCAGGATGACCGGCGTGCGCAGGGAGGCGCCGCCGAGCAACAGGCCCACCATCGCCGCGTGTTCGAAGCCGCCGATCGCGGCGAGCACGCCGATGGGGTCGGCCGGGTCCGGCTGGTGGAGTTCGATGGCGCGCCGCACGACCTCGGTCTTGCGGGCCAGCGTCTCGTCGTTGATGCCGGTGCCGCGGCCGGTGACCTCGGCGGGGTCGGTGTCCGTGAACACCGAGATGAGGGCGGCGGACGCGGTGGTGTTCGCGATGCCCATCTCGCCGGTCAGCAGCGCCTTGTTGCCGGCCGCCACCAGGTCGCGGGCCGTCTCGATGCCGACCTCGATGGCCTGCCTGGCCTCCTCGCGGGTCATGGCGGGGCCGGTGGTCATGTCGGACGTGCCGGCGCGGACCTTGCGGGGCAGCAGCCCCGGGGTCGCGGGAAGGTCGGCGGCGACACCGACGTCCACGACGCACACCTCGGCGCCGACCTGACCCGCGAAGGCGTTGCAGACCGCTCCGCCGCCGAGGAAGTTGGCCACCATCTGGGCGGTGACCTCCTGCGGCCAGGGGGTGACGCCCTGGGCGTGCACGCCGTGGTCGCCGGCGAAGATCGCGACGGCCGCGGGCTCCGGGATCGGCGGCGGGCACTGGCGGGACAGCCCGGACAGCTGCGCTGAGATGATCTCCAGCATGCCGAGCGCGCCGGCCGGCTTGGTCATCCGCTTCTGCCGCTCCCAGGCCTCACCGAGCGCCTTGGCGTCCAGCGGGCGGATCTGGGCGACGGTCTCGGAGAGCAGGTCGTGCGGCTCCTCACCGGGCAGGGCACGGCGGCCGTACGTCTCCTCGTGCACGACCCAGGACAGCGGACGGCGCTTGGACCAGCCGGCCTGCATCAGCTCGGGCTCGTCCGGGAACTCGTCGACGTACCCGACGCACAGGTAGGCGATGACCTCCAGGTGCTCGGGCAGCCCCAGCGCGCGGACCATCTCGCGCTCGTCAAAGAAGCTGACCCAGCCGACGCCGAGGCCTTCGGCGCGGGCGGCGAGCCAGAGGTTCTCGACGGCGAGGGCGGCGGAGTACGGCGCCATCTGCGGCTGGGTGTGCCGCCCGAGGGTGTGCCGGCCGCCGCGGGTCGGGTCGGCGGTGACGACGATGTTCACCGGGGTGTCGAGGATGGCCTCGATCTTCAGTTCCTTGAACTGCTTCGCCCGCCCCTTGGGGAGCGACTTCGCGTACGCGTCCCGCTGGCGCATGGCCAGTTCGTGCATGCTGCGCCGGGTGTCGGCGGAGCGGATGACGACGAAGTCCCAGGGCTGCGAGTGGCCGACGGACGGGGCCGTGTGCGCGGCCTCCAGGACACGGAGCAGCACCTCGTGCGGGATGGGGTCGCCACGGAAGCCGTTGCGGATGTCGCGGCGCTCGCGCATCACCTTCAGCACGGCCTCGCGCTCGGCGTCGTCGTAAGCGGGCGCGGCCGGGCCGGTGGACTGGCGGACTTCTTCCACTGGGGCCGTGCTCTCTTCCTGGTCAGCGGCCCGGGTGTCCAGGTCGTCCGCGTGCTGTACGAGTTCGGGATCGGCCTCGCGCGGGGCGGGGACCGGCGCGAGCGCCTCCGGCGCGTCCTCCGGGGGGAGGGTGAGCGCG
>NZ_WVUG01000390.1 GCF_017614965.1 Streptomyces griseorubiginosus | reverse complement strand
GCTGACTGCGGACCTCGGGCGGGGTGGCTTCGTGTCTGTGTCGGGTTGACTGCGGACCTCGGGCGCGCGTGGTTTCGTGTCCGCGTCCGGCTGGGTGTGGTCCTCGGGCGGGGTGGCTTCGTGTCTGTGTCGGGTTGACTGCGGACCTCGGGCGGGCGTGGTTTCGTGTGCGCGTCGGGCTGGGTGTGGTCCTCGGGCGGGCTCGGCTTCGTGTCCGCGTCGGGCTGGGTGTGGTCCTCGGGCACGGTGGCTTCATGTCCGCGTCGGGCTGCCTGCGGACCTCGGACAGAGTTGGCCTCGCGCCCTCAGTCCCGGCCGGCGTGGCCCCCCGCCAGGGCCCTCGCGCCCGGGCCGCGCCACCGGTCGCACGGCGGCACGGTTGCCTTGCGCCCGCGCCGCGCTGCCGGTTGCGCTCCGGGGGCACCGTTTGCGGCGCGCCCGCGCCCGCGCCGCGCTGCGGGTCGCGCTCCGGCGCGCTTTGCCCCGCGCCCGTGCCGCGCCGCCGGTCGTGATCCGACAGTATTCGCCCCGCCCCGTCTCGCTGCGTGTCGCACTTCGGCAGGGTTGGTCTTGTGGCCCGCGCCGTGTTCCCGGTCCGCAGTTCGACAGGGGTGGTCTTGCGTCCTCCGCCGCCGGTCGCGCTCCAGCGCGGGTTCGCCCCCCGTCCGCGCAGCGCTCCGGGACGCTTTGCCGCGCGTCCGCGCCGCGCTCCCGGTCGAGCTCCAGCAAGGTTCGCCCCACGGCTCGCGCCGCGTTCTGGTGCGGCTCGCGCCGCGTTCCGGCACCGTCCGCGCCGCACTCCGGTACGGCGCCCGCGCCCCGCCCCCTACGTGTCGCACTCCAGTACCGTCCGGCACACTCCGCATCTCGCTCGTACCCGGCCCTTCACCGGGACCCTGATGCGCTGGTGGCAGGTCGGGCAGGGGAAGGACACGCGGAGGGGGCCGTGGCCGTCCGGGGTGAAGGTGTACGGCGTGCCGGCGTGGGGGAGGGGCGTGTGGGTGTCCTGGGCGTGGCGGCGGTCGCGGGCGTAGCGGCGGCGGCCCGCCCAGCCGGCCGCGGTCAGCGGGGGCTGCTGCTCGTCGCGGCGGGCCTGCGCCATGCCCTCCGTGTAGGCCTCGTACGCCTGCGGGCTGGTGAACCAGATCGCGGGGTCCTCGCCGAAGACCAGGGCACGCTTGGCCAGGACGTAGCCGAACTCCTCGGGCGTGAGATAGCCGAGCTTCTGGGAGGACGCCGAGTCCTCCCGGTAGGCGTCGAGCAGCAGCCAGCCCGCGCCCAGGTACGTCGTCGCGGTGTCCGTGAGGATCTCGTTGTCCCGGGTGCCGGGGAAGGACAGCCCCAGCCGGTGCAGATAGACGTGCATGACCTCGTGGGCGAGGGCGGCGCCGATGTCCCGCCGGTGCGTGCGGAACCGGTCGTTGAGCTCCACGAAGTACTCCGGGCCCGCCGCCAGCTCGACGTTCGCCGCGTGCGTCATCTCCCTGAAGCTGACGATCAGGCGGGCGTCCGGCAGCCGGTAGTGCCGCACCAGCTCCCGGGCCACCCGCTGGGCACCCAGATAGAGGTCGTCGGTGTCGCAGAAGGCCACGTCCGCGGGGGCCACGCTGGTGGAGAAGGTCTGGACGGTGTCGTACGACAGGCGTTTCCAGAGCGCGGTGATGGCGGCCCGCACCATCTCCAGGTGTGGGTAGCCGTGCTCGACCGGTCCGCCGTTCGCCACGCCTGAACCCCCAAGACGCCCAGAACCCGACTCCACTCTACGGGGAGGAGAGCGGATTTTCCCTGGTCGGGTTCCGGGCGCCGGACGCTCACACGGAACGCAGCCGCACGGCCTGCGGGGCCGCCTCCTCCAGCTCCAGGACCCACACCTCGTTGTCGCCCTCACGCAGGACCGGACCGGGCACGTACAGGGAGCGCTGGGGGCCCGCCGTCCAGTAACGGCCCAGGTTGAAGCCGTTGACCCAGACGAACCCCCGGGTCCAGCCCGGCAGTTCGAGCCGTGCGTCCCCGGCGCCGCGCACCGTCGCCGTGCCCCGGTACAGCCCCGGGGCGCCGTCCTCGCCGAGCGGCTGGAAAACGACGTCCCCGATGTCGTCCAGCGCGTCCAGCCGCAGCCCACGCGCGCGTACCCCGTGCAGATACTGCCGCTCGTGCAGCAGCCCCCCGGTGATGCCCTTGGTCTCGCCGCTGCGGGGCCCGTAGTTCACCCGCCCCAGGGACTCCACCCACAGCTGTACGCGCGCGTGCCCGGCGACCGGCTTCGCCAGCTGCTCGTCGCCCTCGGTGAGCACACCGGCCCGCTCCCCGTCGACGTACACCACGGCCAGGTCCCGCAGGCCGCGCGCGGTCAGCGGGTAGGGCGGCCGGGGGCCCGGCATCGTCACCTCGTAGCGCACCAGGCCGCGGTCCACGTCCAGCTCCTCGAAGGTCGGCGGGACGGGTGCCGCGACCTCCCGGCCGCCCCGGCTCTCCAGGACGGCGTCAAGCGGCGTCCAGCCCGTCAGCCGCACCTCCGCCTCCGCGCCCAGCCGAGCGGGCGCCGGCGGCGGCTCGGGCAGCGGGCCGTCCGCGTACGCGGCGAGCACCTCCCTGAAGCGCCAGAACTTGTCGGTCGGGTTGCCGGACTCGTCGATCGGGGCGTCGTAGTCGTACGACGTCACGTCCGCCTCCAGCGGCCCCGTGTGCAGCTCGCCGCCGGGGCGGTTGGCGCCCGCCCAGCCGGCGAAGTTGGTGCCGCCGTGCGCCATGTAGACGTTGACCGAGGCGCCCGCCTGAAGGATCTCACGCAGCGCGGCCGCCGCGTCCTGGGCGTCCCGGGTGATGTGCTCGCCGCCCCAGTGGTCGAACCAGCCGCACCAGAACTCCATGCACATCAGCGGCCCCTCCGGCTGGTGCCGGCGCAGTGTCTCGAAGGCCTCGCGCGCGTGGGAGCCGAAGTTCACCGTGGCGAGCACCCCGGGGATGGAGCCGCCGGACAGCATGTGGTCCTCGGGGCCGTCCGAGGTGACCAGCGGGACCGTCACGCCCCGCGCCCGCAGCAGCTCGGCCAGCCGGCGCAGGTACTCCTCGTCCGAGCCGTAGCTGCCGTACTCGTTCTCCGCCTGCACCATGATCACCGGGCCTGCCCGGTCGACCTGCCGTTCCACGACCTGCGGCAGCAGCACCCCGAACCAGCGCTCCAGGTGCTCCATGAACCGCTCGTCACGGGTACGCGCGCGCGTGCCCAGCTCGCCGGTCAGCCAGTGCGGCAGCCCGCCGTTCTCCCACTCGGCGCAGATGTACGGGCCCGGCCGCACGATCGCCAACAGCCCCGCGCGGTGGGCCGCGTCCAGGAAGCGGCCGAGGGCCGCCACGTCCTCGTACTCGCCCGGCGTCGGCTCGTGCAGGTTCCACGGGACGTACGTCTCCACGCAGTTGAGGCCCATCGCCCGCAGCATCGCCAGCCGGTGTTCCCAGTGCGCTTCGTGCACCCTGAAGTAGTGCAGCGCGCCGGACAGCAGCCGCACCGGGCGCCCGTCCAGCAGGAAGTCCTTTTCCCCCACCCTGAAATCGGTCATGCGCCCCAGCCTCACCCCTGGCAGTGATAAGCGTCCATGGACAAAGATCAGCGCTGCTTGGACGAAAAGAGCTGCTCGGACGAGAAAACCGGCGGCCGGGACGACGCGGGAAGGAGCGCGCGGATGTACCACACCTGGATGCGGTTCTTCACCCCCGGCCCGGCCCACCACCGGCTCGGCCTGGTCTGCCTCGGCGTCGGGCTGCAGTACGGCGCGCTGCCCACCGTCGGCCCCCGCACCCTCGACCACCACGTCGCCGTCGTCGTCAGCGCGGGCAGCGGCTGGTTCCTCGACGCCGACGGCCGCCGCGCCACAGTCACCGCGCCCGCACTGCTGTGGCTCACGCCCGGGGTGCCGCACCACTACGGGGCCGATCCCGGGGGCGGCTGGGACGAGGGGTTCGTCGTCTTCGACGGGCCCGCCACCGCCACGTACACCGAACTCGGCTACATCGAGCCGGACCGGCCCGTGGTGCCGCTCTCCGACGCCACGGGCGCGCGTGGCGTGATCGGCCGCATCGCGCGGGCCGCCCGCCGCGGCAACCCGCTGCTGGAGGTGGAGACCGGCGCCGCCGTCCACGAGCTGCTGGTCGCCCTGCGCCGCGCCCGGGCCGACCTCGCGCCCGACGGCGACCCCGTCCTCAAGGCCCTCGCCCGCGACGCCTGTCTGCCGCTGAGCGTCGCCGACCACGCGGCCCGGCACGGCATGACCCCCGCCGAACTGCGCACCGCCGTACGCCGGGGCGCCGGCTGCAGCCCCAAGGACTACCTGCTCGGCATCCGGCTCGGACGCGCCAAGGAACTCCTCGCCGCCACCGAACTGCCCGTCGCCGCCGTCGCCCGCCGCGTCGGCTACGACGATCCGGCCTACTTCTCCCGGCTGTTCACCCGCCGCGTCGGCATGGCGCCGATCCGCTTCCGCGCCCAGCAGTTCCGCACCGTCCCCGGCGGCTGGAGCAACCAGGTGCCCGATCCAGACGATCCGCCCATGATCGAGCACACCCCCGCCCCGTAGGCTGTGCGCCCATGACCACCAGCAACAACGCGTCCGGCGAGATCGACCCCGCCGTCCGCGAGGAACTCGCCCGGCTGCGCGACAGCATCGACAACATCGACGCGGCCGTCGTCCACATGCTCGCCGAGCGCTTCAAGTGCACCCAGCAGGTCGGCCGGCTCAAGGCCGTCCACCAACTGCCGCCCGCCGACCCGGCCCGCGAGGCCCGGCAGATCGAGCGCCTGCGCGGCCTGGCCGAAAGCGCCAAACTCGACCCGGCGTTCGCTGAGAAGTTCCTGAATTTCATCATCGCCGAGGTGATCCGCCACCACGAACGCATCGCGGAGGACACCGTGAACGGCTCGGCGAAAACGGCGAATTGACCTCGGTCGACACCGCCGGGGAGGTGACAGCGGAGCCCGCAGGGGGCATGCTGCGCTGTGCACTCCTTGTCAGCTGACGGGCACACCGTGTCAGCGCTCCGGTCATAAGCTGGTTGTCCACGCGGGAGGGACGTCGGGCCATGCCGGATGCCAAGATCCTCATCGTCGACGACCACGAGGACACGCTGTACGCGCTGGAGAGCGCCCTGGCCCCGCTGGGCTATCTGCTGGGCCGCGCCACCAGCGGCGACGAGGCGCTCAAGCAGGTGCTCCGCGGGCAGGTCGGCCTCCTGCTGCTCGACGTCCGCATGCCCGGCGTCGGCGGTCTGGAAGTGGTGCGCTACATGCGCCGCGTCGAGCAGACCCAGCACATACCGGTCATCCTGCTCACCGGATTCGGGCTCGACCACGAACTGACCTCCACCGCCTTCGGCCTCGGCGTCGCCGACCTGATCACGAAGCCCATCGACCCCTGGGCGCTGCGCACCAAGGTCCGCTACCTCTACGACGCCCACCGCCGCAGCCTCGCCCTGGAACAGGAGATCCGCGACCTGCGCGCCCTGGTCAAGGGCAACGGCATGCCGGGCCCCGCCGCCCGCCCGGCCCTGCCCCACCCGGACGCCCGGGTTCCGCCGCAGCGCGACACGGGTGACACCGCGCCGGCCCAGGAGCGGACATAGGGCGCGTACCGGTCCGCCCCTGTGCCTTGTCAGTGGCATCGGGCAGCATTACCAGCATGTCCGTACTGACGCGCGACGAAGCGCAGACCCGTGCCAGGCTCCTCGACGTCCACCGCTACACGATCGACCTCGATCTGACCGCAGGGGACGAGATCTTCGTGTCCCGTACCGTGATCCGCTTCACGGCCCGCGCGGACGCGGACACCTTCGTCGAGCTCAAGCCGGCCGAACTGCGCAAGGCGCTCCTCGACGGCCACGCCCTCGACCTGGACACCTTCGAGGGCAACCGCCTTCCCCTCACCGGCCTCGCCGCCGGCGAACACGAACTGCTCGTCGACGCCACCATGCGCTACTCCCGCACCGGCGAGGGCATGCACCGCTTCACCGACCCCACCGACGGCGAGACCTACCTCTACACCCAGCTGTTCATGGAAGACGTCCAGCGCGTCTTCGCCGCCTTCGACCAGCCCGACCTCAAGGCCGTCTTCGACCTCACCGTCAAGGCCCCCGACGGCTGGAGCGTCCTGGCCAACGGCATCACCGAGCACCTCGGCGACGGCCGCTGGAAGGCCGCGTCCACCCCGCTGATCTCCACCTACCTCGTCGCTGTCGCCGCCGGCCCCTGGCACTCGGTGCGCACCGAACACCGCGGCCTGCCCTTCGGCATCCACTGCCGCCGCTCGCTCGCCCCCTACCTCGACACGGACGCCGACGAACTGTTCGAGATCACCCGGCAGTGCTACGACCGCTACCACGAGAAGTTCGCCGAGCCCTACCCCTTCGACTCCTACGACCAGGCGTTCGTCCCCGAGTTCAACGCCGGCGCGATGGAGAATCCCGGCCTCGTCACCTTCCGCGACGAGTTCGTCTACCGTTCCGCCGTCACCGACACCGAGCGCCAGACCCGTGCCATGGTCATCGCCCACGAGATGGCCCACATGTGGTTCGGCGACCTGGTCACCCTGCGCTGGTGGGACGACATCTGGCTGAACGAGTCCTTCGCCGAGTACATGGGCTACCAGACCCTCACCGAGGCGACCCGCTTCACCGACACCTGGACCGACTTCGGCGTCGCCCGCAAGGCCTGGGGCTACGACGCCGACCAGCGTCCCTCCACCCACCCCGTGGCCCCCGAGGCCGTCGAGGACACCGCCTCCGCGCTGCTCAACTTCGACGGCATCTCCTACGCCAAGGGCGCCTCCGCACTGCGCCAGCTCGTCGCCTGGCTCGGCGAGAAGGACTTCCTGGCCGGCATCAACACCCACTTCGCCCGCCACCGGTTCGCCAACGCCACCCTCGCCGACTTCATCGACTCCCTCGCCTCCGCCACCGAGCGCGACGTCCACGCCTGGGCCGACGCCTGGCTGCGCACCACCGGCGTCGACACCCTCACGCCCGTGGTCACTGCCGCGGACGACGGCACCCGCACCCTCACCGTCGAGCACAACGGCAGCCGCCCGCACCGCATCGCCGTCGGCCTCTACGACCTGGACGTCGCCGACGAGAGCCGCCACCTGGTGCTGCGCGAGCGCCTCGACCTCGACATCCCCCAGGGCGAGCCCCACCCCCTCGGCAAG
>NZ_WVUG01000038.1 GCF_017614965.1 Streptomyces griseorubiginosus | reverse complement strand
CCCCCTGTACCGCGACCCCTGCGCCCCCCTCGACGCCCGTGTCCAGGACCTTCTGGCCCGTATGACCCTCCGGGAGAAGGTCGGGCAGATCAATCAGCGGATGTACGGGTGGGACGCGTACCGCCGTTCCCCCGACGGCGGTTACGAGCTCACCGACGCCCTGTACGCCGAGACCGACCGCTTCGAGGGGCTCGGGGCCCTCTACGGGCTGATGCGGGCCGACGCCTGGTCCGGGGTCGCCCACGGCAGCGGGCCCGGAGCCGAGGACAGCGCCCTGCTCGCCGAGCTCGTGCAGCGGCACGTCGTCGAGCGCAGCCGTCTCGGCATCCCCGCCCTGTTCGTCGAGGAGGTCCCGCACGGCCACATGGCCCTCGACGGCACCGTCCTCCCCGTCAACCTGGCCGTCGGCGCCACCTGGGACCCCGCCCTGTACGAGCGCGCCGCCGCCCACGCGGCCGCCGAACTGCGCGCCCGCGGCGGCCACGTGGCCCTGGTCTCCGCGCTGGACATCTCCCGCGACCCCCGCTGGGGCCGCACCGAGGAGTGCTTCGGCGAGGACCCCTGCCTCGCCGCCCGCCTCACCGAGGCGCTGGTGCACGGCATGCAGGGCGATCCCGGCGAGTACTTCGCCGCCGACAAGGCCCCCGTCGTCCTCAAGCACTTCGCAGGGCAGGGCGCCACCGTCGGCGGCCGCAACTCCGCCGAGTCCGAGCTGGGTCTTCGGGAGCTGCACGAGATCCACCTCCCCGCCGCCCACGCGGGCGTCCGCGCCGGGGCCGCCGCCGTCATGGCTGCCTACAACGAGGTCGACGGCATGCCGTGTTCGGGCAACCGGTGGCTGCTCACCGAACTGCTCAGGGCGGACTGGGGGTTCGAGGGCCTGGTCATGGCGGACGGGCTCGCCGTCGACCGGCTCGCCCGGATCACCGGCGACCACGTCTCCGCCGGGGCCCTGGCCCTCGACTCCGGTGTGGATCTCAGCCTTTGGGACCGGGGGTTCACGCTGCTGGAGGAGGCGGTCGAGCGCGGCCTGGTGAGCGAGGAGACCCTCGACCGGGCCGTCGCCCGTGTGCTGCGCCTCAAGTTCCGGCTGGGGCTCTTCGAAAGGCCGTACACCACGGCCCGGATGCCGGCCGGCGGCGAGGAGCTGAGCAGGGAGGTCGCCCGGGCCGCCGTCACCCTGCTGCGCAACGACGGCGTGCTGCCCGTCGCCGCGAGCGTCACCCGGATCGCCGTGCTCGGCCCCCAGGCCGCCACCACGGCACACCAGTCGGGCGACTACACGGCCCCGCAACGCCCCGGCACCGGCAGCAGCGTCCTCGACGCCCTGCGCCGGCTCGCCCCCGTCGGCCTCGACGTCCGTCACGCCCCCGGCTGCTCCCTCACCGGCACGGACCTCTCGGGCATCCCGGCCGCGATCGCCGAGGCCGCCGCGTCCGACCTCGCCGTGCTGGTGCTGGGCGGCAGCAGCGCACGCGCGCCCGAGACGGAGTTCGACGCCAACGGGGCCGCGCTCACGGCCCCGTCCGAGATGACCTGCGGCGAGGGCGTCGACCTCGCCGGGCTCCGGCTTGGAGACGCGCAGTACGCGCTGCTGGACGCCGTCGTGGCGACGGGCACCCCCACCGCGGTCGTGCTGGTCCAGGGGCGGCCCCACCTCGTGCCGGACACCGCCGCCGCCCTGCTCACCGCCTGGTACCCCGGCCCGTGGGGCGGCGACGCGATCGCCGAGGTGCTGCTCGGGCTGACGGACCCGAGGGGCCGCCTGCCGCTCTCCGTACCCCGCTCGGCGGCCCAACTGCCCGTGTACTACAACCACAAGGACACCGAGTACCGCGGTTACGCCGACGAGAGCGCCGAGCCGCTGTACTCCTTCGGGCACGGGCTGTCGTACACGAGTTTCGCCTACGGCACACCGCGCACCACGGGGCGCACCGTCGAGGTCGATGTCACCAACACCGGGCGGCGGTACGGGCGTTCCACGGTCCAGGTGTATCTCCGCCGGCTGGTCACCGCATCCTGGCCGCGCACCCTCGAACTCTGCGCGTTCGAGGGTGTCGGCCTGGAGCCGGGCGAGTGCCGCACGCTCACCCTGCCCCTCCCGGAGCTCACCGGCACGGCCGAGATCAGGGTCGCCGCATCGGCCCGGGAAGCGCTCGACGCGCCGGGTCAGAGCTTGACGGCGCCCGCCGCCACTCCCCGGTAGAACCACCGCTGGGTGATCACGAACAGCACCAGCACCGGGATGACCGAGATCACGGAGCCGGCCATCACCACCCGCTGGTCGTAGCCGAAGGACGAGCTCTGCAGCCGGGAGAGGCCCAGCGTCAGCGTCATGTGGTTCTCGGAGCGCAGCACGATCAGCGGCCACAGGAAGTCGTCCCAGGCGCTGATGAAGGTGTTGATGGTGACCACCATGATCGCGCCCCAGGCGGAGGGGAGGTAGAGGTGGCGGAAGCGCTGCCACTCGTTCGCCCCGTCGAGCATCGCCGAGTCCTCGATCTCGCGCGGGACCGCGAGGAACGCGCCGCGCATCAGCAGCACGTTGATGGCGCCGACGAAGCCGGGCAGCCAGACGCCCGCCAGGTTGTCGACCAGGCCCAGGTCCCGGATGCTCAGAAACAGCGACACCATGATCGACTCGAAGGGGAACATCATGGAGGCGACCAGCACCACCCAGACCGCCTTGCGGCCCTTCCAGCCGGGCTTGGAGAGCATGTAGCCGGCCGTGGTGGAGAACACCAGCTGGCTGGTGATCGACAGGGCCACCACGATGAGGCTGTTGCGGATGTACGTCGCCACCGGGACCTGGTCGAAGACCTCGCGGTAGGCGCGCAGGGTCGGATGGTGGGGCAGGAGGGAGGCGTTCGCGCCGAACACGTCCTCGCCCACGCCCTTGAGTGAGGCCAGGAACTGCCAGAGCAGCGGGCCCACCGTGATGCCCAGCACGAACAGCAACAGCAGGTAGCGGACGACCAGTTCACGGGGGCGGCCGTAGTCCCGCCAGCGCGGTACGAGGCGCCGGGGCTTGTCGACGGCGGTCGTCATGCCTCGTCCTCCTTCGTCAGGCGCTGCGCCAGCAGGGTCAGGCCGAGGGTCAGTACGAACAGGGCGACGCTGACCGCGGAGCCGTAGCCGGCGTTGCCGGTGATCGGGTCGAGGCCGACGTCGCGGATGTAGAACGGCAGGGTGCGGTCGGCGCCGCCGGGGCCGCCGGTGGAACTGCCCAGCATGAAGATCTCGGTGAAGACCCGCAGACAGCCGATGCCGGTGAGCGTGCCGACCAGCATCATGGCCTGCCGCACGCCCGGCACGGTGATGTGCCAGAAGCGGCGGACCGTGCCGGCGCCGTCCATCTGCGCCGCCTCGTGCAGCTCCTTGGGGACGTTCCCGAGGGCGGCCAGGTAGAAGATCATGTACCAGCCGAGGCCCTTCCACAGCGTCAGGCCCATCGCCGACAGCAGGATCAGCCAGGAGTCCGACAGGAACGGGATGGCCGACCTGATCAAGTGGGCCTTCTGCAGCCAGGTGTTGACCAGTCCGTCGTCCGCCAGCAGCCACTGCCAGCTCAGACCCACGACCACGCTGGAGGCGAGCACGGGCGTGTAGAAGGCGGAGCGGAAGAAGCCGATGCCGGGGAGGTTCTTCTCCACCAGGACGGCCAGCATCAGCGGCAGGAACACCATCAGCGGGACGACGACCACGGCGTACAGGACGCTGTTGCGGGTCGCCAGCCAGAAGTCCGGATCGCCCAGCATCCGGCGGTAGTTGTCCAGCCCGACGAAGCCCGCCGCGCCGCCTAGGGGCTTGGCGTTCGTGAACGACAGGATGACGGTGTTGAGGAACGGGAACACGCCGAAGACGACCGCGCAGCCGATCGCCGGGGCGGTCCACAGCCAGGGCAGCCACCAACGCCGGTACAGGGCCGCTCCGTTGGCGCCCGCGGCCGGGCCGGGCAGCACGGCCCCGACGACGCGCCGGGCACGGGAGGGGGCCGTGACCGGCGCGGAGGCGATGCCCTCCGCGCCGGACACGGACACCGGCTTCGCGGTCTGGGTCGCCACCATCAACCCGCCTGCTTCAGCAGCTCGTCGGCCTTGGCCTGCGCGTCCTTGACGGCCTGTGCGGGGCTCTTCTTGCCCTGCATGGCCAGCTGCACCTGCCCCACGATCGCGTTCTGCACGGCCGGGGAGAGGTTGGTCTGGTTGGTGTCGGCCGTCTTGAGCTGGTCGGCGACGAGCTTGCGCGCCTGGGAGAAGGGATCACTGCCGGTCACGTTCTGGAAGAACGGGTCGTCGAGCGAGGCGGTCGTCGTCGGGAAGATGACGACGTCCGGGTCCTTGCACCAGGCCGTCTGGTTCTCGGCGTCGGTGAGGTACTCCGCGAAGGACAGCGCAACCGCGGCGTGCTTGCTGGTCGCGGCGACCGATATGTACTGCGGGGCACCGGCGGAGGCGCGGCCGAGGGCGTCGTAGGGCTGCTGGCCGACGGCCGTCTTCGCGTAGACCGAGGGGCTGTTCTGCTTCACGAACCGCACGAAGCTCGGGTTCGTCGAGCCGTACGCCACCTTGCCCTGGCTGTAGAGGGTGGACGGGTGAGGCCGCAGCCGGCGGCCGTCAGCGTCAGGGCGATGATTCCCGCCACGGATGCGGTGAGTCTTCCAGCGCGCATGTCCACCCTCCTGGGACCAGCCGAGGTGGCTGGTTCAATCAACCAACTTCGACTCCGATTGATGAAAAGGTGGACCAGAATTCATCGGAGGTCAATGGGTTCCCGTGTTGCGTTTGGGTTCCGGCCGTGATCAGTGGCGGTGTTCGTGGTCCTGGTGCGAGGGATCGCCGGGGTGTTCGTGCCCGGCTGCGTACACCACATCCGCCCGAGCCTGGTCGAACCAGTCGAAGAAGGCCCGCCGCCCCGCCGCGCGCCGAAGGTCGCGTTCTATGCCGTCGCGGACCTGCTCGTACGCCAGGAAGTCGGTGGGTGCGGCGCGTCCGAAGGGATCGACGCCGCGCCGCAGGGCGTCCCGGGTGAGAAAGCGGTCCGGATTGCGCTCGTAGTAGTCCCGTACGGCCGTCTCGGGCACGGTCTGCTCGGCTTCCAGCTCCGTCAGCAGCAGACGGGCGGCTGGGGAGTGGGTGAGGGCGGCGGCGACGATGCTTCCCACCTCCTCGACGGTGAGCAGATGGGCCGGGGACACCTCGTCCGGCAGGGCGAGGTTCCGTTCCTGGCAGGCTCGCCGGGCGAGTTCGTCCGCGACCACCACTTGCGTGGCCCAGCGCCGTCGCTGGCGTTCCGCGGAGCCGGAGAGCGCGGCGGCGGGTGGCCGGCCGGCCGGCCCGTCGTCGTGGCCGGTCGCGCGGTTTCCCGCGCCGGCGGGGGGCGCGGAGGTGACCGTCTGCAGAAAGGCGTCCACGCGGGCCTTCGCCACCGGACTGCCGTGCACCACCGCCGCGTGGTCCGTCACGGGGTCACCTCCAGGGGGATCGCCTCGGTGTAGGCGACCCGGCCGTGGCAGGCGATCTTCGCCAGCAGCCAGTAGGAGCCCGGGGGTGTCGCGGCGCCGTCGACGTCGACGAAGACCTCCCGCCGCTCGCCCGGGGGCACGGTGAAGCCCTGGCAGGCCGGGGTGACGCCGGCCCAGGTGCCCCACGAGGAGACCGCCCACACGGTGCCGCCGACCGGACCGCGGGTGGGGTTGTGCAGGGTCACCGGGACGCGGGCGCGTTCGTCGCGGGCGACGGTCAGGCGGTCGACGCCCAGGCCGGTGACCAGAGTTGGGCCCGGCGGCGCACCCGGGACGTCGAGGGAGACCACGTCCTCGTAGGTCTGGCCCTCGTACGTCAGACGGGCGGTCAGCCAGTGGCGGCCGGGGACGGCGTCGGGCGGGGGTGTCACCGTGACCTCGGTGAGGGTGAAACCGCCCGGGGCGAGGCCGTACGGCAGTTCTGCGGGCTCGGCGGACCAGCCGGGCGGGACGCCGACCGACACGGTGCCGTAGACGGGCGCGTCGGTCAGCTCCGAGGCGACGCGGACCGTCGCGGTGACCGGCCGGCCGCCGGGGGCGGTGAGCGAGCCGGGCGAGAGGTAGACGGTGACCGGCATGTTGCCGCGGGGCGCCGGGCCGGAGTTGTGCAGCCAGTAGCGGGTGGCGACCGGCTGGGCCTGTTCGTGGGCGGCGATTCCGGGATCGTAGGGGGATCGCGCGGTCTCGGGCGGTGTGGCCAGCACGGTCGCCACCTCGAAGCCGGTCAGGCCCAGGCCCAGCGCCCCCTGCCCGTCCGGCGCGAGCGCCTCACCCGGGGTCTCCAGCACGTCCGCCCGGGCGCCGCGCACCCACCCCCTGGGCCCGTGCACCCGGGCCCGTACCGGACGCCCGTTCACCTCGTGCATCCGTACGACCACCCCGCGCCCCGGGTCGACCGGTGCCACGCTTCCCCGGGCGAGCGGTGAACCGGCCGGCTTGAGTGCGTCGAGCAGCACCTCGCCCGCCGGTTCCAGGGACAGCAGGACCGACTGGCGCGGCAGCGGGCCGCCGTCCGCCGTCCCCCGCACCCGGGCGGTCAGCGGGTGGTTGAACTCATGGCCCAGGCGCGGCAGTCGCTGCTGCCGCCAGTCGCCCTCGCCCGCGACGACCGCGTACTCGAAGGTGTGGGACCAGCGTTGGAGCTGGAAGCCCGAACCGTCGGGGGCCGTGCGGCGCGGCGGATCGACCCAGACGCCCGACGGCCAGCCGGTGCAGGAGCGCATCAGGGACATGTGGAGATCGCCCGAGGAGGTGACCACACAGCCGGGCGTGCCCCGGTTGAGCACCGCGAAGCCGCGCCCGTCCCAGGCGTCGCCCGGCGGCAGTGCCTCGCCGCCGCCCGCCGCCGTCGCCGTGACGACCGCGTCGTCCAGGTCCGCGACCAGCGCGTCCACCGCCTTCGCGTCCCCGTCCGCGTCGGCGCCCGCGATCACCAGCATCGGAAGCCGCTCCAGGTCCCGCAGATCGGCCCCGGGCACCCATTCCTCGCGCAGCCCGGCACGCGGCGCGACCCACACGGCGGCCACCCCGGTCTCGGCCACCTGCCGCCGCAGCTCGCGCCCGGCCGCCGGATCCCAGGCCAGCGCCTCGGCCACCACGGCGTTGCGCTCCGGGGCGCCGACGGCGATCCGGATGTCCGGCAGGTTGGAGTCGACCTCGAGGTCGCCGTAGCGGGGACCGCCGGCGATCGTCGAGGTCGCCGTGACCCCGGCGCGGACCAGCGCGGCGGCGAGCGGGGTGCCCAGCTCGCCGGCCTCCTCCCAGGAGGCGTACACCAGCTCGGCGACCCCGATCGACCGCCGGCCCGCCACCTTCCCCGTCTCGTCCCGCAGCTCCACCCGGGCCGTGGAGCCGAGCCCGAACCAGGTGTTGGCCGGGTTGTCCAGCGTCCACGGGAACCGCTCGCTGTCCACGTCCACGAACCCGAAGCCGCGCCCGATCACCGCGTCCGCCACCTCGTGCACCGGCAGCCCGCCCCGCACGTCGGAGGGCCAGCGGACGCGGATCAGCCGGTCGGCGCCGTCGTAGCCGTCGATCGTGGTGGTCACGTCGAGGCGCGGCACGCCGGTCCAGAGCGTCAGGCGTTGGGTGTACCGGAAGAGGCCGAGGTCGGCGCGGACGGTGATGCGGGAGCCGGCCGGGGAGTGCTCGACATCGATGTCCGCGCGCACGTCCCGGCCCCGGGCGGCGGTGGTGCCGGTCGGAGTGAGGTGCCAGGGACCCTCGCCGAAGCGCGGGTGTCTCGGGTACTCCTCCTGGACGACCAGCTCGTTGCCGATGTCCCCGGCGCGCAGCAGCTCCCGGCCGCCCTCGGCGAGCGCGCGCAGGCTGCTGACGCCGCCGCCGCGCGCGGGGTCGACCGTCACCTCGTAGAA
The DNA here is from genome assembly GCF_017614965.1 of Streptomyces griseorubiginosus. Classification (GTDB taxonomy): domain Bacteria; phylum Actinomycetota; class Actinomycetes; order Streptomycetales; family Streptomycetaceae; genus Streptomyces; species Streptomyces griseorubiginosus_B. The sequence continues at coordinate 35,096 of NZ_WVUG01000038.1, read as the reverse complement.
CGCGTTGCGGATGGTCGTGCCCTCGCCGAGCGCCCACTCGGGGACGGAATCGTCGGTGAGAGCAAGGGCCTTGTAGCCCATGCCCGGCAGGTCCGGTACGACGACGTGCAGGTGGCCGTTCTCGCGGACCGCGGGCAGGCCGGCGGGGGCGAGCCCCGGGTCGTCGATCGTCAGCACGTCCCCGCGGGTCCAGGTCGAGGGGTTGAAGACGACCAGATCGGGTCCGTCGCCGGGCGTGACGTGGTCGGCGAGGGCCTGGGTCGCGTCGGCGTGGACCAGCCGGGCCAGGTCGTACAGTTCGCGCCAGCCGGTCATCAGGTCGATGTAGACCTGGTCCGACTCCGAGCCGGTGATGGCGTCGTGGTGGGCGCCGTAGACCAGTTGCCGCCAGGCCTTGTCGAGGGCGGCGTCCGGGTAGGGCCGGCCGGTGACGAGGGAGGCGAGGGTCGCCCAGGCCTCCGCGTCGGCCAGCAGCGTCTCGCCGTATCGCTGGGCCTGCTTGGTGTCGATGTAGGAGACGTCCTTGCCGGTGTAGACCGGGTTCATGTCGCGTGTCTGGGGCGAGGCCTTGCGGCCCTCGGCGTCGAGTTCGGCGCGGACGGCGGCGAAGAAGTCGCGCGGGGTGCCGCTGACGAACCGGGGCCAGACGTAACGGGCGTTCCAGTCCCGGTGGATGTCCATCACCCAGCGGCACGGGGGCGCGTAGTCACCGCCGACCGGGAGCAGGACGTTGCGGGTGAGGGCGACCGACCTCAAGCCCCGGAACAGCTTGAGGGCGGCCGCCTCCGCCGCCGGCAGGGAGGGGGCGTTGTCGATCGCCCAGCCGGCGCCGTAGTGGTTGACCATGTAGGCGGTCAGAAGTCCCCGTCCGGACGGGGCGATCCAGCTGAACTCCGCCGGGAACTGCATCCGCCCGGGATCGCGCGGCTCCTCGCCGAACACCGACAGGGCCGGCCCCCACTGGTGGAACGGGCCGCGCGCCCAGGAGCTGGAGCCGATCCCCGCGTCCGCCATCAGCCCGGGGAACTGCGGATCGTGCCCGAACGCGTCCAACTGCCAGGCCGTTTCCGGCGATCCGCCCATGATCCCGCGCTGGAACCCGTCGCCGTACAGCGCGTTGCGCACGGTCGCCTCGGCGCCGGTGAGGTTGGTGTTCGGCTCGTTGTAGGTGCCGCCCATGATCTCCACGCGGCCGGTGCGCATCAGCTCGCGCAGGAAGGCGCGCTCCTCCGGGAAGGCGTCCCAGTACGGCTTGAGGTAGTCGACCTCGGCCAGCACGAAGGTGTACGCCGGGTCGCGCCGGGCCAGGTCGCAGTGGGCGCGCACCAGGCTCATCCCGGACTGGCCGCGCGAGTCGAAGGTGCGGGCCGGCAGGCCGGTGACGGCGGGCTCGTCGGCGACGTCCCAGGTCTCGGTGTAGGCGCCCTGGGTGTTCCACCACACCGGGTCGTAGTGGAAGTGGCTGACCATGAACATGGTCCAGCCGGGCTCGGCGGTCGTGAACTCGAAGCTGTGCCGGGCCACTTGGGCACCGTCGACAGCGGTGAGCGTGACCTCGCGCCGGTCGCCGGGCACCGGTCCGTCGACGGTCACGGGTATCTCCGCGCGTACCGTCTGGTCGTCGCCGGTGTCGACGACCGCGTCACCGGATACGCCCGGGCCCTCGACGGTCAGCAGCACCGTCCGTCCGGGGGAGTGCTCGATCTCGACGGCCACCACCTGCTGCGGATGCTCGGCGGTGCCGACGAACAACTCGGTCGACTCGGCAGCGGTGACGCGCATGGGTCTCCTACCAGGATGCTCGGCGGAGCCCCATCCTGGCACCGTGGGGATGATTCAAACAACCATCCCCACGTTTTATCGGTGGTTCATCCATACAGATCCGCCCACCGCCGGCCGCCGCGGCACGGATGCGCTCATCGCGTCCGGCGTGACTTCGCCGCGTGCTGCGGGGTGATGTGGTCGGTCAGGGCGAGCGAGGCGCTGGCGCGCTGGTAGGAGAGCTGGCCGACCCGGACGTAGAGACAGTCGACGATCATCAGGACGGAGTGGCGGCCGCCGATGCTGCCGGTGCGGAAGCTGGTCTCGGAGGTGGCCGAGATCAGCCGGATGTCGGCGGCCCGGGCCAGCGGAGAGCGCGGATCGGTGGTGATCGCGATCGTGGTGGCGCCCCGCTCCTTGGCCATCTCCAACGGCTCGAGCGTCTCGCGCGTCGCGCCGGAGTGGGAGATCCCTATGGCCACGTCCGCCGGGGTGAGCAGGGCCGCGGAGGTGGCCGCGCCGTGCACCTCGGTCCAGCCGCGGACCTGGCAGCCGATGCGGAACAGCCGCGTCTCCGTCTCCTGGGCCACCGCTCCGCTGCCGCCGACGCCGTACACGTCGATACGGCGCGCCTTGGCCAGCGCCTGGGCCGCGCGCTCCAGCGCGTCGAGGTCGATGCGGTCGATGGTCTGCTGGATCGCGCGCAGATCCGCGCTGCCGACGACCTGGACCACCCGCTCCAGGCTGTCCTCGGGGGAGATGTCGGTGTCGATCTCCGTCGAGCCCCAGGCGGAGACCTCTCCGCGGCCGCGCTCCTGGGCCAGCTCGATCAGCAGATGCTGGTAGGAGTCGAGGCCGATGGCCCGGCAGAACCGGGTCACCGTCGCCTGGGAGGTGCCGGTGCGGCGGCCGAGTTCCGCGGCCGAGCAGTGGGTGACGGCCGCCGGATCCTCCAGGATCAGCTCGCCGACCTTTCGCAGGGAGCCGGCCAGGCGCGGCAGCTCGGTCCGGATCAGTGTGGTGACGTCCGTGGAGGGCATGCACAGAAGGTATCAGCCACCCTTTGGGGCATGGATTGAATACCAGGACCACAAAGGAGAGCAGTGTTCAACCATTGTCCGCGGCCATTGCTCGCCGCATGAGCCATATGATTTATTGATTCATCTGTGACGGTGTACGGGGTGGTTCAATCCACCAGTGGGGAGTGTCGTGTGTCCGACGAGTCCGTGAGCGCCGAGGGCTTCGCGCGGGAGAGTCTGGCCGTCCTGCGGGATCTCACCGAGTCCGCGCGCGAGGAGGTCGCACGCGCCGCCGAACTCATCGCCGGGTGTGTGCGCTCCGACGGGGTGATCCAGGCCTTCGGCACCGGCCACTCCCAGGCGATCGTCCTCGAACTCGCGGGCCGCGCGGGCGGGTTGGTGCCGACCAACCGGCTGAGCATCGCCGATCTGGTGCTGTACGGCGGTGACGGCCCCGGGGTCCTCGACGATCCGCTGCTGGAGCGGCGGGAGGGTGTCGCCGAGCGCATCTACCGGCTCGCCGAACCCCGCCCCCAGGACCTGTTCGTGATCATCTCCAACTCGGGCGTCAACAACGTGATCGTGGAGACGGCGCTGCTGGCCAAGGAGCGGGGGCACCGGCTGCTGGCCATCACCTCCCTCGCCCACACCCGGGCGGTGCCCGCGGGGCATCCCAGCGGCAAGAAGCTCGCCGACCTGGCCGACGTCGTCCTCGACAACCGGGCTCCCCGGGGGGACGCGCTGCTGGAGCTTCCGGGCGGGGGCGCGGTGTGCGCGCTGTCCACGCTGACCGGCGTGATGCTGGTCCAGATGGCGGTGGCGGAGGCGTCGAAGCTGCTCCTGGACGCGGGGGAGCGGCCTCCGGTCTACGTCTCCGCCAATGTGCCCGGCGGCTTCGAGGGCAACCTGGAACTGGAGAAGCGGTACGCCGGGCGGATCCGGCGCACCGCGAGTTGACTGCCGTCGGCGGTGCGGGTGCCAAGCCGCGGGTCGGTGGGGGCTGGTCGCGCAGTTCCCCGCACCCCTGGGGGGTGAGGGTCACCCCCAGTGGATAGGGGCCGGGCGCGAAGGAGGGTTCCCGCCGTCCTGCAAGTGGTCGAGGTTGTGGCCTGTGTCACAGTGGGTCTACGGTGATACGGCCTGGAGGAAGTGATCGCGGTGTCCGTCGCCTGGGACGACATCGGCGGGCTCGTCGATGCCCACGAACGTTTTCTCGCCGGCGCGCGCGTGGAAGCGGACGTCCGGGGCGCCGTGCTGGAGTCCTGGAAGCGGTGCCGCTCCGCGGGGCTCGAACCCCACCAGCTGCTGGTCCCGTACGCGCAGGACCTGACCCTGGACGATCGGTTCCTGCGGGCGGCCGACCCGGTGCTGCAGCGGCTGACCGAGTCCCTCGCCGAGGTCGGCATGACCATCGCGCTGTGCGACGCGCACGGGCGCATGGTCCAGCGGCTCGGCGGTGACGCGCGGCTGCGCGACCGGCTGGACGCGGTGAACTTCGCGCCAGGGTTCGACGCCTCCGAGCCGGTGGTCGGCACCAACGGCGTGGGCACCGCGCTCGCCGAACGCGGGCCCGTCTACGTCGTCGGCCGTGAGCACTTCGCCGACTGTCTGCAGCCCTTCGCCTGTGCGGGGGCGCCGGTGCGGGACCCGCTCAGCGGGCACATCGAGGCCGTGCTCGACCTGACCTGTCTGCGCGACGACGGCGACCCCACCATGGTGCGGCTGGTCCGCGAGGCCGCGCGGAGCATCGAGGCGCGGCTGCTGGAACAGTCCACGGCGCGGGAACGCGCGCTGATCGCCGCCTACCGGCGCGCCGATCTCGCGACCGGCGGACGGCCGGAGGGGCGCGGCGGGGAGGACCTCGGCCGGATCGACCTGGCCCTCCTGCGCGAGCGCGCCGAGGAACTCATCGCCTCCCCCAACCGCACCCTGGACGAGGTGGCCCTGCCGGGCGGACGCGTGGCCACGCTGCTGCGCCGCCAGGTCATGGGCGCCGCGGGGGAGTCGGGGGTGGCGGTCGAGGCACGGATCCTCGGCGGGCCCCGGCTCGGCGGGCCGGCCCTGAGGCTGCCGGGCGCATCCACCGCAACGGCTCCGGCGCGGGACACACGGGCGACGCCCCCGGTCCCCGCCGCGCGCCCCGTCGCCGTACGAGCCGTCGTACCCCTGGTGAACCGACCTGCCCCCGCTCCCCCCGAGACCGTCGGCGACATCATCGACGACGGGGAGAGCCGGCTGCTGCTGGTCGGCGAGCCCGGGGTCGGGCGGCTGGCCGTGCTGGCGCGCCGGCGGCTGGAGTGGCTGCACGACGCCGGGGTGCGGGTCGGGACCACGCTCGACGTGACCCGGACCGCGGAGGAGCTGGCCGAGGTGACCGTGCCCCGGTTCGCCGACTTCCTCGCCGTCGACCTGCCCGACGCGGTGCTGCGCGGCGAGGAGCCCGGCCCGCTGGGCGCGGACACCCCGCTGCGCCGGGTCGCCCTGGGCGCCGTCCACGAGGAGTCGCATCTGTACGGGGTCGGCGACACCGTCGAGTACGTGCCGTCGACACCGCAGGCCCAGAGCCTGGAGAGCCGGCGGTCGGTGCTGGAACCCGTGCTGGCCGACGCGGGCGGCTGGATCGCACAGGACCCCTCCCGGCTGGAACGCACCCTCGCCGCGGGCATCCACTCCCTGATCACGGTGCCGCTGCGGGCGCGCGGCACGACCCTCGGCGTGGTCAGCTTCTACCGCTCGGAGAAGCCCGCCCCCTTCGAGGACGACGACCTCTCGCTGGCCCAGGAACTGGTCGGCCGCGCGGCGATCTGCATCGACAACGCCCGCCGCTACACCCGCGAGCACAACACCGCACTCGCGCTGCAGCGCAGCCTGCTGCCGAAGGGGCGGCCCGAGCAGAGCGCCGTCGAGGCCGCCTACCGCTATCTGCCCGCGCAGGCGGGAGTCGGCGGCGACTGGTTCGACGTGATCCCGCTGTCCGGCGCGCGGGTCGCGCTGGTCGTCGGGGACGTCGTCGGGCACGGTCTGCACGCCGCCGCCACGATGGGCCGGCTGCGCACCGCCGTCCACAACTTCTGCTCCCTGGACCTGCCCCCGGACGACCTCCTCACCCACCTCGACGACCTGGTCGGACGGCTCGACCGGGGCGAGGGCTGGGCGGTGGACAGCACCCAGGCCGACTCCGGCATCGTCGGCGCGACCTGCCTCTACGCCGTCTACGACCCGGTGTCCCGGCGCTGCACGCTCACCCGTGCCGGGCACCCGCTGCCCGCGGTCGTACGGCCGGACGGCACCGTCGACTTCGTGGACCTGCCCTCAGGTCCGCCGCTCGGCCTCGGCGGCATGCCTTTCGAGACCGCCGAGCTGGAACTGGCCGAGGGCAGCCAACTGGTGCTCTACACCGACGGGTTGGTCGAGGACCGGCTGCGGGACATCGACTCGGGACTGGACCGGCTGCGCAGCGTCCTCGCCGTGGCCGACCGGGCTCCGGAGGACACCTGCGAGGCGGTCCTGGACGCGCTGCTGCCGGCCCGGCCCGGCGACGACGTGGCCCTGCTCGTCGCCCGCACCCATGTCCTCGGCCCCGAACGCGTCGCCGAGTGGGTGCTGCCCAGCGAGCCGGAGGTCGTCTCCCGCGCCCGCACGGCCGTCACCGAACAGCTCGCCGCATGGGACCTGGACGACCTCGCCTTCACCACCGAACTGGTCGTCAGCGAACTCGTCACCAACGCCATCCGCCACGCCACCGGCCCCCTCCAGCTCCGCCTGCTGCGCGACCGCGCCCTGATCTGCGAGGTCTCCGACGGCAGCAGCACCTCACCCCGGCTGCGCCGGGCCCGCACCGAGGACGAGGGCGGCCGCGGACTCTTCCTGGTGGCCCAGCTCACCGAGCGCTGGGGGACGCGGTACACCCCCGACGGCAAGGTGATCTGGACGGAACAGCCGCTGCCCGCTGCTCACCAATACGTCAGCAGCAGGTGATTGACGAGCAGCGCCAGAACCGCCTGCGCGGTCAGCCAGGCCCGCGGACGCGGCAGGAGCGCGCACGCCGGGAGCAGCCACACCGCGAACGGCAGCCAGATCCGCTCCGTCTCCGCCTTGCTCATGCCGGAGACGTCGGCGATGAGCAGGGCGAGGAGAGCGGCGGCCGTCACAACGGCCAGCCGCAGGGCGGGAGTCGGGGCGCGCTCGACCAGGGCGGTACCGGCGCGCCGCAGGGCGGCCGCCGTCGCCGGGCCCACGACGAACACCGTGCAGGCGAGGTTCGCCCACACCCAGTAGGCGTACGGCCTCACCCCGCCCGATCCCTGGTAGTAGCGGGTGACCAGCAGGCGGTACGCCTCCCACCAGTTGAATCCGAGCGCGGTGAACACCGCCGGGACGACCGCCAGTCCGGCCAGGAGGAAGGGGAGCGGGCGGGCACGGCGGGAGCCCAGGAGCAGGACGGCGGCGACGACGAGGGCGAGAAGCGTCAGGCCGTAGGAGAGGTAGGCGGTCAGGCCGAGCAGCAGGCCGGCGGCGAAGCCCGTCGTCCGTGGGCGGCGCCCCGTCACCGCGAGCGCCAGCAGCGCGACCGCCCACGCGGAGACCCCCGTGAAGTAACCGTCCGCCGAGGTCCCGACCCACACCGCGCCCGGCATCAGCACCAGGAACGGCGCGGCACGCCGGGCCAGGTGCTCGTCGGCCAGCGCCCGTACGGCGACCAGGACCGCGGCCGCCGCTGTGGCACCGACGGTGATGACGAAGGCGCCCGCCCAGCCGCCCCCGCTCAGCCCGATCCGGTCCAGCAGGACGAAGCTGACGGTCGCACCCGCCGGATGCCCGGCCACATGGGCGGGCCAGTTGTCCGGACTGCCGATCAGGATGTGCCGGGTGAAGTCCCGCAGGGTGTCGGGGATGTCGTGGAAGCGGCCGATGACCTGGAGGTACTCGTTCCTGGTGGTGAGCCGCCGGGCGACGCCCCGGTCCCAGCCGTCGACCAGCGCGAGCGACCATGTCCAGGCCATGGCCCCGCCCCAGGCCGTCAGCAGCAGCGGGCGCCAGGGCAGCCGTACGGCGAGGGCGGGGCCGTACGCCACCACGGCGACCGCCACCACGATCGCCGCCGGGGTGCCGGGACCGAGGTGCGGGTCCCAGTCCGCCAGCAGCGGAGGCCAGCCGACGCGCAGTGAGCCGTCACGGTGCTGGATGCCGGTGCCGACGACCGCGGCCACGACGACGAGCACGGCGGCGGCCGAGGCGGCGTACAGGTCTCGGTTCAGGTCGCGGTTCACGCTCGACACGCTAGGCCGGGGAGCGGCGCCCGGACGCCTGACGTGCGCGGACGTCAGAGTTTCGTCATGGTTCGCAGCGCCGCTCCGGGGCCCGTGCGGACCTACGGTCGGGACATGGCACGGTCACCCTTCTCACCCGCCTTCTGGCGCAGCCCCCTGCGCGGCCCCTGGCTCACCTCGGTGCTGGGCCTCGTCCTGCTCGGCGGCATCACGGTGCTGTTCGTGACGGGACTGCTGTCGTACGCCGCCTACAACCCGGACCTGTCGCCGGTGAACGACAAGACACCCGGCAAGGGCCTCCTCGGCTTCTACCTCTTCGCCTGGCCGACCGACCCGCACTGGCTGTACCGCCTCACCCAGGGCGTCCACGTCACGCTCGGCATCACCCTGATCCCCGTACTCCTGGCCAAGCTGTGGTCGGTCGTGCCGAAGCTCTTCACGCTGCCGCCGGCCCGTTCCGTGGCCCACGCGCTGGAGCGGATCTCGCTGCTCCTGCTCGTCGGGGGCGGCCTGTTCGAGTTCGTCACCGGCGTGCTCAACGTCCAGCTCGACTACCTCTTCCCCGGCTCCTTCTACCCCCTGCACTTCTACGGCGCCTGGATCTTCTTCGCCGCGTTCGCCGCACACGCCGTGCTCAAGACACCGGCCGCCTTGCGCAACCTGCGTCGACTGAAGGAGGAGCGGAGCGAGTTGACGTCTCCGGCGCCCGACGCGCCGACCGTCACCCGCAGGGGCGCGCTGGGGCTGGTCGGGGGCGGCTCGCTGCTGCTCTTGGCCACGACCGTCGGGCAGGACTTCGACGGACTGCGCTGGACCGCGCTCTTCGCCCCCCACGGCCGCCGCGATCCCGGCACCGGCCCCGGCGGCTTCCAGATCAACAAGACCGCCGCGTACGCCGGCATCCACCCGGCCGAGACGGGCGAGGAGGCGTGGCGGCTGGTGGTCACGGGACGCACGGGCACCGTCCGCCTGAGCCGTGCCGAACTCCTCCGACTCCCCCTGCACAGTGCCGCGTTGCCCATCGCCTGCGTGGAGGGCTGGTCCACCTCCGACCAGTGGTGGCGGGGCGTACGGCTGCGGGATCTCGCGGCACTCGTCGGGTACGACGGCGATCCGCCCGACGTGTTCGTGGAGTCGCTGCAACGGCACGGCTCCTTCCGGCGGGCCGCCCTGCGGGCCAACCAGGTCGCCGACCCGCGTTCCCTGCTCGCCCTGTTCGTGAACGGCGAGGACCTGACCCCCGACCACGGCCACCCCGCGCGGATCATCGTGCCCGCGGCACCCGGTGTGCTCAACACCAAGTGGGTGGCCCGGCTGACCTTCGGAGACCTGTGATGCGCCCGCGGATCGTCATCGGCAGCCCGCTGCAACTCCTGCTGCTCACCTGCACGTTCGCGCTCGCCGCCTACGCGGGGCTGCGCCTGTTCGACGGGGACTGGTTCGGGATCGCGCTGTGGGTGGCGGGCGCGGCCCTCCTGCACGACCTGGTGCTGCTGCCGCTTTACGCGGCGGCGGACCGGGCGCTGACCGGGGTGGCGGGCCGGGAACGGGTCATGTACGTCCGGGTGCCGGCCGCGCTCTCCCTGCTGCTCCTGCTCGTGTGGTTCCCGCTGATCGGCGGACAGGTGGCGGCGCGCTACACCGCCGCCACCGGGCTGTCCGCCGACGGCTACCTCGCCCGCTGGCTGCTGGTGACCGCCGCGCTCTTCGGCGGCTCCGCGCTGCTGTTCGTGCTGCGCCGAGTGCGTCCGCCGCGCCGGTCACGCCGGGCGCGCGGGCTGCGCAGGGCGACGAAGGAGCGGCCGCCGGTCGTCCACTGAGCGACGGCCCGCCAGCGCGGTGCGTGCCGCAGCAGGGCGGTCGTGCCGAGCCGGGCCCAGGGGAAGGGGGTGCCGGCGGCTCCCCGGGCGTCGGTGACGTGCACGAGGACGCGTTCGTCGACGTCCGGGTCCGGGACCGTCTCGACGATCAACAGACCTGCTGGAGTGAGGAGTTGGCTCATCCTGTCGAGCAGGACGCGCGGGTCGCCGCCGATGCCGATGTTGCCGTCGATCAGCAGGGCCGTGCCCCAGCGGCCCTCGGCGGGGAGCTCGTCGAAGACGCTGCGGTGCAGGGCCCGGCCGCCGAGGGTTCTGGTGCGGCGGACGGCCTCGGCGCTCACGTCGATGCCGAGGGCGGGGTGGCCGCGGGTGGCCAGGGCCGCGACGAGGCGGCCGGGACCGCAGCCGACGTCCAGGACCGTGCCCTCGCAGTGGCGCAGTACGTCCAGGTCGGCGGCGTCGGCTTCGGCGCACCAGCGTTCCACGTCCAGGGGGAGGAGCCAGCCGTCGGGGCGGCGCAGGAAGAGGGGGCCCTGGCCGGTGTGCAGGGCGTGGGTGTAGGGGTCGGTGGACCAGGGGTGGGTGTCGAGAGTTGTGGGTGCTGTGGTCATGTGGCCGCGGGTTCGTCGTGGTTGATCGCGCCCCGCGGCGGAGCCGCACATTGATACAGCCCCGCGCCACTGAGGGGCGGCGCGTTCAGTTGCCGTAGCTTTTCAGCGAACCGGCTGTTCGGGGCCTCCTCGGCGACCAACCTCGCGTCCTGCGCCGTGTCCACGTCCCGCAGGGGCGGTAGGTCCCGGACGTGCAGGCCCGTCAGTCTTGCCCTCTGGGCCGCGCCCGTGTGGGGAGTCGACATGGGGACGCCCCGGAGCAGCCGGGGATCCGGAACCGCCAGTCCCAGCGCCCAGAAGCCGCCGTCCTCCGCGGGGCCGAAGTACGCGTCGCAACCGGCCCAGTCGAGGGTCAGGAGGGGCGGAGTCACCTGGGGGGTGTCCATGCCGATGAGGAGGGTCGGGCCCGTGCAGTGGGCGAAGGCGGCGGCCAGGCGTTCGTCGAGGGTGCCCGCGCACTGCCGTACGACCTCGAAGCCGGGCGGCAGCCAGGGCCCCGGTTCGCCCTCCAGGGCCAGGACGCGGCGGTGGGCCGGGGTGCGGGCGACCGTGTGCAGGGTGTCCGCCAGGGACGCCTCGGCCAGCGCGGCGGCCTGCCGCGGGGTGAACGGCGGAGTCAGGCGGGTCTTGACCCTGCCGGGGCGGGGTTCCTTGGCGATGACGAGCAGGGTGGTCACGCGCCGGCCTCCTTCTCGGCCAGGACGCGGCTCATGTCCCGTACCGCCTGCCAGGTGCCGCGCCAGGTCCCCGTGACCTTCGAGACGCCCGTACGGGGGCGGTACGGGACGTCGTACTCGGCGATCCGCCAGCCCGCGTCGGCGGCGCGGACGACCATCTGGAGCGGGTAGCCGCTGCGCCGGTCGGAGAGGTCAAGGGCGAGCAGCGGCTCGCGGCGGGCGGCGCGCAGCGGGCCGAGGTCGCGCAGGCGCAGGCCGGTGCGGCGGCGCAGGAGGCGGGCGAGGGCGAGGTTGCCGGCGCGGGCGTGCGGTGGCCAGGCGCCCCGGGTCTGCGGGCGGCGGCGGCCGAGCACCAGGTCCGCCTCGCCGGTGATGATGCGCCGGGTGAAGGGCACCAGGTCGGCCGGGTCGAGGGAGGCGTCGCAGTCGCAGAAGCAGACGAGGTCGGCGGTGGCCGCCAGCAGTCCCGCGTGGCAGGCGGCGCCGAAACCGCGCCGCCGCTCGGACACGACGGTCGCGCCGAGGGACCGGGCGAGGTCGGCCGAGCCGTCGCTCGATCCGTTGTCCACGACGAGCGCGCGCCAGCCGGGCGGGATGCGGCGCAGCACCCACGGCAGGGCCTCGGCCTCGTCGAGACAGGGCAGGACGACGTCCACGGACGCCGCGAGCTGTTCTCTTTCGTCGGAAGGGGTCGTCACCCGTCTCACCCTACGGACGTAAAACCGGCGAAACGGGCGGCGGCTCCTTACGAAACACGGACGTCGGAAGCCGACGGGCCCGCTCGCGCGCGCGGGGTGCGAGGCTGGCTCCATGGAGCAGCAGCAGGATGGACGGGCCGGGGCCCGGGTGCTCGTCGTGGACGACGATCCCACCGTGGCCGAGGTCGTCACCGGGTATCTCGACCGGGCCGGATACGTCGTCGACCGGGCCGGCGACGGCCCGGACGCGCTCGCGCGGGCCGCCGCGCACTGGCCGGACCTCGTGGTCCTCGACCTGATGCTGCCCGGCATGGACGGGCTCGAGGTGTGCCGGCGGATGCGCGGGTACGGGCCCGTGCCGGTCATCATGCTCACCGCGCGCGGCGACGAGGACGACCGCATCCTCGGCCTGGAGGTCGGCGCCGACGACTACGTCACCAAGCCCTTCAGCCCCCGCGAACTCGTCCTGCGCGTCGAGTCGGTCCTGCGCCGCACCCGGCCCGCCCAGCCGGCCGGTCTGCTGCGCGCGGGCGGGCTCTCGGTGGACCCCGGGGCCCGTCGCGCCCTCAAGGGCGGCACCGAACTCGCCCTCACCATCCGCGAGTTCGACCTGCTCGCGTTCTTCCTGCGCCATCCCGGCCGGGTCTTCAGCCGGGAGGACCTGATGCGCGAGGTGTGGGGCTGGGACTTCGGCGACCTGTCGACCGTCACCGTCCATGTGCGGCGGCTGCGCGGCAAGGTCGAGGACGATCCGGCCCGGCCCCGGCTGATCCAGACCGTGTGGGGCGTCGGCTACCGCTTCGACGCCTCGGACCAGGGGGCCTGACCGTGCGCGCCAACCTGCTCATCGCCCTGTTCGCCTTCCTCGGCGCCGCCGTCGCCGGTCTGCTCGGCGCCGGTGTGCTGCTGCTGATCCGGCGCCGATCGCTCGCCCTGCACCTCGGTGTCGTCGCGGCCGTCGGCGTCACCGCCATGTTCGCGGGCACGCTCGCGGTCGCGCAGGCCATGTTCCTGTCCGGGCACGACCTGAAGGTGGTCACGACCGTCGTCGCGATGGCCGCCGTGGTCTCCCTGGCCACCGCCCTGCTCCTCGGCCGCTGGGTCGCCGCCCGCAGCCGTGCCCTCACCCTCGCCGCCCGGTCCTTCGGCGACGGCGGCGACTTCACCTCTCCCGCCGGTCCCGCCACCGCCGAACTCGCCGAGCTCAGCCGCGAGTTGGAGATCACCAGCGCCAAACTCGCCGAGTCCCGGGAGCGCGAGCGGGCCCTTGAGTCCTCGCGCCGCGAACTGGTCGCCTGGATCTCCCACGACCTGCGCACCCCGCTCGCCGGCCTGCGCGCCATGTCCGAGGCCCTCGAGGACGGTGTCGCCGCCGATCCCGACCGCTATCTCAAGCAGATCCGCACCGAGGTCGAGCGCCTCAACGACATGGTCGGCGACCTCTTCGAACTCTCCCGCATCCACGCGGGCGCGCTGGCGCTGAGCCCGAGCCGTATCTCCCTCTACGACCTCGTCGGCGACGCGCTCGCGGGCGCCGACCCGCTGGCGCGCGAGCACGGCGTACGGCTCGTCGGTGACGGGGTCGAGCCGGTGCCGGTGGAGGTCGACGGCAAGGAGATGAGCCGGGTACTGGGCAACCTGCTGGTCAACGCCATCCGCCGGACCCCGGCCGACGGCACGGTCGCCGTGGCCGCCGAGCGCTCGCCCGAGGGGGTCGTGCTGTCCGTCACCGACGGCTGCGGCGGCATCCCCGAGGAGGACCTGCCCCGCGTCTTCGACACCGGCTGGCGCGGCACGCACGCCCGGACTCCCCCCGCCGGAGCGGGACTCGGCCTCGCCATCGTCCGGGGAATCGTGGAGGCGCACCGGGGCACGGCGACCGTGCGCAACGTCCCGGGCGGCTGCCGCTTCGAGGTGGTGCTGCCCGCCGCCGCTTCCTGAAAGGCGGACAGCACCACCGGTCGTGGAGGGGCCGGACCCTATGCCTCCCGCATCCCGGCCCCCGCGAACTCCCGCATCCCCTCCGCGAAGCCCACCTCGGGCTTCCAGCCCAGTTCGGCGCGGATGCGCGTCGAGTCCGCGGTGATGTGCCGTACGTCGCCGAGGCGGTACCCGCCCGCGACGACCGGCTCGGGACCGCCGTAGGCCGCCGCCAGCTCCCGTGCCATCTCGCCTACGGTGTGCGGTTCGCCGCTGCCGGTGTTGTACGCCGTCAGCGCACCCGGGCGCGCATCCGCCCGCAGCGCCGCCACGTTGGCCTCCGCGACGTCACGTACGTGCACGAAGTCACGGCGCTGGCGCCCGTCCTCGAAGACGCGCGGGGACTCGCCGCGGGCCAGGGCCGAGCGGAAGAAGGAGGCGACCCCGGCGTACGGGGTGTCGCGGGGCATGCCCGGTCCGTACACGTTGTGGTAGCGCAGCGACACGGCCGAGCCGCCCGTGGCACGCGCCCAGGCGGCCGCGAGGTGTTCCTGGGCGAGCTTGGTCGTGGCGTACACGTTGCGCGGGTCGACCGGGGCGTCCTCGCCGACCAGCCCGGGGACGAGGTCGTCGCCGCACTCCGGACACGGCGGCTCGTAGCGGCCCGCGTCCAGGTCGGCGACGGCACGCGGACCGGGGCGTACGACGCCGTGCCGCTCGCAGACGTACCGCCCCTCGCCGTAGACCACCATGGACCCGGCCAGCACCAGCCGCCGCACGCCCGCCTCGGCCATCGCGGTGAGCAGGACGGCCGTACCCAGGTCGTTGCGGGAGACGTACTCCGCCGCGTCCGCGAAACCCGTGCCGAGTCCGACCATCGCCGCCTGGTGGCACACGGCGTCCACTCCGGCCAGCGCCCGGCCGACGGCGTAGGGGTCGCGCACGTCCGACGGAGGCTCGGAGCGGACGTCGTACACGACCGTCTCGTGCCCGTGGACCCGCAGAGCGCTGACGACATGGGACCCGATGAATCCGGCACCGCCGGTGACCAGTACGCGCATGCCGCCACGCTAGGGCCGGGAGCGGCCCGAACCGGCGGGCCGCGCACGTCATGTCACCGGTCCGTAAGACCTCGCGGCGGCAGCCGCACCGTGAAGACGGTCGAGCCGGGCTCGCTGCTCAGCTCGATCGTGCCCCCGTGGGCGCGCACCAGGGCGCTCGCCACGGACAGTCCCAGACCGCTGCCGCCCCGGTCGCGGCTGCGGGCCTTGTCGACGCGGTAGAAGCGGTCGAAGATCCGTTCCCGGTCGGCGGCCGGGATGCCGGGACCCGCGTCCTCGACCCGGACGACCGCCGTCTCCTGCTCCAGCGCGACCGCCACCGACACCTTGGTGCCGGCCGGCGTGTGCACGGCCGCGTTGGTCAGCAGGTTGTCCAGGACCTGCCGGACGCGGTGCGGGTCCAGGCGCAGCCGCAGCGCGGCCGGACCCGGCAGCACGGTCAGCGGGCGCTCCGGGTGACTCGCCCGGAAGGCGGCGGCCGCCTCCCCGACCAGCTCCACCAGGTCCGCGTCCTGCACCCGCAGCGGCGCGTCCACCTCCGCCGCGTCCAGCCGGGCGAGCAGCAGCAGGTCGTCGAGGAGCACGCCCATGCGGGCGGCCTCGGCACGCAGCCGGGCCAGGTGCCTGTCGCGTTCCTCGGGGGCGTTGGCGGCCGCGTACTGGAAGAGGTCCGCGTAACCCCGCACGGACATCAGGGGCGTACGCAGCTCGTGCGAGGCGTCGGCCACGAACCGGCGCAGCCGCTGCTCCGCCTCCGCGCGTACCGCGAGGGAGCGGTCGATGTGCTCCAGCATCGTGTTGAAGGCCGTGCGCAGCTCCTCCACCTCGGGCGCGCCGCCCCGCTCGCCGGCGCGCAGCGGCAGCCGGGCCGCGGACTCGGTCAGATCGTGCGAGGCGATGCCGTGCGCGGTGTGCGCCATGTCGCTGAGCGGGTTCAGACCGCGTCTGAGCATCCTGCGGCCGAACACCACCAGCGCCGCCAGCGCCAGCCCGAAGGCGACCACCTGCACGGTGATCAGCCGCCGTACGGTGGCGTCGATGTCGTCCATCGGCGCCCCGCTGACCAGCACCACACCGGGCTCCACCTCGCACGCCCGCAGCCGGTACTCGCCCTCGCCGGAGATCCGCGCGGTGCGCAGCATCTCCGTCCTCCCGCCCGCCTGGGCCCGGGCCAGGGAGGTGAGGGGGGCGATGTCCGCGGGCAGGTCGCCGGGCTCCTCCGGCCTGCGCAGCACGGCGGTGCCGCCGGAGACGTCGTACACCGCGTAGTACCAGCGGTAGTACTTCTTGCCCTGCAGCGTGCCGTTCTCCGCGATGCTCTTGGACTGGGCGACCTGGGCGAGACCCAGCTGGTCGTCGAGCTGGGCGGAGAGATAGTCCCGCATGTAGGTCGTCAGGGCCGTGCCGACGACCGCGAACACCACCAGCGCCAGCGCGCCAAGACCCAGCGCCAGCCGGGTCCCGAGCCGCATCCCGCGGTACGCCCGGCGCAGCCGCCGTATCACTCGGCCGCCTGCCGGACGACGTAACCGAAGCCGCGCACGGTGTGGATCAGCGGTGCGCCGGTGTCGTCCAGCTTGCGGCGCAGCCGGCTGACCACCAGCTCGACGACGTTCGAGCGGCCCCCGAAGCCGTACTCCCACACATGGTCGAGGATCTGCGCCTTGGTCATCACGGTCGGCGACTTGCGCATCAGGAAGCGCAGTACCTCGTACTCGGTGGGGGTGAGCGTGAGCAGCCTGTCGCCGCGCCGCACCTCGCGGGTGTCCTCGTCCATCGTGAGGTCCGCCACCCGCAGCACGGAGCGCTGGAAGGCGGGCCCGGCACTGCGCCGCAGCACCGTGCGCAGCCGCGCCATCAGCTCCTCCACCGCGAACGGCTTGATCAGGTAGTCGTCGCCGCCCCGGGTCAGCCCCGCCACCCGGTCGGCCACCCCGTCCCGCGCGGTCAGGAACACCACCGGCACCATCGTGCCCGAGCGCCGCAGCCGGTCGAGCACACCGAAGCCGTCCACGTCCGGCAGCATCAGGTCGAGCACCACGATGTCCGGGCGGAACTCGCCGGCCAGCGCGACCGCCTCCTCGCCGGTGTTCGCGGTGACGGCGTCCCAGCCCTCGTAGCGGGCGACGGTCGCGACGAGATCGGCGATGGGCGGGTCGTCGTCCACGACGAGGAGGCGTACTTTTTCCACCCGCTCATAGTGCGGCACCCGGCCGGGCGGACCGTGTGGTCCGGCACACAGCGAGCACATCGATAAGTACTTGAAAGTTGTCCGACAGCTTCTCGACAGCTCCCACCGGCCAAGCTCGGTCACCCAGGACCCGATCAAGGAGCTGCCGTCACCGTGACGACCGTCCAATCACCCCCTGCGCCCCCCACGGCGACACGCCCCAGGGTGGTGGCCCGCACGGGCCTGTTCGCCGTGCTCGCCGCGAACGCGGCCGTGGTCGCCTACTTCTTCGCCCAGGCGGGCTTCGCCTCCAACGCGCTCATCGTCATCGGCCGCCTCGCCGGTCTGTACGGCGCCCTGGTCATGGCCTTCCAGCTGGTGCTGGTGGCCCGGCTGCCCTGGCTCGACCGGCGCATCGGCATGGACCGGCTGACCTCCTGGCACCGCTGGACCGGCTTCGCCCTGCTGTGGACCCTGCTCGCACACGCCGTCTTCATCAGCTTCGGGTACGCCGACGGGGCGGGCGTCGGCCCCGTCACCGAACTCGTGGACCTCGCCGAGACCACCGAGGGCGTGCTGCGCGCGATCGTCGCCCTCGGCCTGATCCTCGTGGTCGGCGCCGTCTCGGCCCGCTACGCCCGCCGCCGGCTCGCCTACGAGACCTGGCACTTCATCCACCTCTACACCTACGTCGCCGTGGTGCTCGCCTTCACCCACCAGGTCGCGGTCGGTACGACGTTCACCTCCTCGTCCGCCGCGAAGACGTACTGGTACGCGGTGTGGGCCGTGGCCCTCGGCGCCCTGGTCCTGGGCCGGCTCGTGCTGCCGCTGTGGCGCAACACCCGCCACCGATTCCGGGTCTCCGCGGTCGTCCCCGAGTCCGACAACGTCGTCTCGGTCCACGTCACCGGCAAGGACCTGGACAAGCTGCCCGCCCGGGCCGGCCAGTTCTTCCTGTGGCGGTTCCTGACCGCCGACCGCTGGTGGCAGGCCAACCCCTTCTCCCTCTCCGCCGCGCCCGACGGCCGCACCCTGCGCCTGACGGTGAAGGCGGCCGGTGCGGGCAGCGCCGCCCTGCGCCATGTGAAGGTCGGCACCCGCGTCTTCGCCGAGGGCCCCTACGGCGCCTTCACCGCCCTGCACCGCACCAGGCCCCAGTCCCTGCTGATCGCGGGCGGTGTCGGCGTGACCCCGATCCGGGCCCTCCTGGAGGACATCGAGGGCCACGCCATCGTCGTCTACCGCGTCGCCGGCGAACGGGACGCCGTGCTCTACGACGAACTGCGCGACCTCGCCGTCGCCAAGGGCGCCGAACTGCACCTGGTCACCGGCCCGCCCGTCCCCGACAAACTGGCCCCGCGCGAACTGGCCCGGCTGGTGCCCGACATCGCCGAGCGGGACGTCTTCCTGTGCGGGCCGCCGCCGATGATGAAGGCGGTCCTGGGCAGCCTGGGCGAGCTGGGCGTGCCCAAGCGGCAGATCCACTTCGAACGCTTCAGCCTGGCGGGATGAGGAAGAGAACGTGAAGCGAGCCATACCCGTCGTCGTCCTCAGCATCGCGGGCCTGGTCCCGGTCTGGCGCTACGAGCCATCGGCCGGGGGTACGACGTCCACCACCGCCGAGGCCGCGGTGACACCGTCCTCCTCGGCCTCGGCCTCGGCCTCCAGTTCCGGTTCGGGTTCGTCCTCGGCCTCCGGGAAGGTCGTCAAGGGGACGACCGTGAACACGGACAAGGGGCCCGTGCAGGTGCAGGTCACCTTCGAGGGCGACCGGATCACCGCCGTGTCGATGCTCCAGCAGCCGAACCACCCCCAGACCACGGCCGCCGTACCGAAGCTGATCGCGGAGACGCTCAAGGCGCAGAGCGCGGACATCGACGCGGTGTCCGGGGCGACCGTCACGAGCGAGGGGTACAAGCAGTCCCTCCAGGCCGCGATCGACGCCAAGGGCGCCTGACGTGCGCCGCGTCGAACACGTCATGGGGTTCCCCGTCTCGCTGCGGGTGGACGACGAGGGCGCGTGGGAGGAGGCCGCGGACGCGGTGTTCGCCTGGCTGCGCGAGGTCGACGCCCGGTTCAGCCCCTTCAGGGCGGACAGCGAGGTGTCCCGGTACGGCCGGGACGAGCTGGAGGGGGAATCACCCAGCGCCGACCTGGCCGAGGTGCTCGACCTGTGCGAGCACTACCGGGTCGCCACGGGCGGCGCGTTCGACGCGCGGCTGCCGGGGCGGGGGTTCGACCCGTGCGCGGTGGTGAAGGGCTGGTCGGTGCAGCGGGCCGCGCAGCTGTTGCGGACGGCCGGTGCGAGACGGTTCGTGCTGAACGCCGGCGGTGACGTGGTCGCCTCCGGCGGGCCCTGGCGGGTGGGCGTACGACACCCCGAACAGGCCGACCGGCTGTGCGCGGTGCTGGAGCTGACCGACGGCGCGGTGGCCACCTCCGCCCGCTACGAGCGCGGCGACCACATCGTCGACGGCCGCACCGGGCGTCCGGCGACCGGACTGCTCAGCATGACGGTGGTCGCCGCCTCGCTGACCGTGGCGGACTCCGTGGCCACGGCCGCCTTCGCGCTGGGCGCCGAGGGCGTCGCGTGGGCCGCCGCGCAGCCCGGGTGCGAGGTGTTCGCCGTGGACACGGCGGGACAGGTGCTGCGGACGGAGGGGTTCCCGGTGGCCGCGCGGTCCCGGGCGGCATGATGCACCGGGCTGACTAACCTGGCCCGGTGACCATCGAGTTGACGCTCCTGTCCGCCGTCGCCCACCGGGGCCGGGAGATCACCGCGCCCCGGCTGCGGGGGCTGCTCGCGCTGCTGGCCGGGGAGCTCAGGGCGGGGTGCGGCACGGCCCGGCTGGTCGAGGGACTGTGGCCGCAGGAGCGGCCGGAGAACCCGGCCAAGGCCCTGCAGATCCTCGTGTCGCGGGCCCGCCGTCAGCTCGGCGCCGACGTCATCGCCAGTACCCCCACCGGCTACCGGCTCGCCCTGCGAGAGGACCAGGTGGACACCGCCGCCGTCCGGCTGTTCGCCGCCGCGGCCGCCGAGAAGAGCCGCGCCGGGGACCACGCGGGCGCCCTGGCGGAGGCGGAGGAGGGGCTCGCGCTGTGGGACGGCGCCCCGGCCGTCGCGGAACCCGCTCTCGGTGACCCGGTCGCCGAGCTGCGCGCCGAGCGCGCCGGCACCCACCGCGCGCTCGCCCGCTGCCGTGCCCTCGCCCTCGCCCGCACCGGCCGCCGCGAGGAGGCCGTCGGCCCGCTCACCGACCTGGCCGCCGCGCGGCCGCACGACGAGGAACTCCTGCTGGAGCTGATGCGCTGCCGCACCGCCACCGCGGGACCGGCCGCCGCTCTCGCCACGTACGACACCCACCGGCGCCGGCTGCGCGACGAACTCGGCACCGATCCCGGGCCCGCCCTGCAGGAACTGCACCAGGAGCTGCTGCGCGGCGAGGCCCCGGCCGTCCGGCGCGGGGTACCGCACGAACCCAACCCGCTGCTCGGCAGGGACGCCGACGTAGCCGCCGTGACCCGCCTGCTGCACGGCGCCCGCGTCGTCTCCGTCGTCGGCGCCGGCGGTCTCGGCAAGACCCGCCTCGCGGCCGCCGTCGCCCGGGACGCCGAACAGCGGGTGGTGCACCTGGTGCCGCTCGCCGGTGTCCGCCGGGACGCCGACGTGGCCGCCGAGGTCGCCTCCGCGCTGGGCGCCGGCGAGAGCCCGCGGCCCGGTGGGGGAGGTGACGCGGTCACCGGGATTCTGGGCACCCTCGGTTCCGGGCCGGCGCTGCTGGTCCTGGACAACTGCGAGCAGGTCGTCCAGGGCGTCGCCGACCTCGTCCAGGCCCTGGTGTCGCGGACCCGGGACCTGCGCGTCCTCACCACCAGCCGCGCTCCGCTCGGCCTGTCCTCCGAGACGGTCCACCCCCTGCCCGAACTCGATCTCGCCACCACCGTCGAGCTGTTCGGTCAGCGGGCCCGCGCCGCCCGCCCCGACGCCGACCTGCCGGCCGACACCGTCGCCGCCCTCTGCCGCCGCCTCGACGGACTGCCGCTCGCCGCCGAACTGGCCGCCGCACGGGTGCGGGTGATGTCGGTCGCCGAGATCCACAGTCGGCTGCAGGACCGGTTCGCGCTGCTGCGGGGCGGGCGCCGGGACGCGCCGGAACGCCACCGCACCCTGCACGCCGTCGTCGACTGGAGCTGGAACCTCCTCGACGAGCGGGGGCGGTCCGCGCTGCGGGCCCTGTCCGTCTTCCCGGACGGCTTCACCGCCGGGGCGGCGGAGCAACTCGTTGGCGATCCGGACGTGTTGGAGACCCTGGAGGACCTTGTCGACCAGTCCCTGCTCAAGGTGACCGACACCGCGACCGGCACCCGCTTCCGGATGCTGGAGACGGTACGGGAGTTCACCGCCGCCCACCGGGAGGCGGCCGGGGAGGACGCGGCCGTCACGGAGCGGTTCCTCGACTGGGCGCGGGAGTTCGGCGCCGCCCACCACGACGCGCCCTTCGGGGCCGAGCCGTTCGATGCCTGGCGGCTCGTCCGCGCCGAGCAGGACAACCTCGTCCACGCCCTGCGGCACGCGCTCGACCTCGCCGACCAGGACACCGTCGTCGCGGTCACGGCCGTCCTGGGCAGCCTGTGGTCCACCGAGGCCGGCGCCAACCACGCCCGCCTCCTCGCCCTCACCGAGGACACCGCACCGCTGCTCTCCCACTACCGGCCCGCCCCCGGATACGTGGAACCCGCGCGCACCGCGGCCGCCCTGCTGGCCGCCAACTCCCTGCTGGGCCTCGGCCCCGGCGCCGGGCGGGTCCTCGTCACGCTGCGCCGCCTGCCGCCCGCCCCGCCGGACACCGTCATCCGGGCCGTGGCCGCCGTGCTGAGCGCCCTCCCCGAAGTGCTCGCGCCCGGCGGCAGCCGCATCCTCGACGCGCTGTGCGACAGCGACCTGCCCCTGCTCGCGGCCATCGCCAACGGCGCCGCCAGCTACGTCGGCGAGCACGACCGGGACCCCGAGCGGGCCCTCACGGCCGCCCGCCGCATGCTCGACGCGGTCGCCGGCCAGGACATCCCGCTGCTCAGGATCTGGCCGCGGGCCCGGTTCGCCGAACTGTGCCTGCAGACGGAACGCGGCGCGGAGGCGATCGGCCCGATGAAGGCCGCCCTCGAAGCCCTGGAGGAGTACGGCGAGTGGACCGACACGATCGGACTGCGCTGGGGGATCATGCTCGCCAACCTGCAGGCCGGGGACATCGACGAGGCGGAGCACTGGCTGGAGCAGGCGCTGCGGCACCAGCCCGAGGGCGCCGTGTCCGACCCCTTCACCCCCGACCTGGGAGCCCGCGCCGAGATGGCGCTCGCGCGCGGCGACATCGAGACGGGACTCGGCCTGTGGCGCCGGGCCCTGGACCGGCTGACGCGCGCCGCCGACCCGCCACCCGGCGGGGAACCGGTGATGGAAGCCTGGGGACCGGAGCTCCAGGCGGTAGCCGTGACCGCCCACGCCCGTCACGGCCGCATTGACCTCGTCGACCGTGTCCTCGCCGCGTTCCCCGGCCGCGTCACGCGTCTGCTGGCCCGCTCCCCGGCCGCCCGGCCCGCTTGTTTCCCGCTGTGCGGCGCCCTGCTGCTCGCCCTCGGCACGGCCGACCTGGCGCGGGGGGACACGGGCGGCGTACGGCTGATCGCGCTCGCCGAGCGGCTGCGCTACCTGCGCAACTTCCAGCCCACCATGTCCCTGGCCCGGGCCCGCGAGGACGCCCGGAACGCCGACAGGGCGGCGTACGAGGACGCGGTGTCCCGGTACGCCGCCCTGGACGACGACGGGCTGAGCGAGGCCGCGCTCGGCCTGGTGCGGCAGCGCGTCACAGACTGACCGGCAGCGCCAGCAGGTGGAAGCCGTCGCCGGGCCAGTGCCCGAAGGCGAGTTCGGCCCGGTCCACGGCGAGCTTCGGGGCGTTGGGCCGCCGTACCACCAGCTCGTCGAGGACGACGCCCGTCACCAGCCGGCCGAGGGCCGCGCCGATGCAGTAGTGCGGGCCGTGCCCGAAGGCGAGATGACCGTCGCCCCGGCCGAACTCCCTGGTCACGTCGAGGTGTTCGGGGGAGTCGTAGGCGGCCGGGTCGTGGTCGGCGGCGAACAGCGCGACCGTCACCGCCTCGCCCGTCCTCAGGAGGGTCCCGGCGAACTCGAAGTCCTCCGTGGCGTAGAGCGTGGCGCCCATGCGCACCAGCGTGACGTGGCGCAGGAGTTCGGGCACCGCCCGGGTCAGCAGCTCCGGGTCGGTACGCAGCCGCTCCAGCTGGTCGGGGCGGTCCAGCAGGGCGAGCATCGCGTGCGCCAGGAACAGGGCGGGCGGGGTGATGCCGGTGTTGATCAGCAGGAAGAAGACGGTGACGATCTCGTCGTCGCTCATACCGCCGTCGGCGAGCAGCGCCGACACCAGATCGCCGGCGGGCTCGGCCCGGCGCCGGGCGACCAGCTCCTTGGTGTACTCCACGAGCGCGCCGAGCCCTTCGAGGACCCGGCTGCCGTCGCCGTACGCGAAGTCCCGGATCCAGCCGCAGACCCTGTCCTGGTCGCCCGCGTCGACACCGACCAGCGCGCAGATCACCGCCGTGCTCAGCGGATAGGCGAACTCGCCCAGCAGATCGGCCTGTTCGCGCCACGCGAGGGTGTCGGCCAGCTCCCGTGCCGTCCTTTCCACGAAGGGGCGCAGGGCGGCCACCCGGCGGGCGGTGAAGGCCCGGGTGAGGGGGCCGCGCCGTCTGCTGTGCTCGTCGCCGTCGAAGAGGGCGAGGTGGCCGGAGAGGTACCGGGCGTACTCGGGCGGGAGACCGTCGGCGCCCTGGGCCAGCAACTCGGCCTGGGGGTCGGGCATGTCGGAGCCGGAGACCGTCGACCGGTCCCGGACCAGGCGCGGTTCGGTGAGCGCGGCCTTCACGTCCTCGTGCCGGGTGACCAGGCGGACGGGGGTGCTCAGGCCCGGCAGGACGACATGGCCGAGGCCGGGCCGGGAGCGCAGGCCGGCGTAGGCGCCGACGGGGTTCTCGACGAGTTCGGGGGTGAGGGACACGGCGTTCATGGCAACTGCCTTTCTGCGGAGGGAGGTTCAGCGGGGGTCGCGGTCGAAGAGGCGGAGGGACCACACGAGGCCGAGGACCGCGATCGCGATGCTCCACGCCACGGCCATCCAGCCGTTGTGTCCGATCGGTGTGCCCGTCAGCAGGCCGCGCACGGTCTCGATGACCGTGGTGAAGGGCTGGTACTCGGCGAACCAGCGGATCCAGGACGGCATCGAGCCGACCGGCACGAAGGTGCTGCTGACGAAGGGCAGCAGGAACGAGATCGGCAGCGGGGCGTTGCTGGCGCCCTCGGGTGTCCTGCTGATCAGCCCCAGGGCGACCGAGAGCCAGGTCAGCGCGAGAACGAAGAGGACGAGCAGACCGCAGGCCGCCAGCCACTCGACGGGGCCCGCGTCGGGCCGGAACCCGATGGCCAGGGCGACCGCCGTGACCAGGGTCAGGTTGACGACCGTCTGGAGGACGCTGCCGACCACATGGCCCACCAGGATCGACGCCCGGGAGATCGCCATGGTGCGGAAGCGGGCGACGATGCCCTCGGCCATGTCCGTGCACACGGCGACCGCCGTCGGCACCGACCCGGTGCCCGCCGTCATCAGCAGGATGCCGGGGACGAGATAGGCGAGATAGGCGGGGCGGTCGCCGCCCTGGCCGATTCCGGCGCCGAGCGCGGAGCCGAAGACGTACACGAACAACAGCAGCAGGAAGACGGGGATGAGCGCGACCTGGAGCGTCATGGAGGGGTAGCGGCGGGCGTGCAGCAGGTTGCGCCGCAGCATGGTGAGGCAGTCGCGCAGGTGCGGGGTGGCGGGCTGGACGGCGCTGCTCATCGGCTCTGCACCTTCTCGTGCTCGGGGCGGCCGGTGACCGCGAAGAAGACGTCGTCGAGATCGGGGGTGTGGACGGTGAGGGAGTCCACGGCGACGCCGTGCGCGTCGAGGACGTCCAGCAGGGCGCGCAGGGTGTGCACGCCGCCGTCGCCCGGCACCTGGAGGGTGAGCGCCTCCTCGTCGCGCAGACCCAGGTCCAACACCCGGGCGGCGCGGTCGAGTTCGGCCGGGTCGAGGAACCGGAGGCGGACATGGCCGCCGGGGACGAGACGCTTGAGTTCGTCGGGCGTGCCCTCGGCGACGATCCGGCCGCCGTTCAGCACCGCGACGCGGTCGGCGAGTTGGTCGGCCTCCTCCAGGTACTGCGTGGTGAGGAAGACGGTGACCCCGCCGTCGACGAGCTCGCGCACGATCCGCCACACGGCGTGCCGGGAACGCGGGTCGAGCCCCGTGGTCGGCTCGTCGAGGAAGATCACCCGGGGTGAGCCGATCAGCGTCATGGCGATGTCGAGGCGCCGCCGCATGCCGCCGGAGTAGGTGGCGGCGGGCTTCCGCGCGGCCTCCACGAGGTCGAAGCGGGCCAGCAGTTCCGCGGTGAGGCGGCGGCCCTCGGCGCGCGGGAGGTGGTGCAGGTCCGCCATCAGCGCCAGGTTCTCCTCGCCGGTGATCAGCTGGTCGACCGCGGAGAACTGGCCGGTGACGCCGATCGCGGCACGCACGGACTGCGCAGCCTCGCGCACGTCGTGCCCGGCGACGCGGGCCTCGCCGGCGTCGGCGCGGATCAGGGTGGAGAGGATCTGGACGGTGGTGGTCTTGCCGGCGCCGTTCGGGCCGAGCAGCGAGAAGATCGTGCCGCGCGGGATGGAGAGATCGATCCCGTCGAGGACGACCTTGTCGCCGTACGCCTTGCTCAGGCCGGTCACCTCGATGGCCGGTGTCGTCGTCTGGTTCATGCCGCAGAGCGTGCCGGGGGCCGGCTTCAGGGTGGCTTCAGGGCGGTTTCAGCGGGCCATGGCGATCGGGGCGGTCGCTGTGGGCTCGCTGAGCGGCCGCTGAGGGGGGCGTGGGAATCAGTGGACTCACAGGGCGGTCACAGAGTGATACCGCCTCGGTGCATACCGGTTTTCGCCAGGTTCCCGACTGAATTCGGAAACACATGCGGTCTAGAATCTGCACCCAACGATCCAGTCCCGAAGGGCGTTCGGCGTTTTGATACGGATAGATTCAGTCACCAAGCGCTACCCCGATGGCACGGTGGCGGTCGACAACCTCTCCCTGGAGATACCCGACCGATCCATCACGGTCTTCGTGGGCCCGTCGGGCTGCGGCAAGACGACGACGCTGCGCATGATCAACCGGATGATCGAGCCGAGCGAGGGCACGATCACCATCGACGGCAAGGACATCAGCCGGCAGCCCGTGAACACGCTGCGCCGGTCGATGGGGTACGTCATCCAGAACGCGGGCCTCTTCCAGCACCGCACGATCATCGACAACATCGCCACCGTGCCCCGACTGCTGGGCTGGGACAAGGCCAGGGCCCGGGCGCGCGCCGGCGAGTTGATGGAGCGGGTCGGGCTCGACGGCTCCCTCGCCAAGCGGTACCCCTACCAGCTCTCCGGCGGCCAGCAGCAGCGCGTCGGCGTGGCCCGGGCGCTCGCCGCCGACCCGCCGGTCCTGCTGATGGACGAGCCCTTCTCCGCCGTCGACCCCGTGGTGCGCAAGGGCCTCCAGGACGAACTCCTGCGCATCCAGGACGAGTTGGGCAAGACCATCGTCTTCGTCACCCATGACATCGACGAGGCCGTGAAGATCGGCACCATGGTCGCCGTGATGCGCACTGGCGGCCATCTCGCCCAGTTCGCCCCGCCCGCCGAGCTGCTCACCGATCCCGCGGACGCCTTCGTCGAGGACTTCCTCGGCGCCGACCGGGGCATCCGGCGCCTGTCCTTCTTCTCCTCCTCCGGCCTCGACCTGCTGACCACCCCGATCGTCGCCGTCGACGCCACCGCCGAGCAGATCGCCGCCCGCACCGCCAAGGACGTGCCCTACCTCCTCGTCACCGACGTCGACGGCCGTCCCCTCGGCTGGAGCGAGCCGGCCGCGCTGACCGCCGGGTCGGTCGACCCGGCCCGACTCCTCTCCCACGGACGCCCCTTCGAGCACGGCAGGGAGTCCCTGCGCGCCGCCCTCGACGGTGCCGTGCTCTCGCCGACCGGCTGGGCCGTCGCGGTCGGCGCCGACGGCAGGGTCACCGGCGTGGTCTCGCAGCAGACCATCGGCGAGGCCATCCGCGCCGCGCACGCAGAGGGCACCACGGAAAAGGTCGCCGGATGAGCGGCGGCCTCTTCGACATCCCGAGCGACCTGCAGAACACGTACTGGGGCCTGGTCGGACTGCATCTGCGCGAGGCGCTGATCCCGGTCGCCGTCGGCCTGGTGGTGGCACTGCCCGTCGCCCAGCTCTGTGTGCGGCTGAGATGGCTGTACCCGCCGGTGCTGTGGGTGACGACCGTCCTCTACGCCATCCCCTCGCTGGCCTTCTTCGTCGTGCTCATCGACTACACCGGCCAGACCGAGACCACCGTGATGATCCCGCTGGGCGTCTACAGCCTCGTGGTCTTCGTCCCGGCCATCGTGGACGGCGTCCGCTCGGTCCCGCAGGAGACCCTGGACGCGGCCACCGCGATGGGCCTGGGACCCGTACGACGCTACTTCCAGGTCCAGTTGCCCATCGCCGCGCCCGCCATCATCGCCGGCCTGCGCGTGGCGACCGTCTCCAGCATCTCCCTCGTCAGCGTCGGCATGCTGATCGGCAACCAGGGCGGGCTCGGCAACCTGCTCAACGACGGCATGATCTACCACCAGTCCCGGCTGATCTGGCTGTCCGTGGTCGGCACGGCCGTTCTCGCCATCCTCGCGGACGCCCTGCTGGTCCTCGTGCGCGTCCTCGTCACCCCCTGGATGCCGCGCGGAAACCGCAAACCCCGCCCCGTCGACGAACCCGAACCCCTGCAGGCCGCCCTGGAGGACGCCGTCCGATGAACGTCCTCCACTTCATCAACAACTTCTTCAGCGACAGCGCCCACTGGCACGGCTACGACGGCATCCCCACCCGGCTGCGCGAGCACATCCAGTACTCCCTGATCGCCCTCGCCATCGCGGCCGCCATCGGCCTGCCGGCCGGCCTGCTCACCGGCCACACCGGCCGGGGCGGCAACACCGTCGCGTTCGTCGCCACCGCGGGACGGGCCCTGCCCAGCTTCGGCCTGCTGGTGCTGATGTTCGTCCTGCTGGGCCTCGGGCTCACCCCGGTGATGATCCCGCTGGTCGTGCTCGCCGTACCGCCGATCCTGGTCACCACCTACGAGGCGGTGCGCTCCGTCGACCCGTCCCCGGTGGACGCGGCCCGCGGCATGGGCATGGCCGAGTCACGGGTCCTCTTCCAGGTCGAACTCCCCGTCGCGCTCCCCCTGATCCTCAGCGGCCTGCGCTCGGCAGCCATCCAGATCGTCTCGACGGCCACGATCGCGGCCTATGTCTCCCTCGGCGGCCTCGGCCGCTACATCGTCGACGGCCTCTACCAACGCAACTACGAGAAGGTGGTGGGCGGGGCGACCCTGGTGGCCGTACTCGCCCTGGTGACACTCGGGTTCTTCTGGCTGGTGGCCCGTCTGGCTGTCTCGCCCGGAGTGCGACGGGGCAACTGACCGGCACCGTGGAGGGGCCCGGGGCGCATCGTCCGCCCCGGGCCCCTCCCGCGTGTCACCCTCCGCTACGCGCGAGCGCCTGCTCCAGCACAACCAGCAGAGCGTCCCGCACAGACCCCCGCTCGCGCGCGTCGAACACCACCACCGGCACCCGCTCGGCGACGTCCAGCGCCCAGCGGACCTCCTCCAGCGTGTGCTCGACCTTCCCGTCGAACGCGTTGACGGCGACCGCGAACGGGATCTGCTTGTGCTCGAAGTAGTCCACGGCGGCGTAACAGTCGTCCAGACGGCGGGTGTCGACGATGACCAGCCCGCCCACCGCGCCCTCGACGATGTCGTCCCACATGAAGCCGAACCGCTCCTGACCGGGCGTGCCGAACAGGTACAGCTTCAGCGTCGGGTCGATGGTGATGCAGCCGAAGTCCATCGCCACCGTGGTGGTGGTCTTGCGGGGCGTGTGGCTGAGGTCGTCCACGCCCGCCGCGACCTCCGTGATGGCGGCCTCGGTGGTCAGCGGCTCGATCTCGGAGATCGAGCCCACGGCGGTGGTCTTGCCCACGCCGAAGCCGCCCGCGATCACCAGCTTGACCGGCAGCGGTGGTGCTACGGCGGCCACCTGGGCGGCCACGGCGGGGGCGGCCGGTTCAGTCCGAGTCACGGAGTACCCCTCGGGAGTCGGGGATGGCACGCAGGGCCTCGATGACCCTGCGCAGGACGGAGGCGTCGTGGGTGACGCCGGAGTCGGGTACGTGCACCGTCAGGTAGCCGGCCGCACGCAGGTCCTCGGCGAGGACCCGGACCACGTTCAGGTGCAGCCGCAGCCGGGCCGCGAGTTCCGCGACGGACTGCGGCCGCCGGCAGGCGGCCACGATGTCGTGCTGCTCGAAGTCGAGTTCGTCGAGCACGACGAGACCCTCGGCGGTGGCCACCACCTGGGTCTCCACCGGCACCGGCCGGCCGGACGCGGTGGGCGCGACGCGGCCGGCGGTGACCAGGAACGGCCGTACGGCGGGGGCGGGGCCGACCGGGTCCGGGTCGCCCGGCGGTGGGGAGCCGTCCGCCATGGGGTGTCTTCCTCCTCGATCGCGCCCTCAGGACGGGTCCCGGGGGCGGCAACCGGTCAGCGCGCGGATGCCGCGCCGACGCTGTTCTTGAGCTGGAGCACCAGCTGCGGGCTGAGGGCGCTGCCGGCCCGGTTGGCGAACAGCGTCATCTCGTAGGCGATGTTGCCCAGCTTGGCCTCCTTGTCGGTGACCACGCCGAGCACGGCGCCGCTGCCGATGGCGGAGACCAGGACATGGCCGCCCTCGAGGTCGATGATGACCTTGTTGAGGGCGCCCAGGCCGTAGTTGCCGGAAGCACCGGCGGCCAGGGACGTGATGCCGGAGACGATCGCGGCCAGCCGCTCCGAGTCGGCGTGCTCACGCAGCTCGGAGACGGCGATGAGCAGTCCGTCGGAGGAGACGGCGATGGCGTCCACGACGCCCGCGGTCTCGGTCGCGAATCGGTTCAACAGCCAGGTGAAATCGGCTGCCGCGGCCTGCAGTTCGGCCGGCGTGGTGGCTCCCGCGGGGGGAGTGTCACCTGTCGACGTGCTCACTGCTCGGCTCCTTCCGGGAGGTGGTTCTGGTCGTGCGGGTCGGTGGTCCGACGGGCGGCACCGGACGTGGCGTCCGCACCGCCGGCGTTGCCGTTGGCCGCGACGGCACTGTCGCGGTTGGCCCGTTCGACGGCGGCCTCGAACTCGTCGAGTGCGTCGCGGACGGCGTCCGCGTCGGCGGGCCGGGCGACCTGCCGCGCTGCCTGCTGGGCGGCGGCGTCGACGGTCGTACGGAGGGTCGCGCCGCGCACCCGCCGCCGCAGCGGACGGGGTGAGCCGTCACCGGCGAACGCCGGGCCCGTGCCGCCGCTCGTGCCCTCGGCGGACAACGCCGTCTCGCCGCCCGGGGCTTCGCCCGACGATACCCAGTCGCCGGCACCGGAACGACGCGAGGGGCTCACGTCGTGCGAAGCCGGAGCGTCCTCGGCGGGGCGGGCGGACGCCGGGGCGTCGGTCCAGCCGGAACGCGGTTCGCCGGCCGCCTCGTGCGCGTGCGAAGTGTCCTCGGGGCGCGGGTCGGTGTCCCTGGCCCAGCTCGGGCGGGTGGCCTCCTTCGCAGCGGACCGCGGCGGTGTCTCGCTGCGGGCCGGGGGGATGAAGGGGGTGCGTTCACCGGTGGGCGCGGCAGCCGGAGTGGGGGCGTCGGCCGGAGCCGGCGTCACGGCGTCCGGCCGGGACGAGGAGGCGTCCGTGCCCGTGGGGATCTCGTGGCGCGGCACGCGGCGGGGCAGCGGCGCCGGCTGACCGCCCCGCGCGGTGTCGGACGACACCCGGGTGGTCTCCTCGACGGCGGACGACTGCCGGGGACCGGACGCGGCTGCCGACTCCGAGGCGATGGAGCCCCGTCGGCCCGTCGAACCGCCGACGGCGACCTCCACCGGGCTCATCGCGAGCAGCAGCGACGGCGGCACCGTCACCTCGGCCGTCACACCGCCGCCCGGGGTGCGGGAGAGGTTGACCCCGACGTCCCAGCGCCGCGCCAGGGTGCCGACCACGAACAGGCCGAGCACCTTCGTCGGTACGACGTCCAGTCGCTCGCGGCGGATCAGCCGGCCGTTCTCCTCGGCGAGCCGGTCGGCGCTCATGCCGAGGCCGTGGTCGGCGATGACGATCGCCGCGCCGCCCGGCGCCTCCTCACCGGAGGTGTCCCGCACGTACACCTCGACGGGGCTGCCGGCGGGCGAGAACGACACCGCGTTCTCGAGCAGTTCGGCCACCATCAGCGTGAGGTCGCCGATGATGTCCGGCTCGACCATGACCTCGGTGCGCGCGTGCAGCCGTACCCGCTGGAAGCCCTCGATCTGCCCCAGCGCGGCGCGCACGACGTTGGTCAGCGACGTCGGTCCGGAGTCCAGGACCGTCTCGCGGATGCCGGCGAGCAGCATCAGGCTGTCGGCGTTGCGGCGCAGCCGGACGGCGATGTGGTCGATGGAGTAGAGGCGCTCCAGCAGGGCCGGGTCGGTCTCACCGCGCTCCACCGCGTCGATCAACGCGAGCTGACGGGTTGTCAGGTTGCTGACGCGGCGGCCCACGTTGCCGAACATCTCGGCGACGTTGCGCCGGCTGAGCACCTGGCGTTCCAGCAGGGCGATCGAGGTGGTCTGCACGCGGTTGAACACCTCGGCCAGCTCACCGATCTCGTCGTCGGCGGTGACCGGCATCTCCCGCAGCTTCGGCGGGCTGTCGTCCTCGGCGTCGTCGTCGGCGACCCGGGCCAGTTCGCGCCCGGCCACGTCGGCGACCTCCTGCGCGGCACCGGTGAGGGCCTGCACCGGCCGCACCACCGAGCGGCGCACCAGCACCGAGAAGGCGATCCACAGCGCGAAGCCGAGCAGACCGATGGCGAGCAGCAGTCCGGCCCGCCACGTCGCGTCGCTGGAGGCGCGGTCGGCGCGGTCGGCGATCTGGTCGATGAGCGAGGTGGTGATCTTCAGCCGGCTCTGCGCCTGCTCGGGGTAGGCGGGGTAGTCGCTGAGGGCGTCCTGGAACGCGGTCTTGATCTCGGCGGGCGTGTCGGCCTGCAGGGTGCTGGGCGCGACCTGGAGTTCGGCGTACGCCTCGGAGATCTCCCGCATCGCGTCGGTGTGCTCGACACCCGTGAGCTCGTCGGCCTGGTCGGCGGTGGCGAACCGGGCGAAGCGGTCGGCCTGGTTGCCGTAGAGCTCGTAGGCGCCGACGGCGGTGGTGAACTCGATGAGCGCGTTGGTGTCACCGGTCGTCGCCGAGAACACGCCGGTCTCGAAGGAGCCGTGCGCTGCGTCGGCGCGCAGCAGGGAGTCCAGGAGGTTGCCGGTGAAGGTCGCGGCCAGCTCGGCGTTGCGGTCCAGACCGAGACCGTCGATCAGGGACTTGGCGGCGTTGTCGTAGGCGGGGTCGATGTTGCTGGCGGGCAGATAGCTCTGCTCGACCGTCCCGCGCAGGCTGGTGAGGCCCTCGACCTCCTTCAGCGCCTGCGCCTCGCTGTCCGGCAGCTCCCCGCCGAAGACCGACCGCACCTTGGCGATCTGGTCGTCCACCGCTCGCTGCGCCTTGCGGTAGGCGGTCCGGGTCTTCTCGGCGCCCTTGCCGCCGGCCTCGTAGCGCACCGAGAGCAGGATCGCCAGCTGGTGCTCGCTCTCCACCTCGTTGACCAGGGTGGCCACCTGCTCGCTGTTGCGCACCAGGTCCGCGGCGGACGAGGCGTCCTCCGCCTGGCCGATCTGGCCGGCGATCAGATACGAGAGCAGGGCGGCTACGACGGCCAGCGGAACGCCGACCAGGAGGTTGAGCTTGCGCCGGAACGGCCACCGGTCGGCGAACCCCCGGATGCCGCCTCTCGGCGACGGCGGGGCGGGCCGGGCGGTCGCGTCCACCTCTTTCGTGGACACCGGGCCTCCTTCGTGCGGTCTCGGTCGCGCGCGACGACGCGCCTTGACCGATTCTGATCGATGACTGGATCATGAGGAATGGTGCGGATGACACCGCAGCGGCCCCCGCACACCGCTGTGACCGACGCCAACTGCGGTGAGACTACCGTCTCTTTGAATGATCAAGGGCGTCGCCCTACGTCAAGAATCCGTTACAAAGCGCCTCCGCTTCCGCTTCAGTCTGTTCACACCGCATTCACAACCGATCACGCATTGAGGCCAATTGGTGACCAGGCTGCTCTTGACTGAGGGAGAACAGGCTGGATTGGATCAGTTGCAGCGCTTGCTTCTCATCAATCCCCCGAGTCCGGAACGGGAATCGTGACTTCCAAAGCCCCACGCCCCAGGTCCTTCAGGAGCTACCCCGCGGCGGCCGTCGCGCTCGCCGCGACCACGGCCCTGCTGGCGGGATGTGGTTCCTCCTCTTCCTCCGACAGCTCCTCCTCCGACCCGCTGCAGGGCGGCAAGTCGGACGGCAAGACCGTCGTCGTCGGATCCAACAACTTCGCCGAGAGCATCCTGATCGCCGACATCTACGGCGAGGCCCTGAAGGCCAAGGGTGTCAAGGTCACCTACAAGCCGAACATCGGCAGCCGCGAGACGACGTACGGGCTGCTGAAGAACGGCTCCATCACCGTGCTGCCGGAGTACAACGGCGCGCTGCTCGCCTACCTCGACCCGAAGGCCGCGCCCAAGACGGTCGAGGCCACCACGGCCGCGATCGAGGCCAAGCTGGACTCCAAGCTGACGCTCCTGGACCCCGCCTCCGCGCAGGACAAGGACTCCGTCACGGTCAACAAGGCCACCGCGGACAAGTACAAGCTGACCAGCGAGTCCAGCATCGCGGACCTCAAGAACGTGGCGAAGGACCTGACCATCGGCGCCTCGCCGGAGTTCCAGACCCGGCAGCAGGGCCTGGTGGGCCTGAAGTCGGTGTACGGCCTGGAGTTCAAGGGCTTCAAGGCGCTGGACGCGGGCGGCCCGCTGACCCTGGCGGCGCTGAAGAAGAACACCGTGCAGGCCGCTGACATCTTCACCACGGACCCGAACATCACCAAGGAGAAGTTCGTCGTCCTGCAGGACCCGCAGAACCTCTTCGGCTTCGAGAACGTCCAGCCGCTCGTATACAAGAGCGGTCTGTCCTCGGACGGTGTCGCCGCGCTGAACGCGGTCTCCGCCAAGCTCGACACCAAGACCCTGCTCGACCTGGACTCGCAGGTCCAGCTCGAGAACAAGGACCCGCTGGACGTCGCCAAGAGCTGGCTGAAGACGGCCGGCCTGAGCTGAGCCGTCTCGCACGGTCCGGCGCGGGTGCCCCCTCCACGGGCGGCACCCGCGCCGCCGTCCAGTGTCCGACGTGGAAGGTCGCGTCCTGCTGGTGGGTACGTTCATGGGTGCTCCAAGGGCGTGCGGGGGACGCCCGTTGACCGGCATGTCGAACACGGTTGTGCAGCGAGCTCCGCCTGCGCCCGGGCCGCCGCGCCGACCGCCACCCCGTCCTCGCCCAGACCGGCCGGCAGCACCCGCAACGGGCGTCCGCTGACCGGGGGTTCGGCGCTCAACGCCCGCCGGACGGCGGGCTCCAGGAGCGACCAGGACCGGCTGACACCGCCGCCGATCACGAAGGTCGGCACGTCCAGCAGGCCGGCCGTGACCAGCAGCGCCCGGGCCACCGCGACGCCCGCCGCCTCGAACACCGCGAGCGCGTCGGGGTCACCCCGGCCCGCCGCCTCGGCGACGTCGCGGCCCGTGCCGCCGCGGCCCGTACGCTCCCGGTACCGGGCGGCGATCGAACGGCCCGAGGCCAGCGTCTCCAGATGGCCCCGGCCCCCGCAGGTGCAGGCCAGTTCGCCGAAGCCGGGCACATGACCGATCTCGCCCGCCGCGCCCCCCGACCCGTCGTACAGGGCGCCTTTCAGCCACAACGCCCCTCCGACCCCGGTGCCCAGCGTCATACCGAGCACGTC
>NZ_WVUG01000389.1 GCF_017614965.1 Streptomyces griseorubiginosus | reverse complement strand
CTGCTGGAGGGCGCGGGCGGCACGGTCGCGCTGCTGGCGGGCGGGGCGTGGGCGCTGCGCCGACGGCGCAAGGGCGAGGCGGGGCAGGCCGGTTGACGCTCGCGGCAGCCGTTCCGACGCACCGGTGCGCACCCCGCGGTCCCACGCGGGATCCACCCCCACCCGGTGCGGTGGAACGGCTGCCGCCTCCCCCCTCGGTGTGGCCTGCGGAACTCCATCCCCCCAAGTGTGAAGCTCCTGTGTAGGCGATTTGAGCATAGGCCTGCGACCGGCCGCAATGGTCCGGATGCAGAAATTCCGCTTGTAAGAGTTGACGAGTTGACGGTCGGTCGGCGCCGTCAGCCCCGCCCCACGTACGGCATCGCCGTGGCCAGCACCGTCGCGAACTGCACGTTCGCCTCGAGCGGCAGCTCCGCCATGTGCCGCACGGTGCGCGCCACATCGGCGACGTCCATCACGGGCTCCGGCACCACCGAACCGTCCGCCTGCAACGCCCCCGTCTCCATCCGCCGCGTCATGTCGGTCGCCGCGTTGCCGATGTCGATCTGCCCCACCGCGATCCGGTACGGCCGCCCGTCCAGGGACAGCGACTTGGTCAGCCCGGTCAGCGCGTGCTTGGTCGCCGTGTAGGCGACGGACAGCGGCCGGGGCGTATGCGCCGAGATCGAGCCGTTGTTGATGATCCGTCCGCCCTGCGGGTCCTGCTCCTTCATCTGCCGGAAGGCCGCCTGCGCGCACAGGAACGCCCCGTTGAGGTTGGTGTCCACCACATGCCGCCACGCCTCGTACGGCAGCTCATCCACCGGCACCCCGCCCGGCCCGAACGTCCCCGCGTTGTTGAACAGCAGGTCCACCCGCCCGAACCGCTCCACGGCGGCGGCGAACAGCCCGGCCACGTCCTCCGGTTGCGACACGTCGGTGCGTACGGCCAGCGAGGCCCCCTCGGGCACCAGCGCCGCCGTCTGCGCCAGCGTCTCGGGCCGCCGCCCCGCCAGCGCCACCGACCAGCCCGCCCGCGACAGCTCCACGGCGACCGCCCGTCCGATCCCGGACCCGGCACCGGTCACCACAGCGGTCTTCGATTCCCTCTCCGTCATGTCCGGCAGCGTAGGCGAGCGTCCGGCACGTGGAACCCGCCCGTCCGCCATCCGGGTGTTGTGGACCCGACAAAGCGTGTCGCCCCGGGCCCGCCGCACGTCCGCTCCCTCAACTGTGACGGGAGGACTGAATGATCATCACCACACGCCGCTCGCGCTGGCACGCCCCCGAGTACCGCGCCGCCGCCCGGCAGCTCGGCCGGCGCCGCTTCCTGACTCTGACCGCGGCCGCCGCGGCCCTCGCGTTCACCGTCGACCTGCCCGCGGCCGGCACCGCGGCGGCCGCCGCCCTGGACGCGGCCCGCATCGACAACGACCCCTTCACCCTCGGCATCGCCTCCGGCGACCCGCTGCCCACCTCGGTGGTGCTGTGGACCCGGCTCGCCCCCGCCCCCTACCAGGCCGACGGCGGACTGCCCGCCCAGCCCGTCGACGTCGACTGGGAGATGTCCCGGGACGAGACCTTCGCCACCCTCGCCGCCAAGGGCACCACCACCGCGTTCCCCGAGTTCAACCACGCCGTGCACGTCGAGGTCCAGGGCCTCGACCCGGGCCGCGCCTACTACTACCGCTTCCGCACGGGCACCTGGCTCAGCGAGACCGGCCGCACGCGCACCGCGCCCGCCGCCGACAGCGCCGCCCCCGCGCTCTCCTTCGCCGCCGTCTCCTGCCAGCAGTACCAGGACGGCTACTTCACCGCCCACCGCCACCTCGCCCAGGACGACGTCGACCTCGTCTTCCACCTCGGCGACTACCTGTACGAATACCCCGTCGACGCGGTCGGCGGCGCCCGCAACTACACCGACCGCGTGCTCCCGGACCTCTACAACCACGAGACCCAGACCCTCGAGGACTACCGGCTGCGCTACGCCCTCTACCGCTCGGACCCCGACCTGCGCGCCGCGCACGCCGCGCACCCCTTCGTCGTCACCTGGGACGACCACGAGACCGACAACAACTACGCGGGATCGATCCCCGAGGACGGCACCTCGCCGGCCGACTTCCTGCTGCGCCGGGCCGCCGCCTACCGCGCCTACTGGGAGAACCAGCCCCTGCGCGCCCCGCAGCTGCCCGTCGGCCCCGACGCCCGGCTCTACCGGCGGCTGCAGTGGGGCCTGCTCGCCCAGTTCGACGTCCTCGACACCCGCCAGTACCGCTCCGACCAGGCCTACGGCGACGGCAAGCACGTCCCGGGCCCCGAGTCCGAGGACCCGGCGCGCACCATGACCGGCGCCGCCCAGGAACAGTGGCTGATCGACGGCTGGAGGGCCTCCGGGGCGCTGTGGAACGTCGTACCGCAGCAGGTCTGCTTCTCGCAGCGCAAGCTGGACCTGAACCCCGTCGCCAAGGTCTCCATGGACGCCTGGGACGGCTACCCGGCCTCCCGCCGCCGCGTCCTGGACGGCGCCAAGGCGGCCGGGGTCGCCAACCTGATGGTGCTCAGCGGCGATGTGCACGTGGCGTACGCCTTCGACATCAAGGACGACTTCGACGACCCGTCCTCGCGCACCCTGGGCACCGAGATCGTGGCCACCTCGATCGCCAGCGGCCAGGACGGCACCGAGAAACCCGCGAACTGGGACACGTACATGACCGCCAACCCGCACCTGAAGTTCTACGACGGCCGGCGCGGCTATGTGAAGGTCACGCTGGACGAGACGGCGGCGCGGGCCGACTTCAAGACCGTGCCGTACGTGACCACGACCGGCGCGCCCGTCTCCACCGCCGCCTCCTTCGTGACGGAGGTGGGCGCGCAGGGGCTCAAGCCGGCGTGAGGGCCGGGTCCGCGGACTCGCCCGGGTAGCGGACGCCGACGCGGTCGCGGATCGCGTCGAGCGTGCGCATCACGGCGAGGGTGCCGTCGAGCGGCACGAGCGGCGACTCGGTCTCACCGGCCCGCAGCGCGCGCATGACCTCGCGGGCCTCGTGCCGGAGGCTGTTGCGCGGCCCGTCCGCCGGGTCGGCGGCGAACTCCTCCGGGTCGCGGCCGTCCCGGTGCAGCACGAACCGGTCAGGGAAGAAGAAGCCGTGCGGAATGTCGATGCGGCCCTGCGAGCCGGTGACGGAGGCCGAGGTCGCCGTACCGCCGACGATGGAGCAGTGCACCGAGGCGAGAGCGCCGCTCTCGAAGGAGAGCAGTGCACCCGTCTGGAGATCGACGCCCTCGTCGGAGAGCACCGCTCTCGCCGTCACGTCCGACGGCTCCCCGAGCAGCAGCTGCGCGAACGACACCGGGTACACCCCGAGATCCAGCAGCGAGCCGCCGCCCTGCGCCGGGTCGCGCAGCCGGTGCGAGGGCGGGAAGGGCCCCGCCAGCCCGAAGTCGGCCTGCACATGGCGCACCTCACCGATCGCGCCGTCCTCCACCATCCGCTTCAGCCGCCGCACCAGCGGATTGCAGTACATCCACATCGCCTCCATCAGGAAGCTCCCGCGCTCCCGCGCCAGCGCGACCAGCTCCTCGGCCTCGCGCGCGTTCAGCGTGAACGCCTTCTCGCACAGCACGTTCCGCCCGGCCTCCAGACACAGACCGGCGGCCGCCCGGTGCGCCGAGTGCGGGGTGGCGACGTACACGACATCGATGTCCGCGTCCTGGGCCAGGGCGGCCCAGTCGCCGTAGGCCCGCTCGATGCCGAACCGCTCCGCGAACGCCTTCGCCGACGCCTCGGTCCGCGAGGCCACCGCCACCACCTCGGCGTCCGGCAGATCGACGAGATCCGCCGTGAACGCGGCGGCGATCCCACCGGTCGCCAGGATGCCCCACCGCACACTCTCCGCCGTCATGCCCGCCCCACCCTCGCTCGTGCGATCCTCGCCACTGTGTACGAGCTGAGAGCATAGGTGGCGTATCGATCGGAAAGGGAGGGGCACATGGCCGAGCAGGGGGCCTCGACACCACAGACGACACAGGCGGCCGGAGCGGAAGCGGAACCGGCCGCCGTCCGCGCCGTGCGCCGGACCGGTCTGCTCGTCACCTTCATCCTGGGCGGCCTCACCGCCACACCCCCGCTGGCGATGGACATGTACCTCCCCTCGCTGCCCGAGGTCACCCACGCCCTGCACGCCCCCGCCGCCACCGTCCAGCTCACCCTGACCGCCTGTCTGCTCGGCATGGCGCTCGGACAACTGGTGGTCGGCCCGATGAGCGACAAGTGGGGCCGCCGCCGCCCGCTGCTCACCGGCCTCGCGGTGTACGTCCTCGCCACCGCCCTGTGCGCGTTCGCCCCGAACGTCGAGGTCCTGGTCGCCTTCCGGCTGGTGCAGGGCCTGGCGGGCGCGGCGGGCATAGTGATCGCCCGGGCGGTCGTGCGGGACCTGTACGACGGCACGGCGATGGCCCGCTTCTTCTCCACCCTGATGCTGATCTCCGGGGTCGCTCCGATCGTCGCGCCGCTGATCGGCGGACAGATCCTGCGGGTGACGGACTGGCGCGGGGTGTTCGTGGTCCTCACCGTCGTGGGCCTGCTGCTCGGCGGGCTGGTGTGGACGCGGCTGCCCGAGACCCTGCCGCGCGCCGAGCGGCACGCGGGCGGCGTCGGCGAGGCCCTGCACTCGATGCGCCGGCTCCTCGCCGACCTGCCCTTCACCGGCTTCATGCTGGCGGGCGGCTTCGCGTTCGCGGCGCTGTTCGCGTACATCTCGGCCTCCCCGTTCGTCATCCAGGACATCTACGGCGCCTCCCCGCAGACCTTCAGCCTCCTGTTCGGCCTGAACTCGGTCGGGCTCGTGATCGTCGGGCAGATCAACGGCAAGGTGCTGGTCGGGCGGGTCAGCCTGGAGAAGGTCATGGGCGTGGGCCTGGCGGTGGTGATCGCCGCCGCGACCGCGCTGCTGCTGATGTCCACCGGCGCCCTGGGCGCGGTGGGCCTCGCCCCCGTCGCCGCGGCGCTCTTCGTCCTGATGTCGGCGATGGGCGTGACACTGCCCAACGCCCAGGCGCTCGCGCTGATGCGCACCCGGCACTCCGCCGGCTCCGCCTCCGCGCTGCTCGGCACCTCCTCCTTCCTCATCGGCGCCGTCGCCTCCCCGCTGGTCGGGATCGCCGGCGAGCACACGGCCGTCCCGATGGCCGTCGTCCAACTGGTGGCCGCACTGGTGGCGCTGGCCTGTTTCATGGGAATGTGCCGTCCCTGGAACACACGTGCGGATACGGAGGGAGCAGGGAGCTGAGCGCGCCGAGACTGCGCGGCGACACCGCGGAACGGGCCGGACTCGATCCCGTGGAGCTGCGTCACCTCGTCCAGGAGGTCACCGACCTCACCACCGGGGCACGCCCCTGGGCCGCGGGCACCGTCGTGGTCGCCGGACGCGGGCCGGTGATCGCCGTCGAGGAGGCGGCGGGGTGGGCCGTACGGTACTCCGGCTACGACGAGGAGACCGACGCGGGCATCGAGCTGCCGGCCGCGGCACGCGTCCCGATGACCGTCGGCACGCCCTTCGACCTGGCCTCCCTGACCAAACTGTTCACCTCCGTCGCCGCGGTCCAGCAGATCGAGCGGGGCACCCTCGGCATCGACGCCCGGGTGGGCGCCTATCTGCCGGAGTTCCGGGCGGCGGCACGGCACGGGATCACCGTGCGGGAACTGCTCACCCACACCTCGGGACTGCGGCCCGAACTGCCGCTGTACGACTGCGCGGACGACACCGAGCGCATGGCGATGCTGCAGGCCGAGGCGCCGATCGGCGTGCCCGGCACCTACACCTACTCCGACCTCAACATGCTGCTCCTGCAGTACGTCCTGGAACGCGTCACCGGCCGCACGCTGGACGTCCTGGTCCACGAGGGCATCACCAGACCGCTGGGCATGACCGCCACCGACTTCGGGCCGTGCCCCGGTGCGGCGGCGACCGAGGACCAGCGGCGGCCGTGGGGCAAGGCGGACCGGGGGATGCTGCGGGGCGTCGTCCACGACGAGAACGCCTGGGCGCTCGGGGGAGTGGCCGGGCACGCCGGGCTCTTCTCCACCGCCCGCGACCTCGCCGTCTTCTGCCGCACCCTGCTGGCCGGCGGCTCCTACGGCCCCGCGCGCATCCTCGGCCCGGACTTCGTGGAGCTGCTGCTGACGCCCCCCGGCCTGGGCTTCGCGGTGGACCAGCCCTGGTTCATGGGCGAACTGGCGGGACGCGGGGCGGCGGGCCACACCGGCTTCACGGGCACGTCACTGGTCCTGGACCCGGCGACGGACACCTTCCTGGTGCTGCTGGCGAACACCGTCCACCCTCGCAGACGGCAGCCGGACAGCAGACCGCGGGCGGCCGCGGCCACCCGACTGGCACGGGCCGTACGCGGGATCGGACCGGTCACGAGAACCTGAGAGAATCCCCCGGTGAACGCCCCCGTACCCCCGGCCGAGACCCTCCGCTCCACCCTCGCCTCCCTCCTCGACGGCCTGCCGCCCAAGCAGGCCGCGAACGCGGTCGACCGGCTGATCGCGAACTACCGGGGCGCCACCCCCACCCACGCGCCCATCCTGCGCGACCGCGCCGACGTGGCCGCCTACGCCGCGTACCGGATGCCGGCGACCTTCGAGGCGGTACGGGCGGTCCTGGACGCCTTCGCGGCGGCCGTGCCCGGGTTCGTGCCCGCCACCCACACGGACGTCGGCGGGGGCACCGGGGCCGCCACCTGGGCCGTCAGCGCCACCTGGGCCGGCGAGCGCGACATCGCCGTGCTGGACTGGTCCGAACCCGCCCTCGCCCTCGGAGAGGAACTCGCCGCCGCCAACCCGGCGCTGCGGGGCGCCCGTTGGCAGCGCTCACGGATCGGAGCGGCGCTCACCCTCGAGAGCACCGATCTCGTCACCGTCTCCTACGTCCTCAACGAACTCACCGAGCCCGACCGCGCCGCCCTCGTCGACGCCGCCGCGGCCGCCGCCCGGGCCGTCGTGATCGTCGAGGCCGGCACCCCCGCCGGATACGCCCGCGTCATCGAGGCCCGCCGGCGGCTGACCGACGCCGGCTTCCAGGTCGCCGCGCCCTGCCCGCACAGCGCCGCCTGCCCGATCGCCCCCGGCACCGACTGGTGCCACTTCTCCGCCCGGGTCAGCCGCTCCTCCCTGCACCGCCAGGTCAAGGGCGGCTCGCTGGCGTACGAGGACGAGAAGTTCAGCTACGT
>NZ_WVUG01000388.1 GCF_017614965.1 Streptomyces griseorubiginosus | reverse complement strand
GCGCGGAAGTCGGTGGTGACCAGGGCGGGCCGGGAGCGGACGTAAGGGTCCTTGTCGTAGGCCGACTTGTAGCAGACGACCGTCCGGTCCGGCGCCGTCTCGCCCGCCTCCAGGCGCACCCGGCGGAAGCACGTGTTGGCGCCGAGGAAGGCGATGTTGGTGCCGGCGTCCCGCGCCTCGGTGACGTACAGGCGCTGCTGGGGCGTCCAGTACTCGTCGTGGCCCAGACAGACGGCGGCTCTGGCGCCGTGCAGCACGCTGGGATCGCGGTGGACGTCCGCCCCGGTGGTGTAGGCGAGCGGTATGCCGAGCCGCTCGGCCACCACCACCAACGGCCGCTCGTACACCAGGAACTTCTCGGCGCCGACGGAGTCGTAGGGCCGGTCGAAGCTGAC
Source organism: Streptomyces griseorubiginosus (assembly GCF_017614965.1). GTDB lineage: Bacteria > Actinomycetota > Actinomycetes > Streptomycetales > Streptomycetaceae > Streptomyces > Streptomyces griseorubiginosus_B. Next base: position 6,831 of record NZ_WVUG01000388.1, on the reverse strand, counting down.
GGCGAGGGAGCGGGTGAAGTAGGAGCCGTCGGCCCCGCCGTAGAGGCTGTAGCCGCCCCAGCGGTTGTACGCCTGCCAGGTGGCCGGCGCGTGCACGAGGACGGTACGCCCCCGGCCCCGGACCGAGCGCATGATCAGCGGGATGTAGCGCTGATGGCCGTTGTCGGCCTCCAGCCGCAGCAGGTACGCCCCCTCCGGCCAGCCCTCGGTGGTGAAGGTCAACGTGGGCTGCCAGTCGGCGCGGACGGTGCGGGTGCCGGGCAGGAACCGTGGGGCCGGCTGGACACGGCCCGGCACCCGCCCGGAGGACCAGACCCGCCGGGCCTGTGCGCCGCCGTACCAGCCGACGCGGAAGGCGGAGACCTGGAACGCCGACGCGGTGGTCGACACGTACAGCCCGCATTCCTCCCCGGGAGCCACGCTCACCCGGTCGGCATATCCGGTCACCGCGTCCGGGGGCCCCAGCGAGCGGATCCGCCAGTCGGAGGTGCCGGGCAGGTCGCTCTCGGCAGACGGGCCATGGTTCGCGGCACTGTTCGTACGGCGGTGGGGACGGTCCCTCCTCGACGCGGGGTCGCATGCGGCGGCCGCCGATCCCGCCCCGACGCCGGCGCACACCTGCAGGAACCGCCTGCGTCCCAAGGAGGCCTCCGGACCGTCCGGGACGTGCGCTCCCTGCTCCTCAGGACTCACACCGCCTCCCGCACCTCGCCGGGCTCGAGGACCCTTCTCCGGCCCAGACTTGCACAGCCAAGGCGCCCTCCGCAGCCCACCACAGGAGGATGTAACGCGACGCCGTGCTGCGGCCAAGAACGGGTGCAAGGACGACCGACCCCTTTGGAGGAACGGGTGTACACACCCGAGCGCGGTGGCCGACGGCGACCCGCACCGCCCAGAAGCGATCCCGCCGGATTCTCGGCGTTCTACGAGGAGAACTTCGAGGCGGTGCTCACGTTCGTGACCCGCCGCACCGCCGACCCCCACCTGGCGGCCGACCTCACGGCCGACGTCTTCGTCGCCGCCCTGGAGGCCGCCGACCGCTACGACGCCCGGCAGGGAGCACCCATCGCCTGGCTGTACGGCATCGCGCGCAACGTGATGTCCTCCCACGGCCGCGGCACGGTCCGCGAACTGAGGGCGGTGGCCCGGCTGACCGGACGGCGGCTGCTGGAGAGCGAGGACATCGCGGCCCTGGAGGAGCGCATCGACGCCGAACGGGCCGTGCGGGAGCTCGCCGAACGGCACGGCGCCCTCAGCGAACCGCTGCGGGCGGTGCTCGACCTGGTGGCCGTCGACGGGCTGACACCCCGCGAGGCCGCTCAGGCCCTCGGCCTCAGCCAGGCCACCGTACGGGTCCGGCTGCACCGGGCCCGCCGCGCCCTGCGCGCCGCCCACCCGGAAGCCGGCGCCCCCGAGCAGGACGCCGATCGCCCCCGACTGCCCGACACCGCCCTGGAGAACGCATCATGACCACTCGTACTCCCGTCGGCTTCCAGCAGCGCCTCGGCGACCGGCTCACCGCCCTCGCCGCCGAACGAGCCGTCGCTCCCGTACCGGTACGGCGCCGCCCCTGGGTGGTCCGCCACCGGCTGCCGCTCGCCCTCGCCGGTGTCGCCGCGGCCGGCGCCGCCGTGACCACCGTGGCCGTCGACCGGCCCGCCACCCCGGCCCGGGCCACCCCCGTACAGCAGCCGCAGCGGATCACCACAGCCGCGTACACCCTGCAGCGTGAGGCCGACGGCCGGGTCAGGCTCGCCATCAGCGGACCGGACGGCAGACTGCTGGACACGGCCCGGCTGCAACGCGACCTCAACCGCCTCGGCGTCCCGGCCGTCGTCTACGCCGGGGATCCCGCGTGCACGGCGACGCCGACCAGCTCCGGGGACGACGCGCCCTCCGCCACCTGGCGCATCGAACTGGCCAAGGGCGGCAAGCCCGTCCTCACCGTCCGCCCCGACAGGATCGCCGCCGGGCAGCACCTGCTGGTCGCCTTCCCGCTGGTGCGCACCGATCCCGGCCGCGCCGCGTACGTCATCACGGCCGGCCGGATCGACGGCACCCCGCCCACCTGCGTGCCCGCCTGGCCCCGGGACTCCAGCCGCTAACCCGGCACCACGGCGACCGGGCACCGTACCTCTTCCAGCACGTCGAGGGCGGTGTCGCCGGTGCGGCGGCCGACCACCAGCAGCCCGGAGGTGCCGGCCGCGTGGACCAGTGCCTCGGCCGGATCGAGCAGGACGACATCCTCCAGGACGTCGACCTCGGGGTACTTGCCCCGCCACGGCCGCAGGGCGTCGGACAGGATCTGCACCTCCTGGTCCTCCCAGGTGGCACGGTCCTCCTCCAGCACCGGCAGCGGCGAGCGCCCGGCCGCCTGCGCGGGCAGCTCCCAGGAGTGCACCGCGTGCAGCAGCACCCCGCGCAGACGGGCCTCCTCGAAGGCGAACGCGAGCACGCCGTCCGCCGGGTTGCGGGCGTCGAGGCCCACCGTCACGGTCTCTGGGAGGCGGTACGGCGTCCACGCGACGACCACGACCGGAGCCGTCCGGATCGGTGGAAGCCGGAATCCCTGGACCAGGCCGAGGACGATCAACTCCGCGTCGGGCCAGGCGCCGTAACCGGGCGGCGGGCCCTGCTCCACGCGCAGGGGCAGCGCGCGCAGCGCGGCCTCCCGTTCGGCCCAGGCGGCCGCGGCCCGGCCCTGGGGCGAGTCGTCGACACAGGCGATGATCACTCGTTCCATGGCGTGCCGCCTTCCGGGCCGGGATATCCACTGTGCCCGCAAAGCGGCCCGCGGTGCAGGGCCGAACGGCCCCACCCGGAACCCCGGCGGGCCTTTCCCTCCGGATCCCGGCCGCCCGCCCGCAAGCCGGACGCGCCGCTCTGACGGAGACCGCCGGGGCGAGTGACAGCAGGTGAGCGCCCCCCGGGGACGGTGAGTGAGCCCGCCGCCCCCGGGTACCCGGCGGCGCATGGCGGTGGACAGGAGGACGGCGCGGCCGCGTCAGGCACCGGTACGGCCGCGCACGCGCTCGTCACTGGGGCGGGCGCTGCTGCGCTGGGCGACCACGACCGACCACAAGGTGATCGGCCATCTCTACATCACGACCGCGTTCTCGTTCTTCCTCTTCGGCGGGATCCTCGCGCTGCTGATGCGGGCCGAACTGGCCCGCCCCGGGCTGCAGATCGTCAGCCAGGAGCAGTACAACCAGCTCTTCACCATCCACGGCACGGTGATGATGCTGCTGTTCGCGACGCCCATGTTCGCCGGGTTCGCGAACGCGGTGATGCCGCTGCAGATCGGCGCCCCCGACGTCGCGTTCCCGAGACTCAACGCCCTGTCGTACTGGCTGTATCTGTTCGGCGGGCTGATGGTCGTCTCCGGGTTCCTGGTGCCCGGGGGAGCGGCCGCCTTCGGCTGGTTCGCCTACGCGCCCCTCAACAACTCCGTGCACAGCCCCGGCGCCGGCGGCGACCTGTGGGTGATGGGGCTGATCGTGACCGGTGTCAGCACCACGCTCGGCGCGGTCAACTTCATCACCACCATCCTGTGCCTGCGCGCCCCCGGCATGACCATGTTCCGGATGCCGATCTTCACCTGGAACGTGCTGTTCACGTCGATCCTGGTGCTGCCCGCGTTCCCGGTGCTGACCGCCGCCCTGTTCGCGCTGGAGGCGGACCGCAAGTTCGGGGCGCGGGTCTTCGAGGCGGCCGACGGCGGGGCCCTGCTGTGGCAGCACCTGTTCTGGTTCTTCGGCCATCCCGAGGTCTACATCGTCGCGCTGCCGTTCTTCGGGATCGTCTCCGAGATCATCCCGGTGTTCAGCCGTAAACCGATCTTCGGCTACGTCACGCTCGTGGGCGCGACGATCGCCATCACCATGCTCTCGGCGGTGGTGTGGGCCCACCACATGTTCGCCACGGGCGCGGTCCTGCTGCCGTTCTTCTCGCTGATGTCGTTCCTGATCGCGGTGCCGACGGGGGTGAAGTTCTTCAACTGGATCGGCACGATGATCAAGGGATCGCTGTCCTTCGAGACACCCATGCTCTGGTCGTGCGGCTTCCTGGTGACCTTCCTGCTCGGCGGCATGAGCGGTGTCCTGATCGCCTCGCCGCCGCTGGACTTCCATCTGACCGACAGCTACTTCATCGTCGCCCACCTGCACTACGTCCTGTTCGGGACCGTGGTCTTCGCGATGTTCGCCGGCTTCTACTTCTGGTGGCCCAAGCTCACCGGCAGGATGCTCGACGAACGCCTCGGGAAGATCCACTTCTGGACGCTGTTCGTCGGCTTCCAGACCACCTTCCTGGTCCAGCACTGGCTCGGCGAGCAGGGCATGCCCCGCCGCTACGCCGACTACCTGGCCGCCGACGGCTTCACCCTGCTGAACACCGTCAGCTCCATCGGCGCCTTCCTGCTGGGACTGTCCACCCTGCCGTTCCTCTACAACGTCTGGAAGACCGCCAGGTACGGCGAGAAGGTCGAGACCGACGACCCCTGGGGCTACGGCCGTTCGCTGGAGTGGGCCACCTCCTGCCCGCCCCCGCGCCACAACTTCACCGCTCTGCCCCGGATCCGCTCCGAGTCCCCGGCCTTCGACCTGCACCACCCGGAGGTGGCGGAGCAGGTGGCGGCGGGCCGGCAGGAGACGAAACAGGAGAGCTGATGCGCACCGAGTCCCGACTCTTCGCCGGCGTCGCCCTCTTCTTCGCCGTCACCGCCGCCGGCTACTGGTGGCGCTCCCGCGAGCCCGCCGGTACGGCCGCCCTGGGGATCGCGTTCCTGATGGCCGCGCTCGTCGCGTTCTTCCTGCACGTCCAGTACCGCAGGCGCGGTCTGCGGGCCCAGGACCGGCCGGACGCCGAGATCATCGACACGGCGGGCCCGCTGCAGTTCTTCTCCCCGCACAGCCCCTGGCCGATCGTCGTCGCGCTCGGCGCGGTCCTGCTCGCCCTCGGCGTCGTCTTCGGACTGTGGCTGGTGCTGCTGGGGTTCGGCGTCCTCGGGCTCGGTGTGTTGGGGATGGTCTTCCAGTACGTCGACCGTCCGGACCCGGGCTCCGAGCCCTCGGGGCCGCGGGCCCGGCCCGGTCAGCCCTCCAACTCGCGGTCCCGCTGAGCGAGTTCGCCGTTCCCGGACTGCCGCTCGGGTACCTCGCCGTCGCCCGGCTCGTGCACCCGGTCGCCGAAGTACCAGGAGCTCAGCGTGGCCCGCAGCCGCCCCAACTGCGGGCGCTGTCCGTCGTGTTCAGCAGGCGGCGGCTCGGGCAGCCGGCGTGCGCGGAGCACGTACTGCTTCTCCTCGTCGAGCGGCTCATGGGCCTCGACGTAGCCACCGGTGATCGTCTGGCGCAGCGCGCCGGTCTCCTCGCCCTCGTGCAGTTTCTCCAGCTCGGACTCCTGCAGGGCCAGGCACACGCGCCGGGTGACCATCAGGGCCAGCGGCGGCAGCACCAGCACGGCGATGCGGAAGACCCAGGTCAGCGTGTTCAGGGAGATCTTGAAGGTGTGCGCGATGATGTCGTTGCCGCCGGCCAGGAGCAGGACGCCGTAGAAGCAGATCCCGGCGACACCCAGACCGGTGCGGGCGGGGTTGTCGCGGGGCCGGTCGCACAGATGGTGTTCGCGGTCGTCGCCGGTCACCCAGCGTTCGAGGAACGGGTAGGCGTACAGCACCGCGAACAGGGCGAGCGGCAGCACCACGGCGGGCAGCAGGACGTTCCACATCACGGTGTGCCCGGCGACCGCCGTCTCCCAGGGCGGCACCAGACGCAGCGAGCCCTCCAGGAAGCCGACGTACCAGTCGGGTTGGGAGCCGGTCGACACCACGTCCGGCCGGTAGGGGCCGTACACCCACACCGGGTTGATCTGCGCGAGCCCGGCCAGGACCGTCAGCAGTCCGAAGACCATGAAGAACAGGCCGGCCGAACTCGCCGCGAACTGCGGGACCATGGGCTTGCCGACGGCGTTGCGGTTGGTGCGGCCCGGGCCCGCCCACTGGGTGTGCTTGAGGTAGACGACCAGCATCAGGTGGACGGCGATCAGCGCCAGCAGCAGTCCGGGGATCAGCAGGATGTGGAGCGAGTACAGCCGCGGGATCAGCTCGTGGCCCGGGTACTCGCCGCCGAAAACGAACATGCTGATGTACGTCCCGACGACCGGGATCGACAGCATGATGCCCTGCGCGATCCTCAGGCCCGTCCCCGACAGCAGGTCGTCCGGCAGGGAGTAGCCGGCGAAGCCCTCGGCCAGCGCCAGCACGAAAAGGGTCACGCCGATCAGCCAGTTGGCCTCGCGGGGGCGGCGGAAGGCGCCGGTGAAGAAGATCCGCAGCAGGTGCACGCCGATCGCGGCGAGGAAGACCAGCGCCGCCCAGTGGTGCAGCTGACGGATCAGCAGGCCGCCACGTACGTCGAAGCTGATGTGCAGCGTCGACTGGTACGCCTCCGTCATCCGCACCCCGTCCAGCGGCCGGTAGGAGCCGTTGTAGACGATCTCCGTCATCGAGGGGTGGAAGAACAGGGTCAGCCAGACGCCCGTCAGCAGCAGGACGACAAAGCTGTAGAGGGCGATCTCGCCCAGGAAGAAGGACCAGTGGTCCGGAAAGGCCTTCCGCAGCAGCTTGCCGCCGTCGTACACGGGGAGGCGGGCGTCCAGTGCGTCGGCGGCGCGCTCCGCCGCCGACCGGGTCCGGGCCGTACTCTTCCTGCTCAGCACGGCCCACGAGTGCCCGGGCGCCCCGGCCGGAAACGCCCGGGAACGGTCGACGGACGCGGATCAGGTGCGGTCGCCCTTCGGCTTGCCCCGTTGGTCGGGGGTGCCGTGCGGGGG
>NZ_WVUG01000387.1 GCF_017614965.1 Streptomyces griseorubiginosus | reverse complement strand
GAGCCGAGGGCCAGACACAGGAACTGCGGCTGCTGGCGGACCGGGCGGAGGCTGCCGGGCGCAAGGCCGGGCTGGAGATGGGGGAGCACCGGCGCTACAAGCCCCATCTGACGGTCGCGCGGGGCCGGGACGCGAGGGACGTACGGCCGTATCTGGCGGCCCTGGCGGACTTCACGAGCCGCACCTGGACGGTCTCCGAACTCGTGCTCGTGCGCAGCAACCTGCCGACCTCCGGCGTCCCGGGCGAGCAGCCCCGTTACGAGGCGGTCGCCCGCTGGGCGCTCGGAGGGGCCGGTTAGGCTCGGGTACGTGGACCCGAAGACCCGGAACCGGATCATGGCCGGTGTGCTCGTGCTGTTGTTCGTGGTGGTGGCGTTGGCGGCGGCGCTCGGGAAGTAGCCGAGCCGACCGCCGCCGCCACACCGTCGTGCCGTGCCGCCTACCAGGCGAAGGCCTCCGGGGAGGGGCCCGGGCCGGGGAAGATCTCGTCGAGGCCGGCCAGCAGTTCCTCGCTCAGTTCCAGTTCGACGGCGCTGATCGCCGACGCCAGCTGTTCGGCCGTGCGCGGGCCGACGATCGGGCCGGTCACCCCGGGGCGGGTGAGCAGCCAGGCGAGAGCGGCCTCACCCGGCTCGACGCCGTGCTTGTCCAGCAGGTCCTCGTACGCCTGGATCTGCGCGCGGATGGTGGTGTTGGCGAGGGAGTCCGCGGCCCGGCCGCTCGCCCGGCGTCCGCCCTCGACCTCCTTCTTGATCACACCGCCCAGCAGGCCGCCGTGCAGCGGCGACCAGGGGATCACCCCGAGGCCGTACTCCTGCGCGGCCGGGATGACCTCCATCTCGGCGCGGCGCTCGGCGAGGTTGTAGAGGCACTGCTCACTGACGAGGCCGATGGTGCCGCCGCGCCGCGCGGCGATCTCGTTGGCCTGGGCGATCTTGTAGCCGGGGAAGTTCGAGGAGCCGACGTAGAGGATCTTGCCCTGGGTGACGAGCGTGTCGATCGCCTGCCAGATCTCCTCGAAGGGGGTGGCGCGGTCGACGTGGTGGAACTGGTAGACGTCGATGTAGTCCGTCTGGAGCCGCTTGAGGCTCGCGTCCACCGCCCGCCGGATGTTGACGGCGGAGAGCTTGTCGTGGTTGGGCCACGACTCGCCGTCGGCGGCCATGTTGCCGTACACCTTGGTGGCGAGGACGAGCTTGTCGCGCCGGTCGCCGCCCTTGGCGAACCAGTTGCCGATGATCGATTCGGTACGGCCCTTGTTCTCGCCCCAGCCGTACACGTTCGCCGTGTCGAAGAAGTTGATGCCGGCGTCCAGCGCCGCGTCCATGATCGCGTGACTGTCGGCCTCGTCCGTCTGCGGTCCGAAGTTCATCGTGCCGAGGACGAGTCGGCTGACCTTGAGTCCCGTGCGTCCGAGCTGCGTGTACTTCATGACCACCTAGCCAACGGCGTGGAGTGCGCTCTAGGCAAGGACCTTCAGGAGACCGGCTTCAGGAAGGCGAACACGGCTCGGGCGCGGGTGCCGTCCGGGGACTGCCAGGCGCCGATGACATGACCGGTCGCTCCTTCGGGGGCGGTGTCCGGGGCGGTGGGGCGCAGAACCCGGCGGAGGTGGAGGGCTTCGCCGAGGGTGGTGCCGTCCTGGTCGTCGGTGACGGTGACGGGCCAGTCGGGGGAGGGGAGAGAGGCGCCGGTGAAGGAGCGGGTGACTTCGTGGTCGGGGGTGTCGGTGACGCTCTGGGCCTGGGCCTGGACGCGGCCCTCGATCAGCGCGAGGAGCTGGGCGTACAGCACCGGGTCGTGACAGCCGTCGTAGGCCCAGCGGGGGCCCAGGACGCCGTGCTCCATGGTGCCGACGAGGGCGTCCTCGGCGCCGGGGAGAGGGGCGCCGCGGTAGGTGAGGGGCACGTGGTAGGCGGTCGGCTCGGGGCCGGAGCCGTCGACGACCACCATGAACTCGATCCCGACCTCACCCTCCGGATCATCCAGCCGGAACCCGCCGGCCCTGCTCAGCTCCGGAGTCCCGTTCCCCGCGTACCACGGACGGGTCGGCAGCCAGTCGGTGAGCAGTTCCAGCTTGGTGGGCTTGACGGTGGTGTTGTGGATGATCGCCATGGACCGGATTCTGTCAGTCAGTCGCGGGGGAACTCATCAGTTTTCAGGGTGAGGCCGAGGGGGGTGGTGGTCATGTCGACGTCCGTTCCGAACGTGACGGACAGCTCGGTGAGGTATTCGCCGTCCTTGGGCTGGGTGTAGACGTGGCACTTGCCCTGGTACGGATCGACGATGAGATAGACGGGGATCTCGGCAAGGGCGTACGTGGACTTCTTGGGGCCGTAGTCGTTGTGTGCCGTACCTTTTGAGATGACTTCGCCGATGAACTCGACGTCCTGGAAGTACCAGCCGCCTTGAGGGGTCTGTACGGCCTTGTCCCGCAGCTTGGCCACATCCGGGGCCAGCCCGTTGAGCACGCCGGGGAAGTCGATGCGCACATCCGAGGCGATCTTGGCGTCCATGCCGAAAAGGTCTTCAAGTGCCCGGACGATCCTCCGGATGATCTGCCAATGCGCATTCCGCTGCGGTGACATGAAGACGGTTCCCTCGACGATCTCGACCTTGTATCCCTCGGGGACGGGCATGCGCTCAAGACGCTCGAACAGGGCGTCCAGTGTGAGCTTCTCGCTCTCGTCGGCCATCTCGATCCTGTCTTCAAGGACGGTCATCGTGGCACTCCTCCCCGGCTGCCCCATGGGCGAGTGCAGCCAGGCGGTACAACGATACGCACGGTGACCGCGTCACTGTCCCGGTCGGCGCTACTCCGCGTAGGGGGCTCCGATGTCCCACGCCTGGTGCATGGCGTCTGCGAAGGCTGCCGCGATCTTGTGTTCGCCGCTCGCGTTCGGGTGGGTGCCGTCGTAGGTGTCGAGGTGGATGTCGTACGAGGGCGGGGGCGAGACCAGGAGGAGGGGGGAGCGGGGTTCGTCCAGGTCCGCGAGGGTCTTGGCCAGCAGCTCGTTGAAGAGGGTCACCTGGGCCGCGAACGGCTCGTCGGTGGTCGCGCGGATGTTCGGGATCACCGGCAGGACGGCCATCCGGACCCGGGGCCTGGCCGACCTCGCCTCCTCGACGAAGGCCCGTACGTTGTCCGCCGTTTGCTCCGCGTTCGTGTAGAAGCCCAGGTCGATCAGGCCGAGCGAAACCAGCAGCACATCCGCCCGGTGCGTGCGGACCGCCTCGCCGATCAGCGGAGCCATGTGCACCCAGCCCTCACCCCAGCCGGCCAGATGGGCGCGCGGGAAGTCGGGGTCCGCGTACTCGTACGACGTCGGCGCGTCCGTCGCCTTGTCGTGCAGCGTCTCGCGCGGACCGACCAGGGCGAACGGGCCGCCGTACGTCTCGCGCAGGTGCTGCCACATGCGGTACCGCCAGGTGTGTTCGCCCGCGCTCCCGATCGTCATGGAGTCGCCGACCGGCATGAACCTAAGCATCCGCTCATGATGGACGATCAGGGAGGGATCAAGCGGACGGGCGGGGTGTGAGGCCCGCCACGGTGGGCGCGAGGGGCGTGCCCCGTGAACCGGCCCCCGGGATGGCAGGCTTGGGGACATGCGCCGACCGTTCGCTCTTCTCGCCGGGGTCCTGCTCGTGGGCGTCTTCGCCGTGCCCGCTTCCGCCGCCGACGGCAAGGGGGACAACGGGGGCAAGGGGGACAAGGGGTTCACCATCACGGACCCGCGCATCAAGGAGTCCAGTGGGCTCGCCGCCTCCCGTCTCCACCCCGGGATCTACTGGACCCACAACGACAGCAGCGACGGGCCGTACATCTACGCCGTCGACAGCGCGACCGGCAGGACCGTCGCCCGGATCACCCTCAGCGGTGTCGGCCGGCCGCGTGACGTCGAGGCCATCTCCATCGGCCCGGACGACCAGATCTACGTCGGTGACATCGGGGACAACCTCGGCGGCAAGTGGCCGTACGTGTGGATCTACCGGCTGCCCGAGCCGAAGAAGCTCGTCGACCAGACGATCAAGGCCACGCAGTACGTGGTCAAGTACTCGGACGGGGCGCGCAACGCCGAGTCGCTGGTCGTCGACCCGAAGACCGGCCGCGCGTACATCATCGACAAGAACGAGAACGGCGGGCATCTCTACCAGGGCCCCGCCAAGCTCTCCTCCTCGGGCAGCAACATCTTCCGGCCCGTCGCCCCCGTCGACCTCTGGGCCACCGACGCGGCCATCTCCCCGAACGGCAGACAGCTCGCCGTGCGCGGCTACTTCGGCGGGATCTACTACGCCTGGAACGGCGGGAAGATCAAGCGCGAGGGCCGGCTTGACGTGCCGTTGCAGGGCCAGGGCGAGTCCGTCAGCTACTCCCCGGACGGCACCAAGCTCCTGTACGGCAGCGAGGGCGAGGACAGCCCCGTGCAGGCCGAGGACGTACCGGGCGACGACTCCAAGACACCGGCTGCGGGCGGGAGTTCGGACGCTTCCGGGGCGAGCGACGGGGGCCTCGGCGACAACGTCAAGTTCGGCGCGCTCGCGGTGGTGGTCGCCGCGGCGGCGGTGTTCGGGATCCGGCGGCTGGGCCGGCGTCACTAGGACGCGCGGGGCCGACGTGCGGGCCGCGCCGCGCGGGGGGCGCCCGGTCCGATGGCCGGGCGCCCGCGTGCGCCCCTAGGGGAGTTGACCAGGGAGTTACAGCTTTTCGATCACGTAGTCGACGCACTTCGTGAGGGCCTCGACGTCCGACGGCTCGATCGCCGGGAACATCGCGACGCGCAGCTGGTTGCGGCCCAGCTTGCGGTAGGGCTCGGTGTCGACGATGCCGTTGGCGCGCAGCACCTTGGCGACGGCGGCCGCGTCGATCTCGTCCGCGAAGTCGATCGTGCCGATGACCTGGGAGCGCTTCGCCGGGTCGGCGACGAACGGGGTCGCGAACTTCACGTCCTCCGCCCAGCCGTACAGCGTGCGCGCGGAGGTGGCCGTGCGGCGCACCGCCCAGTCCAGACCGCCCTGACCGTTGATCCACTCCAGCTGCTGGTCGAGCAGGAAGAGAGTGGCGAGCGCCGGGGTGTTGTACGTCTGGTTCTTGCGGGAGTTGTCGATCGCCGTCGGCAGGCTGAAGAACTCCGGGACGTGACGGCCCGAGGCGTGGATCCGCTCGGCGCGCTCGATCGCGGCCGGGGAGAAGACGCCGATCCACAGGCCGCCGTCGGAGGCGAAGGACTTCTGCGGGGCGAAGTAGTAGACGTCGGTCTCGCTGACGTCCACCGGCAGGCCGCCGGCGCCGGAGGTGGCGTCGACCAGGACCAGGGCGCCCTCGTCGGCGCCGGCCACGCGCTGGATGGGCATGGCGACACCGGTGGAGGTCTCGTTGTGCGTGAAGGCGTAGGCGTCGACGCCCGCCTCGGCGACCGGCTCCGGGTGGGTGCCCGGGTCGCTGGCGATCACGGTCGGCTCGGCCAGCCACGGGGCCAGCTTGGACGCCTTGGCGAACTTCGAGCTGAACTCGCCGAAGGTGAGGTGCTGGGACTTGTTCTCGATCAGTCCGTGGGTCGCGATGTCCCAGAACGCCGTCGAGCCGCCGTTGCCGAGGACGACCTCGTAGCCGTCCGGGAGCGAGAACAGCTGGGAGATCCCCTCGCGCACCTTGCCGACCAGGTTCTTCACCGGAGCCTGGCGGTGGGAGGTGCCGAGGAGGGAGGTACCGGTGGCGGCCAGCGCGTCCAGCGCGTCCGTCCGCACCTTGGAGGGGCCCGCGCCGAATCGACCGTCGGCGGGCTTGATGTCAGCGGGAATCTGGATCTCAGCCACGAGCCGGAGGGTATCTCTTCGGCGAAACCGGACGGAAACGTGTCCGTTCGATGAGACGGGTCCTCCGGCCCGTGGACTTGTCGGAATGCACCAACCTGTTGCAGACCTACGAGGTCAGGCGGACCGGCAGGGTGAGCAGGTCGTTCTGGGTCACCACCGGCTTGTGGCGGAGTTCGGTGGCGGAGGCGCGGGGTGTGGGCGAAAGCGGCGCGCGTCAGAGCACGGGTACGGGGGTGAAGTGGACCGGCAGACCCGTCAGGCCGCGTAGCCAGGGCGAGGGGCGGCGGGTGAGGGACCGGTGTGGGACGGCCAGGTCGATGTCGGGCAGGCGGTCCAGTACGACCTCGACGGCCGTGCGCGCGATGACCTCGGCGACCTCCTGCGCGGGGAACGGGCAGCGGTGCTCGCCGTGCCCGAAGGAGAAGTGCGCGCCGTTGCCGCCGGTGAGTTCGGAGCCGTCGGTGCGGACCTGCGGGTCGGAGTTGGCGCCCTGCAGACCGAGCAGCAGCAGATCCCCGGCCCGGATGCGGCGGCCGCCGAGCTGGGTGTCCCGCGAGGCCCAGCGGCCGGCCACGTTCTGCGTGGGCGTGTCCTCCCAGAGCACTTCGTTCATGGCGTCGGCGACGCTGTTGCGGCCGCCGAAGAGGGAGGCCGCGAACCGGTCGTCGGTCAGCATCAGCCGCAGGGAGTTGCCGATCCAGTCGGCGGTCGGCTGGTGGCCCGCCGCCATCATCACCATGAGGTCCTGGACGATCTCCTCGTCGGTGAATCCGCCCCGGTCGGCGAGCATCCGTGACACGACGTCGTCGGCGGGCGCGGCCCGTCGCCGGGCCACCAGCCGGGCCATGGACGTGGCCAGATGGGTCTGGCCGGCGAGGGCTCGTCCGCGGCCGTCGATCATGTCGTTGAGCGCGGCCACCAGGCCCGGTCCCTGCTCGTCCGGGAAGCCGAAGAGCCGGGCAAGGACCCGCACCGGGAGCAGCATGGCGTACTCCGCGACGAGGTCTGCCCGGCCCTTGGAGCACAGGGCGTCGATCAGCTGGTCGGCGAACCTCTCGGCGTGACCGCGCAGTTCGGCGGGGTCGGCGGACTCGAGGGCGTTGCTGATCATCGCGGCGCGTTCGCGGTGGCGTTCACCGACGGTGTAGAGGATCGACGGCTGCCTGCGGCCGATCATCGGGAGCAGGGGCCAGTCGTCGGGGATGCGGTCCCACTGGTTCCAGCGGCCGGAGTCGCGGCTGAAGAGGACGGGGTCGCCGGTGACCTGGTGGAGCTCGCGGTATCCGAGCACCAGCCATGCCGGTACGTCGCCGTCGAGCAGGACCGGGGTCACGGCGCCGTGCTCGCGGCGCATCCGCCGGTACAGCTCGGCCGGTTCGGTCTGGAATACGGAGCCGGTGAGGGGGACGGGGGGCAGGGAGGC
>NZ_WVUG01000386.1 GCF_017614965.1 Streptomyces griseorubiginosus | reverse complement strand
CCCGCACGCTGCACCCCAACGCGCCAGACAGCGACAGCGACCAGCCCCACTCTCGTCCCGACACGACAACCCCCGCCACCCAGGGCGAAGAACAAAACAACCGCCAACAGACCGAGAACGCGACGTCAAACCCGCGCAATCCGCACCAACACGCCCCGACTTCACGCTCCCACGCACACGGCACACCGCCAACCCGCCCCGGCATCACACCAGCAGCAAAAGCAGACCGGAGTCCCCGGGTGAAGGCCGCCGCCGATCCCGCGAGCGACACCACTGAGCCACCCGGCCTCACCACCGTCGACCGCTACTACCTCGCCTGGACCACCTACCAAACTCACCACGGCACCGAACCCACCGGCCAACAACTCTCCACATACTTGGCCGCACACGGCCTGCACGGACGCAACCAACAACCGATCAGCCCTGCAAACCTCCGACGGTATTTTCTCCCCTGGCGCATCTACGACCTATGGACCAAACACCGCAAAGAAACCCCAGCCCCCTCCCCCAGCGACATAGCCCGAGAATGCGCCGCCCACGGCATCACCGCCCAATACAACAAACCCATCACCCCCCAACACATCACCAAACTCTCCACCGACTTCGAACGACGCTGGCAAGCCCTCACCCGGCACCACACAAACGACTGCCCCGGACACCTTTCACTACCAGCCCAACCCCCGGCTCTGACCAGGCCTCATCTCTGACCCGTCTGCGCAGCAGCGAGCCGGAAGAATTAGAGGCACCCTGGGCGCGCGCTGGCACAGCGGGACAACACCGTCAGTCGTGAGTGGCAGCCGGTGCGGTTAATGCCGTGCCGCGTACCTGACGAACACCACCCATGCCTCCCGCCGGATTGTCACGCTTCCGAGCTCGCGCGCCTTGGTATCGCGGACCAGCACGACGGGTGGATCACTATCGGATATTTCAACACATGTCTCGGAACCCGTGTAGGAGCTGGTACGCCAGTTCAAGTCTTCTTGATGCATGGTGAGGTTTCCTAGTCGTCCGGCATCTGATCAAAATGGTGAATGGCGGTGAAAATGAGGTCTCGAACAGCGGTGCCGTAGACGGCCGACTGCCTCAAGAGGGCGAATGCCTTGGTATACAGTTCGACTTCGCGGGGCTGGGTGACAGAAAATTCGGCCGAGTACGTCTCAACGAGCACGAGCCGGTCGTCGAACATTGAGAATGCGTTGCCGGGCCATATGGATGTTCGTGCGGACTTGGGGACGATGCCGACGCTGAGGCGGGGAAGCCTCATCACCGCCAGGAGGCGGTCAAGCTGTCCCTTCATCACTTCAGGTCCGCCGAAGTTGGTGTATAGCGCCTGCTCGCCGAGCAGAACGTTGAAGATGCGATCGCCTTGATACAGATACTGCTGGCGCTCAAGCCGCTTCGCCACGGCGGCTTCGGCATCGTTGGGGATCTCGTAGTAGCTGACGCCCTGTGCGAAGACCTCAGCCGCATACTGAGCAGTCTGCAGGGTGCCCCAGATCAGCGTGGGGTGCCAGACGCGGAAGACCTTTGTCTTGGCGTATACCGGTATCGCTTTGCGTTGCCGCTTTTCGACGCCGGTCTGAAGTTGCCGACGCCACTCAAGCCACAGCTCGTCGACGTGGCGGACGATCGCGACCAGGTCTCCCAACTGCTCCACCTGACCGGTTGTTTCACACCACACACGGATGTCGTTCTCGCTGGGGCGCTGCTTGCCGTTCTCGATCCGGGAGACCTTTGACTCCTGCCATGAGGTGGCTCGCGCGAATGCCCGGCCGCTGAGGAAGCCGGCGTCCTTGCGGAAGCCGCGCAGCCGGGCACCCAACGCCTGTAGTGCTTCGTCTACTTGCGTGCTCACGGTCGGTCAGGGCTTGTACTCGGAGTGAGGGATGGCGACGGCCCATAGGACGTCCCGCAGACGCACACATTCGGCCACCGTGGCCGGGTCTTCGACGATCTCCGATCCGAGTACTCTGCCCTGGGAGTCGAAGTGGCCCACGGCGAGGAGTCGATCGTCGTACAGCCACCAGTCGTTGCCCGCCAGCGGAAAGATAATGCCCTCTGGCAGCCGGTGCCGGGGAAGCCAGCGGATCTCTTCACCTGCCTCGTGATTGAGGGCGGTGGTGGCGTGCTCCCACTGGATGTAGGGGGTGTGCGGCTCTGTGATGACCCTGATACGCCGGACCGACTTCCCTTCCCCGGTGACACGCCTGATGAGCTGTGTCCACGGCTCCATATAGGAGTAGTCGACGCTCTCGCCGCGCAGCCAGCTCGCAAATGGGCTGTCCTCGTCCGGAACGGAGTAGTCGTCCCTCAGCTCCAGATGGAATGCGTCCCGTTCGAAGATCTCAAAGAGCTGGTTGCGCTGGGTGCTGGAGATCAGCTTCACACACATCCTCCAGTAGGGCGGTGATCGCGGTCTTGGGAACCTCGACCACGGTCTCGTAGTCCGGAATTTCCATCCGGGCCAGAGCTTCGGGGTCAGTCACCTTGCAGCCCTGGACGACGAACGTACCGCCCGGCGTGAGGATCATGATCGGATCTTCGACACGCTTGATCTCTCCGACTGGCAGGCCGTCCTTCGTGAGGTGCTCGAACAACTCCGTGGGTACCTCCACCGCCGTCTCCCCCTCGGAAATCTCAAGCTGCATCAGCAGGTCGTTCGCGAAGACCTTCCATCCTTGGACGAGGTAGGTGTCCCGGTCGGTGGCGTACAGGGTCGGACAGTCCCCGACCGTGGAGTTCTTGCCAAGAAACCGTAGCTTCATGCTCGTTCTCCTGTCTGCTGCCTTGCTCAGGTTTGCACGACTCCACGATGGTCTGGTCGGTATCTGAGGCCGTCAACCGGCTTGCTGCAAACTCGCGCAATCTGCTTGGGACTTGCAGGGCTGTGACTCTACGGTCGAAAGCGAACCTCAGCAACCAAGGCCGTCGCCGCGCCTTGCAGCGTCAAAGGGAAGGCGCCGCGTTCGCCCTGAGGGTCGACGCTTCGGCCCAGTTCCGCCGCACCTCCTCTGCGCGGACAACAGCCAGACCGTTCTGCAAGGCAAAGCCACCCCGGAGGACGCACTGTGAACCCCCACCTCACCACCGACGCCTGGGGCGTCGTATGGGGAGTGCTGACCGCTTCACGCCCAGCATCTTCGGACAGACCCTTTCCGGCCACCGCTCTGCCGCGCTATGAACAGCGTCTGTCGGCATCCTGGATCCTGCCCGGCCGCTCCTTGCACACACCGCGAGCGGCCCGCGCACACCTGATCGGCACCTGCCGCACCTGGCACGTCCCTCGCGAGGTCACCGACAGTCTTGCGCTCATCACCAGCGAACTCACCACGAACGCCGTCGTGCACGCACACGGCGAAGAGATCACGCTCTCACTGATGCTGTCCGCACACCACGCATGGGTAACCGTCAGCGACCAAGGCCGGCCCCGCTCCCCCATCGACCACTCGACGGCAACCGAGGACGCTGAGAGCGGGCGCGGGCTATGCCTGGTTGATGCCCTGGCCAGTCACTGGCAGGCAACCACCTGCCCCGGCGGCACCCGTGTGTGGGCCTGCCTTGCCCTGCCCCGCCGGGTCCCGGCAACGGCAGCCCACTATGCCGCCCCGGCCACTGCCGGCGACCGCGCTGAGCGCCCTCACCCGGACGACGACCCCCCGCACCCACAGCAGTCCAAGCCCACCACGCCAACCCTGCGGATGACCCGATGCCCAAACCGTTAGCGAGCCGCACCAACCCCACGGTCCTCGGCCTCAACGCCATCGGCCCTACCGGCCTGATAGTCAGCCCGGTCGGCCCCGACACCGATCTGCGTGCCGCGCTGGAGGATCTGAAGATGGGCCGGTACCTCTCCGCCCGTGACCTGCTGGCCCGCACCGGCCCCAACTGGGCTTTACGCACCATCCGCAGCCAGCTCCTGGCGGCCGGCGCGGGCGAGCCGGGCGTCTTCAAGACCTGGCGCGATGAGGAACCCAACAGCCCGGATGCCGCCATGATGTGGGGCCGCGTCCTCACCCGTGCCGCGCTCGCCGCGCATCGCGGCAACCAGAGCCAGCAGGTGGTGGCACGAGCCGCCGGCCTGGCCCGGCAGGCCCTCTACCAGGCCAGGGCCCTGTGGTCGGCATGCCCCGTGCCGTGGGTGGATCTGCTCAAGTTGACCCGGCTTCCCTTTGCCCCGCACCACTTCGACCCCCACGCCCACGAGCGGGGGATGCCGTGGGATGCGTTGAAAGATCCGGCGATGCATCACCGGGGTCCCTGGCCGCTCCTCGCAGAGATCAACCAGCGTCACCCCGGAAACCGGGAAGGCCATCACCGCATGCGGGAGTGGTTCCACACCCGCTCACGTGAGCCCGGGGCCGCCATGAACTTTTCGTGCTGGCTTGCGGCGATGGGCACGCCGTTCAATCCTCAGTTGCAGGTGATGCCGCTGTACGCGCTCATGGACATCTACCGGCAGCGGCACGGTGATGGCCGGGGCGGTGCCCTGCAGTTCTGGCAGACCGCCCAGGTGGCGCATTACGCGCGCAAGGCGTACGACGACTGGTTCGCCGACATCCCTCCGGTCGAGTACCCGTGGCAGCCGCTGTCGGACCTCAGCCACCTCGCGCACGCCCTGGTGGCCTGCGGCGAGAACGATCGCGCCGCGTACGTGTTTAGGGCGATGGGCCCCCACGTCACGCCGCAGCCGTGGCGGGACATCAACGCCAGCCTCGGCCGCTCCGCCGACTGGAGGGAGGAGTTACTCCGCATCCGTGCATCCGTCCTGCGCTAGCCAGGGCGTCTCGATGCGCTGCCGGGCCCCGCCGGCCCAGCGTGATCAACGCCCCTGAACTGTCCCCGTACCCTCTCCCCCCTTTTCGAAGGATTACTGTGTCTCACACAAGAGCCGGCACGGTTGACCCCGCGAGCTCGGACGATGCTTTCCTTGCACAGCTCGGCATCAAGCCCGAACTGTCCCGCAAGATGGGCGCCTTCGGGAACTTCGCGATCAGCTTCTCGGTCATCTGCATCCTGGCCGGCGGCATGAGCCTGTTCGGGTTCGGCCTGGGCCACGGCGGCCCTGTGGTCATGCTCGGCAGCTGGGCCGTCATCGGCTTCCTGACGCTGCTGGTCGGGCTGTCCCTCGCCGATGTCGTATCCGCCTACCCGACCTCCGGCGGCCCCTACTTCATGGCCGACAAGCTCGGCGGACGCCGCTGGGGCTGGGTGACCGGCTGGCTGAACCTGCTCGGCCTGCTCGGTGCGATCGCGGGCATCGACTACGGCGCTGCCGCCTTCGCCGGCGCGTTCGCGCAGATGCAGTGGAACATCGCGCCCACGGACGGCACCACCATGCTCATCTTCGGGTGCATCCTGCTCCTGCACGGCCTGCTCAACTCCGCCGGGGTACGCCTGGTCACCGTGCTGAACTCGATCTCGGTGTGGTGGCAGCTGGCCGGTGTCGCCGTCATCGTCGGTGCGCTGACCATCGCCCCGGCCCAGCACCAGTCACCGAGCTTCGTGTTCACCCACTTCCACAACGACACCGGCTTCTCCCACCCCTTCTATGTGGCCTTGGTGGGCTCGTTGTTGGCGGGTTACACGTTCTGCGGTTACGACGCCTCCGCACACGTGGCGGAGGAGACCACGGACGCCCAGATGTCGGCGCCGCGCGGCATCGTGCGCTCCATCTGGGTGTCCTGGGCGGCAGGGTTCGTGCTGCTGGCCGGGCTGCTGTTCGCTATGCAGGACTACACGGGTACGCAGAACACGGAGACGGGTGTGCCGCCCGCGCAGATCTTCCTCGACGTCCTCGGTGCATCCGGCGCGAAGGCGCTGCTCCTGGTCGTGATTGTGGCGATGCTGTTCTGCGGCAACGCCGAGGTCGCCGCCGCCAGCCGCATGGTCTACGCCTTCTCCCGCAGCCGGGCCCTGCCAGGCTGGCAGAGCTGGCGGATCGTCAACGACCGCACCAAGACGCCCACCCGTGCGGTGTGGGCCGTCATCGTCGTGCCGTTCGTCCTCGCCCTTCCGGCCCTGTGGTCTGCGGCCGCCTACGGCGCGATCACCGCGATCAACGCGGTCGGCATGACCCCGGCGTATGGCATCCCGGTCTTCCTCGCCCTGCGCAAGGGCCGCGCCTACCAGCCGGGCCGGTGGACTCTGGGCCGCTGGCGCCGCCCGATCGGATACGTCGCGGCCGCCTACGTCGCGGTCATCACCCTGGTGTTCTGCCTGCCACAGTCCACCCCCATCACCGCGCAGTCCTTCAACTACGCCGGCGTCACCCTGCTCGTGGCGCTGCTGCTGGCCTGGGCCACCTGGATCACCCGCGGCAAACGCGCCTACCAACTCACCGCCGCAAGCGCCGCCCAGCCCGGCGAAGCCCTCCTCAGCGAAGGTTTCTGATGACCGCCACCACCAACCCCACCGCCGAGCCGTGGCCCACCGGACCAGTCAACCGCACCGCGCTGCGGCGGCTGCTCAAGGACCGGGCCGTCACCACCATCATGCTGGCCGTGCCCGACCTGCACGGCCGACTCATGGGCAAAATCTTCAACGCCTCGGTCTTCCTCGAGCGGATGACCGGCGGAGCGGAGATGTGCTCCTACATCCTGGCCACCGACATCGACATGACACCCCTGGACACGTTCGACTCCACCGGCTGGGACCAGGGCTTCGGAGACGTCCTCGTCATCCCCGACCTGGACCAGGTCCGCATGCTGCCGCACCGGCCGGGCACCGCCCTCGTCTTCGGCACACCGCTGCATGACGACGGCAGCCCGGTCGAGGTGGCACCCCGCCAGGTGCTGGCCACGCACCTCGCACGCCTGCGCCACCTCGGCTACGAGATGAAGGCCGGCGTCGAGGCCGAGTTCGTCCTCTACAAAGACGGGCCCGACGGCCGCGCCCCGGCCTGGACAGCGAACCTGGACTACGCCCTGCAGCATCCCCCCGAGATCAGTGACTTCTTCCACCAGCTGGGCGAGGCGCTGACCGACGCCGGGATCGGCTACGAAGCCTTCAAGACCGAGGGAGCGCCCGGCCAGTGCGAAGTGACGTTCGCCTACGGCGACGCCCTCGCCGCCGTAGATCACTACACCGTCTTTCGGCACATCACCGCTCAGGTCGCCGCCCGGTGCGGCACCACACCGGTGTTCATGGCCACCCCCCAGACCGGCGTCGCAAGCGGCCTGCACCTACACCTGTCCCTGTGGCGCGAGCACACACCGGCCTTCGCCCACCGCCGCGGCCAACAACCACCACCCGCCCTGGCACAGGCCATCGC
>NZ_WVUG01000385.1 GCF_017614965.1 Streptomyces griseorubiginosus | reverse complement strand
CCCGGCCGCCGTCCCCTCAGCCCGCCCGCATGGAGCCGAACGCCCCGCAATCCCGCCTGCTCCCAGACAGGAGAGCCATGAGTACCGTCGCCGCTCAGCCCGTACCCAACACCGTCGACCCGAGAACAGCCCGCAAGATCACCCTCGCCGGTTGCGTCGGCATCTTCGCCGAGCTCTACGACAACGGCATCTTCGGCTTCATGGCCGGCACACTGGCCGCCGTCTTCTTCCCCAACGCGGACAACGCCACCGCCGTCCAGTTCGTCTTCCTCGGCTACGCCGTCTCGTTCTTCTTCCGCCCCCTCGGCGGCATCATCTGCGGCCACCTCGGCGACCGCATCGGGCGCCAGCGGATGCTGGTCTTCGTCATCCTCCTCATCAGCACCGCCACCGCCGCCATCGGCCTCCTGCCCTCCTACGCGAGCATCGGCATCGCCGCTCCCGCCCTGCTGATCCTGCTGCGCGTCGCGCAGGGCTTCTCCGTCGGCGGCGAAGCTTCCGGCGCCATGAGCTTCCTCGCCGAGCACGCCCCGGAGGGCAAGCGCGGCCTCTACACCAGCTACGCCCAGATCGCCTCGTTCCTCTCCCTGCTCACCGGCACCCTGATCGCCGCCGCGATGACCAGCGGACTGGGCGCCGAACGCATGGAGTCCTGGGGCTGGCGCATCCCGTTCCTGCTCGCCGTCCCGCTGGGCGTCACCGGCCTCTACATCCGCCGACGGATCACCGACACGCCCAACTTCACCAGGCTGCGGGAAGAGGGCGGTCTGTCCAGGAACCCCCTGAAGGAGGCATTCACCTCCGCCGAGCACCGCCGCGCCATGCTGCTGGCTCTGTTCATCCCCCTGATGAACGGCTCCGGGTACTACGTCCTGTTCAGCTACATGCCCACCTTCATGAGCACCGAGCTGCACTTCACCAAGGTCCAGGGCCTCCTCGTCACCGCGTCCAGCCTGGTCGCGATCTGTCTCGCCATCCCCTACATGGGCCGCCTGTCCGACCGGATCGGCCGCAAGAAGGTCATCGCGGGCGCCGCGATCGCCATGGCCGTGGTCTGCGTCCCCTGCTACCTGCTGATCGGCACCGGCGACGTCGCCCTCGCCGCGCTCGGCGCCTGCGTCATGGCCGTCGTGTTCGCCGGGCACACCGGTGTCATCCACATCCTGCTCGTCGAACTCTTCCCCACCCGCGTCCGCTATTCCGCCTACGGCCTGGGCTACAACGTCTCCGCCGCCCTCTTCGGCGGCACCGCACCCCTGCTGATGACCTACCTCATCGGCCGCACCGGCAATGTCAACGTGCCGGCCTTCTACGCCGCCCTCACCGCGCTGGGCACCCTCATCGCCGTCTCCCGGATCCAGGACCGCGCCCACCTGCCCCTGCGCGACGCCTGACGACCACCCGCACCCGCACACGAAGGAGCCCATCAGCATGCCCCTGTCCGACTACAGGACGGCTCTCGTCACCGGAGCCTCCACCGGCATCGGCGCCGTGGTCGTCGAGCGACTCGCCAAGCGCGGCCTGGAGGTCCACGCCGTGGCGCGCAACGCCGAACGGCTCGACGCCCTCGCCCGCGCCACCGGCTGCGTCCCGCACGCCGTCGACATCACCGACACCGAGGCGCTCACCGCCGCGGTGGCCGGCCTGGAGATCGACGTCCTCGTCAACAACGCGGGGGTCTCGCGCACCGGCAACATCCTGACCGCCGACGAGTTCGCCGTCGACGAGCAGATCGCCGTCAACATCCAGGCCGTCCTGCACCTGGTACGCCTGCTCATGCCCGGCATGGTGGAGCGCGACCTGGGCCACATCGTCAACATCAGCTCCATCGCCGGCGTCTACAACTTCGGCGGCAACACCGTTTACCACGCCACCAAGGCGGCCGTGCACACCCTCTCCCGCCAGTTGCGGGTGGACGGCTACGGCCGCCGGGTCCGCGTCACCGAGGTCTGCCCCGGGCGCGTGGAGACGGAGATCTTCGGCCGGCTCCTCGGCGACATGGAGGAGGCGCAGCGGCAGTTCTACGACGGCTACGAGTCCCTCAAGCCCGAGGACATCGCCGACTCCATCGAGTTCGCCGTCGACTCACCCCGGCACGTCAACATCGGCCACATCGAGATCCTGCCCACCTTCCAGGTCCCCGGCGGCCTCAACTTCGAGCGCCGGGAGGGCTGATCCGATGGACACCGCCCGGCGCGTCCGCCGTATCAACCCCTCGCCGAGCACGGCGGCGGCCCAACGCGTACGCGAACTCAAGAGCCAGGGCCTGACCATCCACGACCTGACCGTGGGCGAGCCCGACTTCGACACCCCCGGTCACGTCAAGGCCGCCGCGATCGAGGCGATCGAGGCGGGCGAGACAAAGTACACCCCCGTGAACGGCACCCCGCGGCTGCGCGCCGCCATCGCCGCGAAACTCCGCGCACGCCACGGCCTGGAGTGCACCGACGCCCAGATCACCGTCGGGGGAGGGGCCAAGCAGGTCATCTTCCTCGCCCTGGCGGCCACCTTGGACGAAGGCGACGAGGTGATCGTCCCCGCCCCGTACTGGGTGTCGTACCCGGACATGGTCCGCGCGAACGACGGCACCCCGGTCGTCGTCGACTGCCCCGCGTCGGACGGCTTCAAGCTGACCCCCGAACGGCTCGCGGCGGCGATCACCGAGCGCACGCGCTGGGTGGTGCTCAACACCCCCGGCAATCCAACCGGATCCGCCTACACCAGCGCCGAACTGCGCGCCCTCGCCGAGGTGTTGCTGGACCATCCGAGGGTGGGCGTCCTCACCGACGAGATCTACGACGAGATCTGGTACGGCGAGGAGCCGCCCCCGACCCTGACGGCCCTCGAACCCCGCCTGGCCGGACGGGTGTTCCTCACCAACGGCGTCTCCAAGACGTACGCGATGACCGGGTGGCGCATCGGGTACGGCGTCGGCCCGGCCGACCTGGTGACCGCCATCAACACCCTCCAGTCCCAGACCTCCTCCTGCCCCTCCTCCGTGAGCCAGGCCGCCGCTGCCGCCGCGCTCACCGGCCCGCAGGACTTCGTCCGGGACACCGTGCGCGTCTACCGCCAACGCCGCGACGCCACGGTGAAGCTCGTCAACGACGTCCCCGGACTCAGCTGCACGGTCCCCGACGGGGGCTTCTACCTGTTGGTCGACTGCCGGGCCATGATCGGGCGGTTCACCCCGTCCGGCAGCCCGATACGCAACGACGAGGACTTCGCCCGCCACCTCCTCGACAGCCGGCAGGTGGCGGTCATCCACGGAACCGCCTACGGCGCACCCGGCTACTTCCGCATCTCGTTCGCCACCTCGACGGACGTCCTCACCGAGGCGTGCGGTCGCATCGCGGCCGCCTGCGCCGAGCTGTCGCCCGTACCCTCTCCCTGAAAGGTCGTCATGATCAGCGTCAGCACGAAGTTCGAGCGGCCGGACGCCGTCGTCGTCGAGCAGCTGCGTGCCTTCTCCTCGGCCACCATCCACGAGGCCCAGGGCCGACTCGGCGCGCTGGACTCGGCCATCAAGCCGGTCGACCACCGTATGTCGCTGTGCGGTCCCGCCTTCCCGGTCCAGTGCGCACCGCGCGACAACCTGATGCTCCAGACAGCCATCGCCTACGCCCGCCCCGGGGACGTCATCGTCGTGTCCGCCGGCGCCTACGAGGAGGCGGGCTCCTTCGGGGACGTCCTCGCCAACGCCTGCCAGGCCAAGGGGCTCGGCGGCCTGGTCACCGACACCGGTGTCCGCGACACCGAGGACCTGCGCGCCCTGGGGTTCCCGGTCTTCTCGCGCAGCGTCTGCATCAAGGGCACGGTCAAGGAGACCGTCGGACCGATGTGCGAGCCGGTCACCGTCGGCGGTGTGCTCGTCCGCCCCGGTGACGTGGTGCGGGCCGACGCCGACGGCGTGGTGGTGGTCCGCCGTGAGGACGCCGCACAGGTGGCCGCCGCGTCGAAGGAACGCGTCAACGCCGAGGCGGGGTACATCGCCGCGTACCGGGCGGGCAGGACCGTCACCGAGGTGTGCGGTCTCGCGCCGCTTCTCGCGGCGAAGGGGCTGGTGATCGAGGACTGAGCGAGCTTGTTGGCCAAACGGGGGCCGCCGGCTCGGCCAGCCGGCATCGCCGCTGCCTGTTGCAGCACTGTCTGCAGCCCGGTGCTTCGCCCCTGTGCCGGAAGGTGAGTCCGTCGACCTGCTCGGCGAACGTGGCCTGTCGGCAGGCGCGGTGACGGCAGCGGAATCGCCGGACCTGTAACTCGATCAACACAGGGCGAACGGCGACTGCGAGATCGGCAAGGCAGCGCACGTATCGGCCGTGCACCCGGCCCGGCACCGTCCCGCAGGCGGGAGATGCGGCCCGCTCCAACGCTGCGCGGGCCTGCACGACCACCAACTCCCCATCGACCACTGCGCTTTCGATGGGCGCCACCTGAATCGTGACCCACTTCGGATGCTTGGGGGCTCTTCCACCGGCGGCGCGGCTGTGTTGCGGGCCTCTGGGGCCAATGCGACCGTGTTCGAGGGGGGCGGGCTGTCGGCCTGGCAAGGACAATCTTGCAGGTGACGGCAGTACGCGTCGTACGCGGAAAGAGCTGCGGCCCACCATCCTCGGTACCCGACACACCGTGATGCGGCGCGCGTCCAGAAACCGGGGGAAGCGCACAGAAAGCGGGAAATTCAATGGCGAACGGACCCATGGACAGGC
This sequence comes from Streptomyces griseorubiginosus, assembly GCF_017614965.1. Taxonomy (GTDB): domain Bacteria; phylum Actinomycetota; class Actinomycetes; order Streptomycetales; family Streptomycetaceae; genus Streptomyces; species Streptomyces griseorubiginosus_B. The sequence goes on along the minus strand of NZ_WVUG01000385.1, from coordinate 2,617 downwards.
CCTCCTTCGGCGGGCACCCCGAACGGCCCAATGGCCACGTCACGGGCCTGGGCACGGAGTACACCGGTCGGTACGTGGTCCTGCTCGACCCGAGCAACCAGGAGGCCGGACTGAACGCACTGCGTTCCTCCGCCGACATAGCGTCTGTCGAACGTGTCCGGGGAACCGAGACCGCGAACGTCGCCGAACTCCTCGAGCGTCCCGACGTCTCAGTGCACTTCGAGGAGCTCGGTGCCGCCGTCGTCGAGGTGCGGCCCGACCAGCGCCACGCGCTGGTGACCACGGCCGAGGCGGAGTCCTCGATCATCGCGGCGGAGCCTGAGCGCATGGTCTACGCCTCGCCGGTCATCACTCCGCAGCAGGCGCCGACCGAGTTCTTCCCGGCCTACCGCAGCGACGAGGATGTGGTCACCCGCCACACCACGGCCGAAATGGCCGCTGCCCATGGCCCGGCCTGGGACGAGCAGAGGTGGACCTGGGGCCTGCAGGCGATTAGGGCCAACCTGTCCACCTTGACCGGACGCGACGTAAAGATCGCCGTCCTCGACACCGGCGTGGACACCGACCACCCGGACCTGGCCGGGCGCATCGAGGCGACGGCCTCCTTCGTGCCTGGCCAGACCGTCGAGGACGGCAACGGCCACGGCACGCACTGCATCGGCACCGTCGCCGGTCCGGCTCACCCCCAGCAGGGGCCCCGCTACGGCGTGGCCTGCGAGGCCCGGATCCTCGCGGCGAAGGTGCTCAGCAACGCGGGCAGCGGAACCGACGGCCAGATCCTGGCGGGCATGGCCTGGGCCGTCGCCCACGGCGCGCGGGTGATCTCCATGTCGCTCGGCGCGTGGGTCCGACCGGGTGAGCTGTTCCCGCAGACGTACGAGCAGCTGGCCCTCCGCGCGCTCAGCCGCGGGACGGTCATCGTCGCCGCTGCGGGCAACGACAGCCAGCGGCCCCCGAGCATCCAGCCGGTCAGCCGGCCCGCCAACTGTCCCTCGATCCTCGCGGTGGCCTCGCTCGACAAGGCGCTCACGACGTCGTTCTTCTCCAACGGCGGCATCAACGGCCAGGGCGGCGAGATCAACATCGCCGCGCCCGGCAGGGACGTGCGCTCGGCCGCCCCTGGTGGCGGGTACCAGAACCTGAGCGGCACCAGCATGGCCACGCCGCACGTGGCGGGTGTCATCGCGCTGCTCGCCCAGGCGAACCCGAACGCTTCTGCGGACGATCTCATGGCCGCTCTGAAGTCCGGCGCGTTCCCGCTGACGCAGCCCGTCAGGGACGTAGGCGCCGGTCTGCTCCAGGCCCCGTGAGCGAGTCGTCCCAGTCCGAACCGGTCGGGGTCATCCTGGCGGTCGACCCCGACCGGTTCGCGGACGTGATCGAGGCCCTGCGGCGGGCCGGGCTGACGGTCACGGGCGAGCAGCCGCTCCTCGGCACCCTCTCCGGCACCGTCTCGGAGGACCGGATACCGGCCCTGGAGGCAATCGACGGCGTCAACTCCGTCGACCGCGAGCGCACCATCCGACTCCCCCCGCCCGACACACCGATCCAGTGACCCCTTTCAACCTGGCCACCGACCATGCGACAAGACGGACCCGCGGCAGCCCGCTGGTCCGTGGGCCCCGCAGGCCGGACGCCCGTCAACCCAAGTCACCACATCGCCCGTCCGGGTCTCTGTTGGATGTGATGTGCCAGGTCGGTGTCAGTGGGTGGGGGCAGTGACGGCTTGCCAGGCTGCGAGGTCGTCGCTGGTGTGGCATTGAGCGGGGCGTGGGCACTGTCGTGGCACAGCGCTTGCGACGGTGCTGTGAAGGCCTGGCTTCAGCCCTGCCCCCACTGCGGGCAGCTTGCCCGAAGCCCCCGGCCTGGAGGCCCGGCCGGGGCGCCAGGACCTGAGTGGCGAGGACCTGTGGGAGGGCTGGACGGAACGACTGTTTGTCGACGCCATTGCCGCACTCATGCCGGGCGCCCGCGCTGTGCTACGCCCCCTGACTGAGCCGGGTGGCACTGCATCCTGCCACGACAGCCAGGCCCACCGCGCCGGCCGCCCTCGCACCCCGATCTTCAAGGCCGCGCGCCATTCTGTCGCCGGAGAGGACGTGGCCTGCCGCAGGCCGGGCATGTGGAGGAGTTCGTCACGGTCCAGGGGCACCATTGCGTTGTGCGTCAGGTCCGCGCCGTTCCCGTCAGGGCGCACGAACCGGCAGAACTCCCCGCCGACCAGCTGCCGGCCGTGCGGGGGGCGGAGCGGTCACGTGAACATCGTGATCGTAGCCCGAAGTCGCAACCTGCGGCGAAGCACTCTTTCAGGCGCGATGGAGAAAATCTGTCATGGCTGAGATAGACATTGGTCATCGATAGGGCTACTATTACTCCTGTACTCAGGAAGTCGAAGTGGGCGCGGCAGACAGGGACTGCCGCGCATGCAGGTCAAGCAGGACGCGATCCCGAAGGGGTCGCGAGCAGTACCCGCGTTATCCAGCAATACAACCGAGTAACCGAAGGTAAGGAGCGAGACGCCATCAGGATCGCCCGGGCGAGGAAGCAGTCCGCCCGGGTACCGCAAGGCCCCGGATTGGAAGGTGGTCCCCGGTCACGCATCCGCGATCCCCGCAGC
>NZ_WVUG01000384.1 GCF_017614965.1 Streptomyces griseorubiginosus | reverse complement strand
GTCCCCTACGGCACCCCCGACGCCCCCCGGATCGCCGTCCGCGGCGAGGCCCGCCTCGAAGTGGACCCCGAGATCGCCCGCATCGGCGTCACCGTCGCCTCCCGCGGCCGCGACCGCCGCGCCGCCCTCGACGACCTCACCCAGCGCAACGCCACCGTCCTCGACCTCGTCAAGACCTACGGCGACGCGGTGGAACACCTGGAGACCGGCGCCTTCTCCATCAGCCCCGAACTGAAGGAGAAGGGCCGCGGCGAACGTGTCCACGCCTACCACGGACGCGTCCACATCACCGCCGAGCTCACCGACTTCACCGCCCTGGGCGAACTCACCACCCGACTGGCCGACCTCGAACTCACCCGCGTCGACGGCCCCTGGTGGGCGCTGCGCCCCGACTCGCCCGCATACCGCCAGGCCCGGCAGCAGGCGGTACGGGAAGCGGTGCAACGGGCGCGGGAGTACGCGGAAGCGCTCGGCACCTCACTCGCCGCGCTGGTGGAACTCGCCGACGTCGGAGCGGAGGGCGCCCCGCCGCCGTACCCCCAGGCGCCCGGCAGCCGGATGCGCTCCATGGCCTACGGGGCGGCCGCCGAGGACACCCCCGCCGCGCTCGACCTCGAACCCCAGCGGCAACGCGTGAACGCCACGGTCAACGCCCGGTTCACCATGGAACCGCCGCGACTGTAGACGTCACGGGAGCAAATCGGCGCGGTGCGCGCGGGCCGTTCGAATGCTCATCGGAGCGGCCCCCCGCACAATTCAATACTTGTCAACAGCCCTTCACCCAACGGTTGTTGAGTGGTCATGTCCGTCCAATTCGCTACCCGCCGGTAAGGCATACGCTCGAACCATGCGCCGAGCAAAGATCGTCTGCACTCTGGGCCCCGCCACCGACTCGTACGACCAGATCAAAGCCCTGGTCGACGCCGGAATGGACGTCGCCCGCTTCAACCTCAGCCACGGCAGCCACGCCGAGCACGAGGAGCGCTACCAGCGCGTTCGCAAGGCCGCCGACGAGAGCGGCCGCAGCGTCGGACTCCTCGCCGACCTTCAGGGCCCGAAGATCCGCCTCGGCCGCTTCACCGAAGGCCCCGTACTCCTTGAACGCGGCGACAGCTTCACCATCACCGTCGAGGAAGGCGCCGAGGGCGACGGCCACACCTGCGGAACCACCTACTCCGGCCTCGCCGCCGACGTCACCCCCGGCGAACGCATCCTCGTCGACGACGGCAAGGTCTGCCTGGAGGTCACCGAGGTCGACGGACCGTGCGTCCACACCACCGTCGTCGAAGGCGGCATGGTCTCCGACCACAAGGGCCTCAACCTCCCCGGCGTCGCCGTCTCCGTCCCCGCCCTCTCCGACAAGGACGAAGCCGACCTGCGCTGGGCGCTGCGCACGGGCTTCGACGTCATCGCACTGTCCTTCGTCCGCAGCGGCCGGGACGTCGAGGGCGTGCACCGCATCATGGACGAGGAGGGGCGCCGGCTCCCCGTCATCGCCAAGGTGGAGAAGCCGCAGGCCGTCGACGCGATCGACGACATCGTCGCCGCCTTCGACGGCATCATGGTCGCCCGAGGAGACCTGGGCGTGGAGATGCCCCTCGAACAGGTCCCGTTCGTCCAGAAGCGCGCGATCAAACTCGCCCGGCGCAACGCCAAGCCGGTGATCGTGGCGACGCAGATGCTCGACTCGATGATCGACAACTCCCGCCCGACCCGCGCGGAGGCCTCCGACGTCGCCAACGCGGTGATCGACGGCACGGACGCGGTGATGCTGTCCGGCGAGACGAGCGTCGGCAAGTACCCGATCGAGACCGTCCGCACCATGGCGAAGATCGTCGAAGCGGCGGAAGAAGACATCCTCGCCAAGGGCCTGCCGCCCCTCACCGAAAGCAACAAACCCCGCACCCAGGGCGGCGCGGTCGCCCGGGCGGCGGCCGAGATGGGCGACTTCCTCGGCGCGAAGTTCCTGGTCGCCTTCACCCAGTCCGGCGACACGGCCCGCCGCCTCTCCCGCTACCGCTCCCCGATCCCCCTCCTGGCCTTCACCCCCGAACCGTCCACCCGCTCCCAGCTCAGCCTCACCTGGGGCGCGGAGACGTTCCTGGGCCCGCACGTCGACTCCACCGACGCGATGGTCGAACAGGTGGACGAGCTACTGCTGAAGTACGGCCGCTGCGAGCAGGGCGACGTGGTGGTCATCACGGCAGGCTCACCCCCCGGGGTCTCCGGCTCGACGAACATGGTGCGCGTCCACCACATCGGCGAGGACGACAGCCCGAAGTAGGGGTGGGGGTCAGTACTTGGGGCCCACGTGGGCGTCCAGGAGGGCTACGGAGGCCTTGCGGGCGATGGAGATGTTGCGAGCGTTCGCCTGGCGCCACGCGACGCCCACGTGGTCAAGCGTGTTCGTGAAGAGACGGATGATGTCGACAGACAGGTTGGTGAAGAAGTACCGGGGGTATTCGTAGCGCTTCTGCTCTCCGTCCACGGGGCGGGTCGTCCAGTTGGTGATCCTGCAGCCGTCGGAGTGGATGAGGCCCCGGATCAACTCCCAAGGGTGCGCGTCCACCATGGCCTGCTGCCAGGGTGCGAGGGCGATATGGCGTTCGTGCTTCTTGCCGGGCCCGTGCTGAGGAAAGAGGCGCGGCCAGTGCTGCGAGTAGGAGGTCACCGCAACGCAGCCCTGCCTCTGCAGGATGTACACGCCGATGCCCGGGCGTACCTTCTTGATGGCTTCGCGGCAGAGGTCGATGAGCCCGGGCCAGGCGTCGGCGCAGGCGATGCGCAGTTGGTAGCCGGTGCGCGGTTGCGCGCTGATGCATCCGTCGCCGAGATAAAGCCCCAGGAGGTATGCGTAGGCGCGTTCATCAGCGGGTGGTCCCGGGTCCTGAGGGGCGACACGGGGCAAGGGCTCCAGACGGTCTCGCCATGAGCGGATCGCGGCACGTGAGATGCCCGTCTGCTTGCTCACTGAATTCAGGCTTCGGCCCTGTGCTACGAGGGCGAGAGCTCGCTTGCGTGTGCTGACGTCGTACATGTGGCTCACTCTGTGAGAGTGGGCACGACGACACGCAGCAAAGAGCGGATGTTCACGAGAACGGGAACATCCGCTTCTGGTGGAGACCTTGAAATCGAAGGAAAAGTGCCCCAGGTGGGATTCGAACCCACACTGTCCGCTGTTTGAGAGCGGCCTCTCTGACCAGTTGGAGTACTGGGGCCTTAGAAAGGAAGGAGAAGTGCAACCCCTCGCGCACCCACCTTACCGCAGCTAGGTACGCTCTTGTCAGCACCACCCCTGCCCTGACCAAGGAGCCCCCGTGACCTCCCCCGAGTCGCCCCAGCCCGTAGACGCGGCCGATGACGACAAGTCGCACGTGCCTCCGCTGACGACCCGTGTCGTCATCGCTGAGGACGAGGCCCTGATCCGGCTCGACCTCAAAGAGATGCTGGAGGAGGAGGGCTACAGCGTCGTCGGTGAGGCCGGCGACGGTGAGCAGGCTGTCGAGCTCGCCCGTGAGCACAAGCCGGACCTCGTCATCCTCGATGTGAAGATGCCCAAGCTGGACGGTATCTCCGCCGCCGAGAAGATCGCCGAGGAGCGGATCGCCCCGGTGCTGATGCTCACCGCCTTCTCGCAGCGGGATCTCGTCGAGCGCGCCCGTGACGCCGGTGCGATGGCCTATCTCGTGAAGCCGTTCAGCAAGAGTGACGTGGTGCCGGCCATCGAGATGGCGGTGTCGCGGTTCACCGAGCTGAAGGAGCTGGAGAAGGAGATCGCCGACCTCACGCTCCGGTTGGAGACCCGTAAGCTCGTGGACCGGGCGAAGTCGATCCTGCAGACCGAGTACGGGCTGACCGAGCCGGCCGCGTTCCGGTGGATCCAGAAGACCTCGATGGACCGCCGGATGTCGATGCAGCAGGTGGCGGAGGCGGTCATTCAGGACGCGGACGAGAAGAAGGCGTCCAAGGGCTGACGGCCCAGGAGAGGAGAAGGCCCGCGGCCCTGAGGGATCAGGGGCGCGGGCCTTCTCGTGTGCCGCAGAGCGCCTAGTCCTCGCCGAGGTACGCCTTGCGGACCGACTCGTCGTGCAGGAGGTCCTGGCCGGTGCCGGACAGGACGATGTTGCCGACTTCCATGACGTGTCCCTGGTCGGCGAGCGAGAGGGCGGCCTGGGCGTTCTGCTCGACGAGCAGGATCGTCGTGCCCTGGGACTTGAGTTCGACGATGGTCGCCATGATCTTCTGCATCATGATCGGGGAGAGACCCATGGAGGGTTCGTCGAGCATCAGCAGTTTGGGCTGGGACATCAGGGCGCGGCCCATGGCGAGCATCTGCTGCTCGCCGCCCGAGAGGGTGCCGGCGGCCTGCCTGCGGCGTTCTCCGAGGATGGGGAAGAGGTCGTAGGCGCGCTGTATGTCCTTTTCGATGCCTTCCTTGTCCTTGCGGAGGAAGGCGCCGAGCTGGAGGTTCTCTTCGATGGTGAGCCGGGGGAAGATGTGCCGGCCCTCGGGGGAGTGGGCGAGGCCCAGGGCGACGATCTTGTGCGCGGCGATGCCGGTGAGGGGCTTGCCGTCGAACGTGATCTTGCCGGCGCTGGGCTTGAGCAGTCCGGAGAGGGTGCGCAGGGTCGTGGTCTTGCCGGCGCCGTTGGTGCCGATGAGGGTGACGACCTGGCCCACCTCGACGGAGAAGGAGATGCCCTTGACGGCTTCGATCTTGCCGTAGGCGACGTGGAGGTCCTCGACCTCCAGGAGTGCGGTCACTGGGGGTCTCCCTTGGTGGTGCCGGCGGCCTCGGTCTCGCCGGGGTCGCCGTCGAACGGTTCGCCCAGGTAGGCGGCGATGACGCGTTCGTCGGCCTGGACCACCTCGGAGGTGCCCTCGACGAGCTTCTCGCCCTGGACGAGTACGGCGACGCGGTCGCAGAGGTTGAAGATGAAGCGCATGTCGTGCTCGATGACGAGGACGGCGATGCCCATGTCCCGGATGGCGAAGACGAGTTCTTCGGTGGCCCGGGTTTCCTGCGGGTTCATGCCGGCGGTGGGCTCGTCGAGCAGGAGCAGGCCGGGCTCGGAGGCCATGGCCCGCGCGATCTCCAGCTTGCGCTGTTCGCCGTAGGGGAGGTTGCGTGCGAGGTGGTCGCGTTTGTGGGCGAGGCCGATGAACTCCAGGAGTTCCATGGCTCGTGTCTCGCTGGCCTTCTCCGCCTTCTTGAAGCCGGGGCCGCGCAGCAGGGCGGACCAGAGGCCTTCCTTGGTGCGGGTGTGGCGGCCGACGAGGACGTTCTCGAGGACCGTCATGTTGGCGAAGAGGCGGATGTTCTGGAAGGTGCGGGCGATGCCGGCCTTGGTGACCAGGTGCGGTTTGGGGGGCAGGACGGTGCCTTGGTAGGAGACGCTGCCCTCGGTGGGGACGTACAGGCCGGTGAGGCAGTTGAAGAAGGTGGTCTTGCCGGCGCCGTTGGGGCCGATGAGGCCGACGATCTCGCCGCTGTTGACCGTGAAGTCGACCGAGCGGACGGCGGTGAGGCCGCCGAAGCGCATGGTGACGTCGCGGGCTTCGAGTACAGGTGTCGTCATGGTTCTTTACGCCCCTGCCTTGGTGACGGCCGGTTCGTCGGACAGCGTCGTGGTCTCTGGTACGTCGAGTTGGCCGGTCTCGTGGAATTCGAGTTGGCGGCGGCGGTTGGCGATGATGCCCTCGGGGCGGAAGCGCATCAGCAGGATGAGCGCGATGCCGAACGCGAGCAGTGACTTGTCCTGGAGGAAGACCAGCTTCTCCGGGAGCAGGTAGAGCAGGGCGGCACCGAGGATGGGGCCGGAGACGGTGCCCATGCCGCCGAGGACGACGGCGGCCAGCAGGAAGGCCGAGTTGGGCGGGGCGGCGCCGGCGAACTGGTAGGGGTTGGGTACGACGTTGTAGGTGACGTGGGCGCTGACGGTGCCGGCGAGGCCGGCGAGTGAGGCGCCGAGGGCGAAGGCGATGAGCTTGACGCGGAAGCCGTTGATGCCCATGGCGGTGGCGGCGGTCTCGTCCTCGCGGATGGCGATCCAGGAGCGGCCGATGCGGGAGTCGGCGGCGCGCCGGTAGACGGTCACGACGAGGGCCATGACCAGGACCATCAGCAGGTAGTAGTTGGCGAACCGGCCGATGGTGAAGCTGCCGAGGTCGTGGGCCTCGCCGAAGTTGAAGCCGAAGAGCTTCAGGTCGGGGATGGAGGGGATGCCGTTGGGGCCGTTGGTGATGTCGGGGCCGGAGACGCCGTCCATGTTGTTGACGGCGAGGCGGAAGATCTCTCCGAAGCCGAGGGTCACGATGGCCAGGTAGTCGCCGCGCAGCCGCAGGGTGGGCGCGCCGATGAGCACGCCGAAGATGAGGGAGGCGGCGGCGCCGGCGAGGGCGGCGGCCCAGAAGGGGAACTGGACGCCGGAGAAGCGGGAGAACTCGGAGCCGGAGACCAGGGCCGCGGTGTAGGCGCCGACGCCGAGGAAGGCGACGTATCCGAGGTCGAGGAGGCCGGCGAGGCCGACGACGATGTTCAGGCCCAGGGCGACGGTGCCGAAGATCAGGATGTTGACGCCGATGTTGGCGTAGTGGTCGTCGGTCTGGGTGAGCGGGAAGGCGATCGCGGCGGCGAAGCCCATGGCGAGGCTGAAGCTGCGGTTGTCGGCGACCATGGCGGAGAAGCGGTCGAGGAGGCCGGCGGTGTGCAGTGCCCAGACGGCGAAGATGAGGACGATGAGGAAGCCGATGAAGATCTCGCCGTACTCGGTGTCGATGCCGTAGGCGAAGACGCCGAGGCCGAGGGCGGCCACGATGGTGATGATCAGGCGCTGGATCCAGGGGGAGACGGGTTGCGGCGCGGGGATCGCGTCGGGCTTGGCGATGTACGCCTTGAGGGTCTCCTTGGTCGTCTCGCCGGCTTCCTGCGGGAGGGCGAAGGCGCCGATGACGGGGATGAGCGAGGCGACTATGGCGATGTAGGTGCCGGGTTCCCAGTTGGCGAGGCCGCCGAGTTTGGCGGCGATCTCGATGGCGGTGAACCAGGTGACGCCGAAGCCGCCGAGGGCGGTGAGGACCAGGGGCGCGTTGTTGCGGGCGGGCAGCAGCCAGCGCAGGCCGCGGACGCCGTAGGAGGCGAGCGCGAAGACGGCGGTGAGGACTCCGGCGACGAAGGTCAGCCATTGCAGGCCGCCGGGGTAGCCGTAGACGGTGAGGTCGCCGGGGAAGTCGCTGGTCCAGGTCCAGGCGAGGAAGGCGGAGGCCGCGGTGGCGATGCCGCCGAGCAGGAGCAGGGCGCGGGCGGCGGGCAGGGGCAGGCCGATGAGGCCGCGG
>NZ_WVUG01000383.1 GCF_017614965.1 Streptomyces griseorubiginosus | reverse complement strand
GTCTGCGGCCGCCCCGTCCCCCAGCGGCCGCAGACCGTACGGGCCCCCGGCGAGGAACTCGGCGCGGACGGCGGCACCCCGTGTCCCTGGTGCGGCACCCGCAACCGTCCCGACCGGCACTTCTGCACGCGCTGCGCGATGCCGATGACCGGCGACGCCCAGTCCCCCGGCCGACTGCCCTGGTGGCGGCGGCTGTTCGGAGCGGGCAACCGCGAGACCCCGTGGGCCGGCGACCGCCCCCGGCTGCGCCGCGCCTTCGACCGCGTCCTGACCTGGCTGGGCGCGGCGGTCGTCCTGACCCTGCTGATCGTGGGCGCCGTCAACCTCCCCCAGGGCATCCAGGCGACCCGGGACCACTTCTCCAAGCGCGCCCCGGTGGATCCGGACAGCTACAGCGCCTCCCGCTCCTACCCGGGCCACAAGCCCGCCATGGCCTTCGACAAGTTCAACAACACCTGGTGGGGCCCCGGTGTGTCGGACTCGGGCCAGGGCCAGTGGATCGAGGCGAAGTTCAACGAACCGACGCGTCTGCTGGACCTGCGCATCACCCCGGGCGTCTCCACCCGCGCCGACCAGCTCCAGCAGTCGGCCCGCCCGCACCGCATCGAGGCCACCGTCACCCTGGCCAACGGCAAGAAGACCACCCGCCAACTCGTCCTCGACCAGGGCCCGGGCAGCCAGCGCGAGCCCTTCCGCGTCGGCGAGGTCACCGCGGTCCGCTTCACCATCGAGTCGGCCTACGGCGCGGACGCCAGCAAGCAGGTCGCCATCGCCGAGATCGAGTTCTACGGCCCGTCGAACGCCAACTCCTCCTGACCGCACGCACGACCGGGCGCCCGCCACCGGGAGTGCCGTGGTGGCTACAACCCCACGATCGCGTTCCACCGCCTCGCGAACCCCACCCGCTCCCTCGACGTGATGTCCCGTGCGATCGCCAGCCGTCGGCGCATCGTGGCGTCGGGGAAGATCAGCGGGTTCTCGGCGAGGGCGGCGGTGTCCTTGTCCTTGGAGGAGGCCAGGACCTCACGGGCGGCGGGGACGGGGCAGACGTAGTTGACCCAGGCGGCGAGTTCGGCGGCGGTCTCGGGGTCGTAGTAGTAGTCGACGAGCCGTTCCGCGTTGCGCTTGTGCAGGGCGCGGTCGGGGATCATCAGGGAGTCCGACCACAGCTCGGCGCCCTCCTCGGGGACGACGAAGCGGATGTCGGGGTTGTCGGCCTGGAGTTGGATGACGTCACCGGAGTAGGCCTGACAGGCGAGGACGTCACCGGTCACCAGGTCCTTCGTGTAGTCGTTGCCGGTGAAGCGGCGGATCTGGCCGTCGCTGACGTACTTCTCCACCTGGTCGCACACCGTGTGGAAGTCGGCGGCGGTCCACCGGGTGATGTCGACGCCGTTGCCCTGCATCAGCAGCGCGAACGCCTCGTCCAGACCGGAGAGGAGGGTCACCCGGCCCTTGAGGTCCTTCGCCCACAGGTCGGAGACATGACGGATCTCCCGGCCGAGCCTCCTGTGGTTGTACGCGATGCCGGTGATCCCCGACTGCCACGGCACGGTGTACCTGCGGCCCGGGTCGAAGGCGGGGGAACTCAGCTGCGGGTCCAGGTACTCGGCCACGTTCGGCTGGCGGGCCCGGTCCATCTGCTGGACCCACCCCAGCCGGACGAACCGCGCGCACATCCAGTCGGACATGACGATCAGGTCCCGTCCGGTCTGCTGGTGGTTCATCAGCGCCGGGCTGATCTTGCCGAAGAACTCGTCGTTGTCGTTGATCTCCTCGGTGTACCTGACGGAGATCCCGGTGTGCTTCTCGAAGGCGTCGAGCGTGGGCCGCCGGTTCGGGTCGGCGTCGTCGACGTCGATGTACAGCGGCCAGTTCGCCCAAGCCACTCTCTTCTGACGGGCCGACAGGTCCGCGACGGCGCGCTCACCCGGCCGTACATAGGCCGCTGGCACTCCGCAGCCGGCCACTGTGCCGAGGAGCGCGAGCAGCAGTGAACGACGGGGAAGCGAAAGGTTCTTCGGCGTCAGGGGCATGGGCGCAGCATCCCGGACCCGCCCGCGCGGCGACAATCGACGCCGCGTCGAGGAGGGCGGAGGCGGGACCGGACACCTTGTCGATGGCCGGTCCCCGTGTACCCCTGCCGCTCACGCCTCCAGCGACGTCATCACGTGCTTGATCCGCGTGTAGTCCTCGAAGCCGTAGCCCGAGAGGTCCTTGCCGTAGCCGGACTTCTTGAAGCCGCCGTGCGGCATCTCCGCGACCAGCGGGATGTGCGTGTTGATCCACACGCAGCCGAAGTCCAGCCTCTTCGACATCCGCATGGCGCGTCCGTGGTCCTTGGTCCACACCGAGGAGGCGAGGGCGTACTCGACGCCGTTGGCCCACTCCACGGCCTGGTCCTCGTCCCGGAAGGACTGGACGGTGATGACCGGTCCGAAGACCTCCTTCTGGATGATCTCGTCGTCCTGCTTGAGCCCGGAGACGACGGTCGGCGCGTAGAAGTAGCCCTTGTCGCCCACCTGGTGGCCACCGGTCTCGACCTTGGCGTGCGCGGGCAGCCGCTCGATGAACCCGGTCACCTGCTTGAGCTGGTTGGGGTTGTTCAGCGGTCCGAAGAGCACGTCCTCGTCGTCCGGCTGCCCGGTCTTGGTCTCGCCGGCGGCCTTCGCGAGCGCCGCGACGAACTCGTCGTGGATGGACTCGTGGACGAGGACGCGCGTGGCCGCCGTACAGTCCTGCCCGGCGTTGAAGAACCCGGCCACGGAGATGCCCTCCACGGCCTTGGCGATGTCCGTGTCCTCGAAGACGACGACGGGCGCCTTGCCGCCCAGCTCCAGGTGGACCCGCTTCAGGTCCTTGGACGCGGACTCGGCGACCTGCATACCGGCGCGCACGGACCCGGTGATGGAGGCCATCGCGGGAGTCGGGTGCTCGACCATCAGCCGGCCCGTCTCCCGGTCACCGGTGATGACGTTGAAGACGCCCTTCGGCAGGATCTCCCCGATGATCTCCGCGATCAGCACGGTCGAGGCGGGCGTGGTGTCGGAGGGCTTCAGCACCACCGTGTTGCCGGCCGCGATCGCCGGCGCGAACTTCCACACGGCCATCATCATCGGGTAGTTCCACGGCGCGACCTGCGCGCAGACGCCGACCGGCTCGCGGCGGACGATCGAGGTCAGCCCCTCCATGTACTCGCCGGCCGAGCGCCCCTCCAGCATCCGGGCCGCGCCCGCGAAGAAGCGGATCTGGTCGACCATGGGCGGGATCTCCTCGGACCGCGTGAGCCCGATCGGCTTGCCCGTGTTCTCGACCTCGGCCGCGATGAGTTCCTCGGCGCGCTCCTCGAAGGCGTCCGCGATCTTCAGCAGGTGCTTCTGCCGCTCGGCCGGAGTGGTGTCGCGCCACGCCGGGAAGGCCGCGGCGGCGGCCGCCATCGCGGCGTCGACGTCCGCCTGACCGGACAGCGGCGCGGTCGCGTAGGCCTCACCCGTCACGGGGTTGACCACCTCGGTGGTCCGTCCGTCGGCGGCGTCCCGGAACTCACCGTCGATGTAGTTGCGCAGACGACGCAGCTCGGTGCTCACTGCCGGCCCTCCAAGTTCGGTGTCCATTACCTGAGACACCACCCTAATCCGCGAGCCCACGTTTTCAACACCCCTGCTCGCACCGATCCTGCGAATTCCGCAGATCTCACTCACGTAAACAACGAATTTCATTGTTCATGGCTTGCGGAACTGTCGAGACGTCGTGCACAGTGACCTCGTGGCCAGTCGAAGCGCAGAGCAGAGGGACTCCACCCGCGAGTCCAGGAACGGCACTCCCCACCTGGATGCCGTCTCCCTCGCCATCATCGAACAGCTCCAGGAGGACGGCAGGCGTCCGTACGCCGCGATCGGCAAGGCCGTGGGCCTGTCGGAGGCGGCCGTGCGCCAGCGCGTGCAGAAGCTGCTCGACCAGGGCGTGATGCAGATCGTCGCCGTCACGGACCCGCTCACCGTGGGCTTCCGCCGGCAGGCGATGGTCGGGATCAACGTCGAGGGCGATGTCGAGAAGATCGCCGAAGCGCTGACTGACATGTCGGAAGTCGAGTACGTGGTGATGACCGCGGGCTCGTTCGACATCCTCGCCGAGATCGTCTGCGAGGACGACGACCACCTGCTGGACGTCATCAACAAACGCATCCGGTCACTGCCCGGCGTGCGCTCCACCGAGAGCTTCGTCTACCTCAAGCTCAAGAAGCAGACCTACATGTGGGGAACCCGATAACCGTGAGCCAGAAGGACCTCAGCAAGACCGCGTACGACCACCTGTGGATGCACTTCACCCGCATGTCCTCGTACGAGAACTCCCCCGTCCCGACGATCGTGCGCGGCGAGGGCACCTACATCTACGACGACAAGGGCAAGCGCTACCTCGACGGTCTCGCCGGTCTGTTCGTGGTCCAGGCCGGTCACGGCCGCACGGAACTCGCCGAGACCGCCTTCAAGCAGGCCCAGGAGCTGGCGTTCTTCCCGGTCTGGTCCTACGCCCACCCCAAGGCCGTGGAGCTGGCCGAGCGGCTGGCCGACCACGCCCCGGGCGACCTGAACAAGGTCTTCTTCACCACCGGCGGCGGCGAGGCGGTCGAGACCGCCTGGAAGCTGGCCAAGCAGTACTTCAAGCTGGTCGGCAAGCCCACCAAGTACAAGGTCATCTCCCGCGCGGTCGCCTACCACGGCACCCCGCAGGGCGCCCTGTCCATCACCGGTCTGCCCGGCCTGAAGGCGCCGTTCGAGCCGCTGGTCCCGGGCGCGCACAAGGTGCCGAACACCAACATCTACCGCGCCCCGATCTTCGGCGACGACCCCGAGGCCTTCGGCCGCTGGGCCGCCGACCAGATCGAGCAGCAGATCCTCTTCGAGGGCCCGGACACGGTCGCCGCGGTCTTCCTGGAGCCGGTCCAGAACGCCGGCGGCTGCTTCCCGCCCCCGCCCGGCTACTTCCAGCGGGTGCGCGAGATCTGCGACCAGTACGACGTGCTGCTCGTGTCGGACGAGGTCATCTGCGCCTTCGGCCGCCTCGGCACGATGTTCGCCTGCGACAAGTTCGGCTACGTCCCGGACATGATCACCTGCGCCAAGGGCATGACCTCGGGCTACTCCCCGATCGGCGCCTGCATCATCTCCGACCGCCTCGCCGAGCCCTTCTACAAGGGCGACAACACCTTCCTGCACGGCTACACCTTCGGCGGCCACCCCGTCTCCGCCGCGGTGGGCCTGGCCAACCTCGACCTCTTCGAGCGCGAGGGCCTCAACCAGCACGTGCTGGACAACGAGGGCGCCTTCCTGTCCACCCTGCAGAAGCTGCACGACCTGCCGATCGTCGGCGACGTCCGCGGCAACGGCTTCTTCTACGGCATCGAGCTGGTGAAGGACAAGGCCACCAAGGAGTCCTTCAACGACGAGGAGACCGAGCGCGTCCTGTACGGCTTCCTCTCCAAGGCCCTCTTCGACAACGGCCTGTACTGCCGTGCCGACGACCGCGGCGACCCGGTCGTCCAGCTCGCTCCGCCGCTGATCTCCAACCAGGACACGTTCGACGAGATCGAGCAGATCCTGCGCGCGACGCTGACGGAGGCGTGGACGAAGCTCTGATGAGCTGACTCTGTGATCAACAACGGCCCCGGTGCCGCCCGTTCGAGTGAGAAACGGGCGCCCGGGGCCGTGTGCTGTCCGTCCTCCGGGCGATGCCTGCCTAGCGTGCGAGTGACCGATCGGCCCTGTCTTCGTTCCCCCGCACGGGGGATCGGCACGGCACAAACTGATCTGACTCGAGGTGTACGCCCATGGTGGCCCCGCCGGACAACGACGTGCTCTGGGCACGCACCCTGCACTTCCAGCACAGCGACGGCTCGCCCGCGCTTCTCGGCGTCTCCATCGGCGTCCAGGAGGGCGAGATCCTCGCCGTCAGCGGGCCGCGCGGCAGCGGCAAGACGACCCTGCTGCGCTGTCTGTCCGGACTGGTGCCGGCCCAGCGCGGCGAGGTCTGGTTCAACAGCGTGCCCGTCCACACGATGGGCCCGCTGACCCGCGAACGGCTGCGCCGCGACCGGTTCGGCTGGATCGACCCGGCGCCGGTCCTGGTACCCGAGCTCAACGTCTGGGAGAACACCGCGCTCCCGCTGATGCTGCGCGGCACGAGCCGCCGCCGGGCCAGGACGGCCGCGCTGGAGTGGCTGGAACGCCTCGACGTCGGCGACCGCTCCCGTCACCGTCCGCACGAACTGACCCAGGCGGAACGCCAGCGCGTCTCGATCGCCCGCGCCCTGGCCCCCGCGCCGACGGTCCTGTTCGCCGACGAGCCGACGGCCCCGCTGCACCGCGCGGACCGGGCGCACGTCCTGCGGACGCTGACCACCGCGGCCCGCTCGCACGGCATCACGGTGGTCCTGGCGACCCACGACGCGGAGACGGCGGCTCTCGCCGACCGCACGGTGGCCCTGCTGGACGGCCGTCGCGTGAACACGGTCCACCTCCCGCCGATGGCGGAGGCGGAGACGCGGGGAGCGGAGAGCCGACGGAGCGGGCCGGGTGGCCGGGGAACCGGGTCCGAAGGCCAGGGGGCCGCGTGCTCGCTCTCCGTCTGACCCGCACCGCCCGCCCGGCCGTCCATCTGCGCCGTCTGCTGGTGACCCTGGCCTCGGGCGGCACCGGCTTCCTCCTCCTGTGCAGCCTCGGCCACGCCCTGAGCCACCCCGACTCCCCGTCCGCCTCGGCCCTCCGCCTGGCCTGGTGCCTGACGCCACTGGCGGCCACGGTCCATCTGGCGGTGGCCGTCTCCCGTACCGACCCGGCCACGAGGCCCCGCCCGGGCCTGTCCTCCATCGGCCTGGGCCCGGCCCGTCTGATGGCCATCGCGGCCACGACGACGGCCCTGTCCACCACCCTGGGCTCCCTGCTGGCACTGCTGCTCTTCCTGCATCTGCGGGGCGACCTGACGGGCATCCCCTTCGACGGCGCGGCGGCGGACGCCCTGGCGGCGGACCAGCCGTTGCCCCTCGCGGCATCCGTGACGCTGCTGTCCCTGGTACCGGCGCTGGCGTCGGCGGCGGTGGCGCTCGTCCTGCGTCCCCGTGACACTCGGCAGGGCGCCACACGCGGCACGACCCGCTCGTACGGCCGCTTCGGCGCCTACGGCAGATCGGCCGCACGGGAGACGTTCGGGGCGTACGGCCGCTTCGGCGCCCACCTCCGCGGGGGCCGCCCCGCCTCACGTCCGCCCGCGGACGGGCACGGCGCGGCGGGCGCCGAACCGGCGCACACGGGCGAAACGCCACCCGTCACGGACACGCCCCCGCAGGACCAGGACCCCACCCGGCCGCCGGCCC
>NZ_WVUG01000382.1 GCF_017614965.1 Streptomyces griseorubiginosus | reverse complement strand
CCGCCTACGACCCCTCCCACCAGCCGCGGCACTCACCCACCGGAGTGTGAAACGTGATCGACCCAGCGGGTTGACGACGATGGTCTTGGCAAGGCCGTCCCGGAGGCTTACGTTCGTCCCTCTACGGCCTGTTCTACGGGCGTAGAGGCTCTGCGACCCGCCGAAGGAGCAGCTCATGGCCAACGTCGTACGTGCCGCTCTGGTCCAGGCCACCTGGACCGGCGACACCGAGTCCATGGTGGCGAAACACGAGGAGCACGCCCGCGAGGCGGCCCGCCAGGGTGCGAAGATCATCGGTTTCCAGGAGGTCTTCAACGCCCCCTACTTCTGTCAGGTCCAGGAACCCGAGCACTACCGCTGGGCAGAGCCGGTGCCCGACGGGCCGACCGTGAGCCGCATGCGGGAGCTCGCCCGCGAGACCGGCATGGTGATCGTCGTACCGGTCTTCGAGGTCGAGCAGTCCGGTTTCTACTACAACACCGCGGCCGTGATCGACGCCGACGGCACGGTCCTCGGCAAGTACCGCAAGCACCACATCCCCCAGGTCAAGGGCTTCTGGGAGAAGTACTACTTCAAGCCGGGCAACGTCGGCTGGCCCGTGTTCGACACCGCGGTCGGAAAGGTCGGCGTATACATCTGCTACGACCGCCACTTCCCGGAGGGCTGGCGGCAACTCGGCCTCAACGGCGCCCAGTTGGTCTACAACCCGTCGGCCACCCACCGCGGGCTGTCCTCCCACCTCTGGCGTCTGGAGCAGCCCGCCGCGGCCGTCGCCAACGAGTACTTCGTCGCCGCGATCAACCGCGTCGGCCAGGAGGAGTACGGCGACAACGACTTCTACGGGACGAGTTACTTCGTCGACCCGCGTGGACAGTTCGTGGGTGACGTGGCAAGTGACAGCAAGGAGGAACTCGTGGTCCGTGACCTGGACTTCGACCTGATCGAGGACGTCAGGCAGCAGTGGGCGTTCTACCGGGACCGCCGGCCGGACGCGTACGAGGGGCTGGTGCAGCCGTGAGCGACCTGTACGCCCGCCATCGTTCCGTCCTGCCCGACTGGCTCGCCCTCTACTACGAGAACCCGATCGAGATCACCCACGGCGAGGGCCGCCATGTCTGGGACTCGGACGGCAACAGGTACCTCGACTTCTTCGGCGGCATCCTCACCACGATGACCGCGCACGCGCTGCCCGAGGTGACGAAGGCGGTCAGCGAGCAGGCCGGGCGGATCCTCCACTCGTCCACCCTGTACCTCAACCGCCCGATGGTCGAACTCGCCGAGCGCATCGCCCAGTTGAGCGGCATCCCGGACGCCCGCGTCTTCTTCACCACCTCCGGCACCGAGGCCAACGACACCGCCCTGCTGCTCGCCACGACCTACCGGCGCAGCAACACGATCCTGGCGATGCGCAACAGCTACCACGGCCGCTCCTTCAGCGCGGTCGGCATCACCGGCAACCGCGGCTGGTCGCCGACCTCGCTGTCCCCGCTGCAGACGCTCTACGTCCACGGCGGCGTCCGCACCCGCGGCCCGTACGCCGATCTCGGCGACGCCGACTTCATCGCCGCCTGCGTCGACGACCTGAAGGACCTGCTCGGCCACACCCGCCCGCCCGCCGCGCTGATCGCCGAACCGATCCAGGGGGTCGGCGGCTTCACCTCGGGTCCGGACGGCCTGTACGCGGCCTTCCGCGAGGTGCTCGCCGAGCGCGGCATCCTGTGGATCGCCGACGAGGTACAGACCGGCTGGGGCCGCACCGGCGACCACTTCTGGGGCTGGCAGGCGCACGGCCGGAGCGGGCCGCCGGACATCCTCACCTTCGCCAAGGGCATCGGCAACGGCAGCTCCATCGGCGGTGTCGTCGCCCGCGCCGAGATCATGAACTGCCTGGACGCCAACAGCATCTCGACGTTCGGCGGCACCCAGATCACCATGGCGGCCGGTCTCGCCAACCTCACCTACCTGCTGGAACACGACCTCCAGGGCAACGCCCGGCGCGTCGGCGGGCTGCTCATCGAGCGGCTGCGGACGGTCGCCGCGCAGGTTCCGCACGTACGCGAGGTGCGGGGCCGCGGGCTGATGCTCGGCGTCGAGCTGGTCAAGCCCGGGACGGACCAGGCCGACCCGGACGCGGCGGCCGCCGTGCTGGAGGCGACCCGCGCCGACGGGCTGCTGATCGGCAAGGGCGGCGGCCACAACACCAGCGCCCTGCGCATCGCCCCGCCCCTGTCCCTCACGGTCGCCGAGGCCGAGGAGGGCGCCGCGATCCTCGAACGCGCTCTGAGGAGCCTCACGTAGCAGTGCACTGAGCAAGGGAACACGCGATGACCACCACCTTCGGGACCCTGGAGCCGGCGCTGTCCGTGCGGCAGATCCTCATGCTCGAACGGGTTCTCGCCGGGGAGCCTGAGGTGGTGGCCGGGGCGGCCCAGCTCGACCGGCCGGTGCGCTGGGTGCACGTCGCCGAGGCGCCCGACGTGGGCGTCATGCTCAGCGGCGGCGAGATGGTCCTCACCACCGGCGTGCTGCTCGCCGGCGACGAGGAGAAGCAGGCCGAGTACATCCGGTCCCTGCACAGCGCCGAGGCGGCGGCCGTGGTCCTCGGGCTCGGCCGTGCCTTCCCGGCGCCCCCGGACGTCATGCGCCGGGCCGCCGAGCGGTGCGGGCTGCCGATGGTGGTCCTCCACCGGCCCTTCCCCTTCGCGGAGCTGACCGAGGAGGTGCAGGCCCGGCTGATACGGCGGAAGTTCGCCGCCGTCAGCCTGTCGGAGTCCGTACGGACGGCCCTGACCGGGCTCATCACCGCGGGCGCCCCGCTGCAACGGCTCCTCGACGAGGTCGCCCAGCACAGCGCCTGCCCCGTGGTCGTCACCAACCTCGCCCACCGCGTCCTCGCCACCGCGGGGGAGCGGCCCGCCGTGGACGACGTGCTGCGTGACTGGGAGCGCATCGCCCGGCAGGCCGGCGGCAGCGAGGGCGACGGCTGGATCCGTGCCGAGCTGGGCGGGCGCGGGGAGCGGTGGGGACGGATCGTGCTGTGCGGGTACCGGGGCGACACCGCCACCGGACGGCTGCTCGCCGACCGGGCCGCCGAGGCCCTCGTCCTGCACCGCATGCTAGGCGGCACCTCGGCCCACACCTGGGAGGAGCAGTCGGCGCAGAGCCTGCTGACCGACCTGGTGAGCGGGGTCGTACCGGCGAGGCAGCTGTTGCCCCGCGCGCGGGCCGCCGGGCTGCCCGTCAACCGGCGGACCTTCGTGCCGCTGGTCGTACGGCACGCGGATGTGGCCGGGCTCGACCGGGTGCTGCGGATGGTGGGGCTGCCGGGGCTCGTCGCCGAACTGGCCGACGGGGTCACCGCCGTACTGCTCAGCCTCGCCCGGGACCAGGACGCCGCGGTGCTCACCGCGAACTTCGCGGCCCGGGTGCGCTCGGAGGCGGCGCGGACGGTGGTGGCCGCCGCCGATCCCCGTATCGCCTGGGACGACGTGCCGGCGGGCCTGCGCGAGGCCCAGCACGTCGCCGACGCCGTGGCGGACTCCTCGGCGGTCCTCGACCTCCCGGACGTCGTCCGCCTGAAGGACGTCCATCTGCGCGGCCTGATCCGGCTGCTCAGGGACGATCCGCATGTGCAGTCCTTCGCCGAGCGGGAGCTGGACGGGCTGCTGCGCTCGGCCGACGACGATCTGCTGCCGGTGCTGCGCACCTATCTCGCCACCGGCCGCAACAAGTCCCGCACCGCCCAGCTCCACCATGTCTCCCGGCCTGCGCTCTACCGCCGCCTTGAGGCGATACAGACCCGGCTCGGCGTCGACCTCGACGACTTCGAACAGGCGGCCTCCGTACACATCGCGCTCCTCGCGCATGACGCGCAACAGGGCTGAAACATGCGACGACCTGGGAAAACGGCGGTGAAACATGGGCCCACGACAGAGTGACACCGTGGCACGCCGCACCCTCGCAGACGTGACACCGTGCAACTCAAAGCCTGTTTTCGGACTTCCTAGTCTTCTCGCACACCGAGCGACCGGAGGTCCCGATGAGCAGAGTGATCCGAGCCGCCCTCTTCCAGACCGCGTGGACGGGCGACAAGGAGTCGATGATCGCGGTGCACGAACAGGCGGCCCGGGACGCGGCCGCCCAGGGCGCCCAAGTCCTGTGCTTCCAGGAGCTGTTCTACGGACCGTACTTCTGCCAGGTCCAGGACAAGGCGTTCTACGAGTACGCGGAGGCGATCCCCGACGGCCCGATCGTCAAGCGTTTCCAGGCGCTCGCGAAGGAACTGGGGATCGTCCTGATCCTGCCGATGTACGAGGAGGAGCAGCCCGGCGTCCTCTACAACACCGCGGCCGTGATCGACGCGGACGGCTCGTACCTCGGCAAGTACCGCAAGCACCACATCCCCCAGGTCCCCGGATTCTGGGAGAAGTTCTACTTCCGTCCGGGCAACGCCGGCTGGCCGGTCTTCGACACCGCCGTCGGCCGGATCGGCGTCTACATCTGCTACGACCGCCACTTCCCGGAGGGCTGGCGGGCGCTGGGCCTCGAGGGCGCGGAGATCGTCTTCAACCCGTCGGCCACCTCGCGCGGACTGTCCGCCTACCTCTGGCAGCTGGAGCAGCCGGCCGCGGCCGTCGCCAACGAGTACTTCGTCGGCGCGATCAACCGGGTCGGCGTGGAGGAACTCGGCGACAACGACTTCTACGGGACCTCGTACTTCGTGGACCCCGAGGCCCAGTTCGTCGGCGAGGTGGCCTCCGACAAGGAGACCGAACTCGTCGTCCGCGACCTGGACATGGCCAAGCTGCGCGAGGTGCGCGACCGCTGGCAGTTCTACCGCGACCGCCGTCCCGACGCCTACCCGCCGCTGACCGCACCCTGACCGAACCGTTCACCCAGGCAGGAGAGGGACCATGAGCAGCCGTACCGTCATCCGCGGTGGCCTCGTCATCACCGCGTCCGACGAGATCCACGCCGACGTGCTGATCGAGGACGGCCGCATCGCCGCCCTCGCCGCCTCCGGCACGCCCGCGGCCGAGGCGTTCAGTGCCGAGCGGGTGATCGACGCCACCGGGAAGTACGTGATCCCCGGTGGCGTCGACGCCCACACCCACATGGAGCTCCCCTTCGGCGGCACCTTCGCCTCCGACACCTTCGAGACCGGCACCCGGGCCGCCGCCTGGGGCGGTACGACCACCATCGTCGACTTCGCCGTGCAGAGCGTCGGCCACTCCCTGCGCGAGGGCCTGGACGCCTGGCACGCCAAGGCCGAGGGCAACTGCGCGATCGACTACGGCTTCCACATGATCGTCTCCGACGTGAACCAGGAGACGCTCAAGGAGATGGACCTGCTGGTCGAGGAGGGCGTGACCTCCTTCAAGCAGTTCATGGCCTACCCGGGCGTCTTCTACTCCGACGACGGCCAGATCCTGCGCGCCATGCAGCGCTCCGCCGAGAACGGCGGCCTGATCATGATGCACGCCGAGAACGGCATCGCGATCGACGTGCTGGTCGAGCAGGCGCTGGAGCGCGGGGAGACCGACCCGCGCTACCACGGTGAGGTGCGCAAGGCCCTCCTCGAAGCCGAGGCCACCCACCGCGCCATCAAGCTCGCACAGGTCGCGGGGGCTCCGCTGTACGTCGTACACGTCTCGGCGATGGAGGCGGTGGCCGAACTGGCGCGGGCGCGGGACGAGGGGCTGCCCGTCTTCGGCGAGACCTGCCCGCAGTACCTCTTCCTCTCCACCGACAACCTCGCCGAGCCCGACTTCGAGGGCTCGAAGTACGTGTGCAGCACGCCGCTTCGTCCCAAGGAGCACCAGGCGAAGCTCTGGCAGGGCCTCAGGACGAACGACCTCCAGGTCGTCTCCACCGACCACTGCCCCTTCTGCTTCGTGGGCCAGAAGGAGCTGGGCCGCGGGGACTTCTCGAAGATCCCCAACGGTCTGCCGGGCGTCGAGAACCGTATGGACCTGCTCCACCAGGCCGTCGTCGACGGGCACATCTCCCGCCGCCGCTGGATCGAGATCGCCTGCGCCACCCCCGCCCGGATGTTCGGCCTCTACCCGAAGAAGGGCACCATCGCCCCGGGCGCCGACGCCGACGTCGTGATCTACGACCCCAGCGCCGAGCAGGTGATGTCCGTCGAGACGCACCACATGAACGTCGACTACTCGGCCTACGAGGGCAAGCATGTCACCGGCCGGGTCGAGACGGTGCTCTCGCGCGGCGAAGTCGTCATCAACGAGCGGGAGTACACCGGACGCGCAGGACACGGCGTCTACACCCCGCGCTCCACCTGTCAGTACCTCAACTAGGAGTGGCGCCCATGGACTTCGGACTCGTCCTGCAGACCGACCCGCCGGCCTCGAAGGTCGTCAGCCTGATGAAGCGGGCCGAGCGCAACGGCTTCCGGTACGGATGGACCTTCGACTCCGCCGTGCTGTGGCAGGAGCCGTTCGTGATCTACAGTCAGATCCTGGCGAACACACAGAAGTTGACCGTGGGTCCGATGGTCACCAACCCCGGTACCCGTACCTGGGAGGTCACCGCCTCCACCTTCGCCACCCTCAACGACATGTTCGGCAACCGCACCGTCTGCGGCATCGGCCGCGGCGACTCCGCGATGCGCGTCGCGGGCCGCAAGCCCAACACGCTGGCCCGGATCAGCGAGGCGATGAAGGTCATCCGGGCCCTCGGCCGGGGCGAGGAGGCCGACCTCGGCGGCACGGTGATCAGGTTCCCGTGGATCAAGCCGGGCGCCGAACTCCCCGTCTGGATGGCCGCGTACGGGCCCAAGGCCCTGAAGATGACCGGTGAGGAGGCCGACGGGTTCATCCTCCAGCTCGCGGACCTCTACCTGACGGAGTACATGGTCAAGGCCGTCAAGGACGCGGCCGTGGCCGCCGGACGTGACCCGTCCGAGGTCAAGATCTGCGTCGCCGCGCCCGCCTACGTCACCGCGGACGACTCGCCCGAGGCCCTCGCCCACGCCCGGGAGCAGTGCCGCTGGTTCGGCGGCATGGTCGGCAACCACGTCGCCGACCTGGTCGCCAAGTACGGCGAGCACTCCGCCGCCGTACCCGACGAGCTCACCGACTACATCAAGGCCCGGGAGGGGTACGACTACTCCCACCACGGCCGCGCGGACAACCCCGACACCCAGTTCGTCCCCGACGAGATCGTCGACCGGTTCTGCGTCATCGGCCCGGTCGAGAAGCACATCGAGAAACTGCGGGCGCTGCGCGAGCTCGGCGTCGACCAGTTCGCCGTGTACGACATGCACGACGCCCAGGAGACCGTGATCGACGCGTACGGCGCGGAGGTCATCCCGGCCCTCAACGCCTGACCACACCCCACCCCTCTCCCC
>NZ_WVUG01000381.1 GCF_017614965.1 Streptomyces griseorubiginosus | reverse complement strand
GGGGTGCGCGGAGTGGTTGTCCATGGCCGCGTTGCCAACGCCGACCACATTCACCGTGTTGCCGCTGACGTTCAGGGGGAGGTGCACGGGGAGCTGCAAGCCGTTGCCGGACAGGACGCCCGGTGAATCCTTTCCTCCGCCATGTGCCCGGCTGCCGTGGGCCGCGGGCGCGCCCGGCGCCCGGTGACCGACCTCGTCGGCGCAGCGGTTGCCGGACGCGGGGTTGAGGAGCCCCACGACGTTCACGGTGTTCCCGCAGACCTCGACCGGCACGTGCACCGGCAACTGTACGGTGTTGCCGGAGATCAGCCCGGGCGAGCCGGCCGTGGCGCCGTCCGCCGAGGAATCGGCGTGGGCGGGAGCCGACAGCGCCATCGCGCCGGAGGCGGCGGCGACGGCGATCACACCGTTTCGGGTAGCCCTTCTCATAGCTTCGCTGCCTTCCAGACGTGGTCGCGGGCCACCGCCCGCGCCGGGGAGACGGGCAGGTGCCCGCACCGCGTAGAACGCCGGGCGAACGATCCGAGTTATGGCTTATCGGCCTTTCACCCCATCGAGCGGCACGGTTGTCGAACTAGCTGTAAAGCCGTCCGATCCCTGTCGGCGCGGCCGGAGCGTACGGCACCCCGCACACTCCCGCCCGTCCGGAGGCGCGCGTTCCGGCGTCCGCTTATCGTGATCGGGGGCGCCGTTCTCCCGGTCCGCGACGGGCGCCCATGGAGGCATCGATGCTGGCCAAGCTGTCGAGGCGGCCCGCGGTGCGGCGCTGCGCGGTGACCGCGACCGCCGCCGCGACCCTGCTCGCCGCGGGGCTGCCGACGGCCGCCGCCGAACGCGCCGGCCCCGACCTGTCCCGCTTCTACGGGCAGGAGATCCACTGGACCCGGTGCAAGGGCGCGGACGTGCCGACGGATCTGCAGTGCGGCAAGGTCACCGTGCCGCTCGACTACGCCCGCCCCCGCGCCGGCACGCTCGACCTCGCGCTGGCCCGCTACCGCGCGACGGGCCCGAAACGTGGCTCGGTCCTGCTGAACTTCGGCGGGCCGGGCGGCGCGGGCGTGAGCGAACTCGCGGGCGGCGGCAAGGACTTCATGGGCCTGACCAACGCCTACGACGTAGTGACGTTCGACCCGCGCGGCGTCGGCCGCTCCTCCCCGGTCAGCTGCGGCAACGGTGTCGACGAGGCGTCGGTCGCGGAGGCGGGCGACCCGGACCTGACCCATCCGCAGGACGTGCTGCGGCAGTTGCGGAAGGCCGCCGCCGAGTGCGCCAGGCACTCCGGTCCCGTCCTGCCCTACATAGGCACGACGTACGCCGCCCACGACCTGGACGTGATGCGCCAGGCCCTGGGCGACAAGAAGCTCAACTACCTCGGTTTCTCCTACGGAACCCGGCTCGGCGCCGTGTACGCGGCCCAGTTCCCCAAGAAGGTCGGCCGGTTGGTGCTCGACGGTGTCGACACCCTCACCGAACCGATGTCCGAGCAGGGCATCGCGGGCGCCGAGGGGCAGCAGACGGCGCTGGACGACTTCGTCGACTGGTGCGTCCAGGACATCGCGTGCCCGCTGGGCCAGGACGCGCGGCGCGCCGGTGAGCAGGTCGTGCAGCTGGTCCACTCCCTCGACGAGGACCCGGTGTCGACGGACCTGGCACAACAGTTCACCGGCCAGGATCTCGTGGGCGCCATCGGACAGGGCCTGTACAGCGAGGAGTTGTGGCCCTCACTGGAGCGGGCCCTGGCCCAACTCGTGGAGGACGGCGACACCCGCGGCGTCATGGCGTTCGCGCACGGCGGTTTCTCGCCCTCCGCACCGCACGCGGGAGACGGCGGCCTGGTCGACGAGGACGACGTCCCGCTCGACAATCTCCCCGCGGCGCTGATGGCGATCAACTGTGCCGACGATCCCGACCGCCCCAGCGCCGGGCAGCTCACCAAGGACCTGGCCCGGCTCCGGGCGCAGTACGAGCAGGCCTCCCCCGTCTTCGGGCGCTACCGGCTCACCCAACTGCTCATGTGCTACGGCCGCCCCAAGGGCACCGACTACATCCGCGACAAGGTGCGCGACCTCCGCTCCCCGAGGATGCTCCTGGTCGGCACCCGCGGAGACCCGGCGACCCCCTACCGGTGGACCGTGGAGACCGCGAAACGGCTCGGCTCCTCGGCCGTGGTCCTCGACAACAGGGGCGAGGGCCACACCGGGTACGGCTCCTCCAAGTGCGTGCACCGGAAGGTCGACGACTTCCTGCTCTACGGCTCCCTGCCCCCGAGCGGCAGCTCCTGCGGGCCGGACGAGGACGCCTGACGAGGTCGTCACTCGTCCCAGTGGGCGAGGCGGTGCAGTGCGCCGGCCGTGCGGACGAAGCCCTCCTCGCCGAGGAGGGACCGCAGTTCGGCGTTGAAGGCGTCGATCTCCGGTTGCGCGGCCCGCAGGGCGTCCACGCCCATGTCCGTCAACTCCAGCACCACCGCCCGGTGTTGGAGCGGATGCGGTCGCTTGCTCAGCAGGCCCGCTGAGCTGAGGCGGGTGACCAGCGCGGTGATGGCGGACTCGCGCAGCCCGAGGGTGCGGGCGAGTTCCTGCTGGGTGATGCCGGGCCGGTCCCGCACGGCGAACAGCGCCCCGAGCTGGGCTGTGGTGACACCGGCCGCGGCCACGCAGCGCCGGTCCGCCGTGGTGCGCAGCCGGTGCGCGGCACGTTGCAGCAGGAAGAACAGACGCTGGTCGGGCTCGGACATGGGCCGATGTTGACAGAGGACACCGTCGCGCGCCACCCTCACTTCACTGGTGAACTGAGACTTAGGTGAGCGCGGCGATGGATCTTGAGCTCGCCCGGAAGACCCTCGCGGCGCAGCCCTTCAGCCGTCTGCTGGGCGCCCGTCTGACGGCCTTCGGGGACGGCGAGGCCACACTGGAGGTGGACATCCGCGAGGACCTGCTCCAGCAGTACGGCTTCGTCCACGGCGGGGTCCTGTCCTACGCCGCCGACAACACGCTGACGATCGCGGCGGCCACGGTGGCCGGGCCCGGTCTGATCACCTCCGGTTTCACCATCGACTACCTGCGTCCCGCCACCGGCGAGATCCTGCGCGCCCATGCCCAGGTGATACGGGCGGGCCGGACCCGGATCGTGTGCCGCTGCGACCTGACGACCGTCGACGGCGCCGGGGCGCGGACCCTGTGCGCGGTGGCACAGGGCAACATCGCGGTGACCGGGCCCCGCTAGGGATCGCGCCGGTTCAGCATCAAGCGGCACCGCCGAGTTCGACGAGGTGCCGGGCCGTGCCGGCCGGGTCGACCAGCTGGTGCAGGTGGGCGCCGGGCAGGTGGGCCACCCTCCAGCCGCGTCCGCGTGCCTCGGCGGCGAGGTCGTCGTAGGGCGGTCCGAACAGCAGGTAGGAGCAGGGGTGGTCGTCCCAGCCGGCCGGGACCGGGATGCGCTGCTCGTAGTAGGACAGCGGCAGGGTGGGCTGTTCCTGGACGACCGCCCTACGCGTCTCGGGATCGGGGAGCATCGGCGCGACGTCCGCCTCCTCCCACCAGTCGGTCCAGCGGGGCAGTCTGCCGCCGACCGCCATCGGGCGCAGGAAGTCGAGTAACTCCGGTGACGCGACCGGGGTTGCCCCGCTCCGGGCCGGCAGCGCGGCGTCGACGAAGACCGAGGCGGCGACCGGTCGCTCGAGACCCGCGCGGATCGCCGGGAGGAACAGGCCCGCGTTGCTGTGGGCGACCAGCGTGACGGGGCTTTCCGTCGGGACCTGCCGCAGGTCGTCGCGGACGGCGGCGGCGAGTCGCGGCCAGAAGGGCGGGCCACCGGCGCCGACGTGCAGCAGGGACGGCACCCGTACCTCATGGCCCGCGGCCGTCAGGTGGTCGGCCACCGGACGCCAGGTCGAGGGGCCCACGGACGGACTGTGCACGAGAACGAAGATCGACGGCATGGGACGATCCTGTCCCTCGCGCCGGACGGGGCGCGAGCACCTTGGCCGACAGCAGAACGCGCCCCTCCTGCTGCCACCCCGTTCATCCCGTTCGCCCGGCCCCCTTGTCCCTAATGCCCCATCCGCGAAACGGTCCTATGGTGCTTGTTATGGAGCACGACCTGAGTCCCGCAACCCTGTCCGAGCTCCGGCGCCCGCGGCCCTATCCGGCCGTGTCCGTGCTGACGCCGACGCATCGTCGGGAGCCCGACAACGCCCAGGATCCGGTCCGGCTGCGCAATGTGGTGGCCGAGGCCAAGAAGCAGCTGGAGTCCGATCCCGCGGTCACCCGGGAGCGGCGCTCCGACGTCGTCCACCAGCTCGACCAGGCCCTCGCCGAGGTGGACCTGGCGCACGCCGAGGACGGTCTGGTGATCTTCGCCGCTCCCGGCGAGCACCAGGTGTGGTCGCTGGCCCGTGCGGTGCCGGAGCGTGTGGTGCTCTCCGACACCTTCCTGACCCGCAACCTGGTCTCCGCGCAGGCCGCCGAACGGCCGTTCTGGGTACTGTCGGTCTCCGCCGACCGGGTCACCCTCTGGAGCGGCGGCACGGACCGGGTCGTGGAGGACCACTCCGGCGGCTTTCCGATGACCAGAAGCCTCGAGAACTTCGACGCCGAGCGCCAGGAACGCATCGGCGACATGCCGAGCACCTTCCGCGACGAGGGCACGCGGCACTTCCTGCGGGAGGCCGACGCGGCACTGGGCATGGTGCTGCGCGAACAGCCCCGTCCGCTGTACGTCACCGGCGAACCGGCCGCCCTGTCGCTGCTGGACGAGGTCGGCAGCGTGACCAAGGAGGCCGTGCACATCCCGCACGGCGGTCTCGCGCACGGCACACCCGAGGCGGTGTGGCAGGCGGTACGGCCGATGGTCGCCGCGGAGGCCCGCAAGGGCACCGACGCCGTGGCCCGCGAGCTGGAATCGGCCCGCAGCCGCAAGGCGTTCGCGGCCGGCGTCGACGAGGTCTGGCACAGCGCCCGCGAGGGCCGGCTGCGGCTTCTGGCCGTCGAGGAGAACTACCGCGTCACGGTGAGCGATGTCCTCGGTGACCACCTGGTCCCGGCCGCGAGCGGTGACCTCGACGCCCGTGAGGACATCGTGGACGAGATCGTCGAGCAGTGTCTGGAGACCGGCGCGGAGGTCCGCTTCGTGCCGGACGGCATGCTCGGCGACGCGCACGGGATCGCGGGCGTCCTGCGGTACTGAACGGCCGTACCGGCTGCCTCCCTTGACGACCTCGACGACCATGAAAAACCCTGGCCGTCGAGGGAAGGGAGCCGACCGGTCGTGTCTGGAGTGCTGGGAGTGGCCGTCCTGGGTGCGGGCCACATGGGTGCCGATCACATACGACGCCTCGACCGGGTGGTGAGCGGAGCCAGGGTCCTCGGGGTCGCGGATCCCGACGCCGGCCGGGCCGAGGATGCGGTGGCGGGCATCGACGGGGCGTCGGCGCACACGGATGTGGCGGGCGCTCTCGACGCCCCGGGTGTCGCGGCCGTACTGATCGCCTCGCCGGGTCCGGCGCACGAGGAGGCACTGCTCGCCTGCCTCGCCCGCGGGCTGCCGGTGCTGTGCGAGAAGCCCATGGTGCCCGACTCCGCGGGCGCCCTGCGGGTCGTGGAGGCGGAGGCCCGCCTGGGGCGGCGGCTGGCGCAGATCGGCTTCATGCGGCGGTACGACGCCGGATACCGGCAGCTCAAGTCCCTGCTGGACGACGGCCGTATGGGACGTCCGCTGATGCTGCACTGCACCCACCGCAATGTGGCGTCCCCGCCCGGGTTCACCTCGGCCATGCTGATCAACAGCTCGGTGTCGCACGAGATCGACGCGGCCCGCTGGCTGCTCGGCCAGGAACTCACGGCGGTGACCGTGCTGCGCCCCCGCTCCTCCGCCGATGCGCCCGAGGGCCTGCTGGACCCGCAGTTCGTCGTCTTCGAGACCGCGGAGGGAGCCCTCGTCGACGTCGAGGTCTTCGTCAACTGCGGTTTCGGCTACCAGGTGCGCTGCGAGGCCGTCTGCGAGGCGGGAAGTGCCCGGATCGGCGACGAGCACGCGATGCGCGTCACCGCGCGGGGGGCCGAGGGCCGGGAGGTGCCGCGGGACTACCTCGTCCGGTTCGCCGACGCCTACGACCGCGAGGTGCAGAGCTGGGTCGACGCCACCCGGCAGGGCAGGGTCACCGGTCCGAGCGCCTGGGACGGCTACGCGGCATCCGTCGTCGCCGAGGCGGGGGTGAGAGCGCTGGAGAGCGGCGCCCGCATGGCCGTCGACCTCGCCCCGCGGCCGCGTCTGTACGCCGGGCCGGGACACTGACGCGCGGGAGCGACACGGCTCAGACGTTGCCGAACAGGGAGCTCAGTCCGCGGTCGACGACCTCGCCGAGGTCCTCCTCACCGACCCCGACCACGGCGTAGGTGCGCAGCAGGAACCGGCGCAGGGCCGAGGTGTCGAACTGCAGCAGGGCCAGGCCGTAGGGCGAGTGGAGCTCCAGGACCGTACGGGCCCGGCCGCACGGCCATATGTGCACGTCACCGCCGCCGGCCGGGCCGCGCAGCCCGTCCTCCAGCAGCGCGCGGCCGAAGGTCCAGGTGACGCCGGTGCCGTCGAGGGAGACCTCGGGCGGGAAGTCCAGGTGCACGGCCAGCGGGTCCGTGGAGACGTACCGCAGGGTCGTCGGTACGGGCAGTTCCTGCTCGTCGACGGTGATCAGGCGGCCGCGGGCGGGCTGCTCGAGGGTGATGTCCATGGTCGGTCTCCCCTGCGGTCGGAGGTCGGCCGGTGTGCCGATCTGTTGTTACGACTCCGCAGGAGCCGATCGCATTACGCGGAAGCGCTTTCCATTTTGTGTGACCTGTGTCACTACCGGTTGAGGCGTCCTGAACACCGGGCATGCTCGAACAAGCACCCGTCGAACAAGCGGCTGAGCACTCGCCCGAGCTCGGCTACGATGCCCCAAGTCACGTACGTCGCCTACGACTTGACCCACCCGGCGCGGTAGGCGATAAGCGCAGCCGGACCGGTTCGTGGAGACGCTGGCATATGCCAGAAGCACCACCGTATCGTGTGTTGCCAAATCCCTTACAGCGCGTCGCGGGCTGTGCAACAGTCGTAACGGTCCCTCCGTCCGCCTTGGTCGTACCGTCCCCGCATCGGAGTGCGTCATGCCGTCCCACCTCTCTGCGGATCACCCAGCCGCCCAGCCGCCGGGGCGCGGCTCGGTCGACGCGCTGATATCGCAGACGCGACGGCTGAAGGGTGACGTGGACGCCGTACGGCGGGACACCCACGGCGACGGCTCGGACCCCGAGGAGCGGTGGCAGCGCGCGCTCTGCGATCTGGCGTTGCATCAACTCGACGATCTGGGCACCCACTTGGCACAACTGAGGGATGGCCCGGCCCCCCTCGCCCCCGTCCAGGAG
>NZ_WVUG01000380.1 GCF_017614965.1 Streptomyces griseorubiginosus | reverse complement strand
GTCCCACCCGAAGCGCCCGTGGGCGTGGGCCGTGCTCACCCGTCCGGACCGGTGCGCTGGTGGGGCGGTGTGGGGGGTGGTGCGCTGGTCGGGACCCGCTCGCCGCTCAGGAGGCCTCCGCCATGATCCGACGTCCGTCCCGGCCCGTCCGTGTGCTCGCCTCGGCGCTGGTCGTGGGCGCACTGCTGACCACCGCGGCCTGCTCGGACGGCGGCGACAGCGCGGGCGGGGGTGCCACGCCCACCGACCTCGGCGCCTCGCCGCTCGTCCGGGCGTCCGCGGCCACCTCGACGCCGGCCGCCCGGCTCACGCAGGCCGGCGCGGAGGCGGCGCTGATCACCATGACGGACCTGGAGGGCGGCTGGACCCCGGTCAAGGGCGCCGAGCACTGGGACGACACTCTCCTCGTCGGCAAGGTCGACGTCGCCGCCTTCCTGACCGCGAAGACGAACGCCGCCGACTGCCAGCGGCTCCTGGACGCCCTCTACGACGACGATCTGCTGGGCAAGCCGACGGGCGCCTCGGCACTGGCCGGGTTCCAGCAGGGCGACTCCCGGCTGCTGTACCAGGTCGCCGCGTACAACCCCGTCCGTCTGAGCGCCGCACTGGGCTGGCTGAAGACGCTTCCGGTCAAGTGCGACCAGTTCACCGCGACCGACGCCAAGGGCGGCAAGCGGACGGTCCAGGTGACCACCGCCTCGGTCCCCACCCAGGGCGACGCCCGGCAGGGCCTGCACGTGACGGTGCAGGGCACCACGAACGGCGAACCCGCCACCCTCACCCTGGACGTGGCCGCCGTCCGCGTGGGCAACGACGCGATCACCGTCACCGCCGGCGGTCTGGCCGGCGGCGCGCACGACTCCCTCGAACTGGCCGTGCGGGAGGGCGCCCAGCGGCTCAAGCAGGTCCAGGCGGGCAAGACGCCCGCCCCCGGCCCCGGCCGCACCCGCTGACGGACGGCGACTGGCCGATTCCGCACGCCTGGTCAGCCGATTCCCGGGACAGTGTGATCACCGGGCGGCACAATGGCGGCGACAGCCGCAGGCGGTGCGATGAGGAGCTGAGTCGTGAGTGAGAGCCACACCCCTTCGGGCGGGTCGGCCAGGCTGAACACCGGTGTGGCGCACAACGCGCGGGTGTGGAACTACTGGATCGGCGGCAAGGACAACTACGAGGTCGACCGGCAGGTCGGCGAGCAGGTCGCCGGGATGTTCCCGGTCATCCGGGAGATAGCCCGGGCGGACCGCTGGTTCCTGGGCCGGGCGGTGCGGTTCCTCGCGGAGGAGCGCGGGGTACGGCAGTTCCTGGACATCGGCACCGGACTGCCGACCGCGGACAACACCCACCAGATCGCCCAGCGCATCGCGCCGGACGCGCGGATCGTCTACGTCGACAACGATCCCATCGTGCTCGCGCACGCCCGCACCCTGCTGACCGGCACCCACGAGGGCGTCACCGACTACATCGAGGCCGACGTCCACGACCCGGCCGCCATCGTCGAACGCGCCTCCGCCACCCTGGACTTCACCAAGCCCGTCGGGGTGATGATGCTCGGCATCCTCAACTTCGTGCTGGACGCGGAGAAGGCGCGGGAGATCGCCCGGCAGATCATGGCCGCGGTCCCCGCCGGCAGCTGTCTGGCCCTCACCCACCCGACCACCGACGAGGAACTCGGCGGCGAGGGGCAGATCGCGGCGATGAAGTTCTGGAACGAGAACGCCACCCCGCCCATCACCGCCCGCAGCGGCACCGACATCGCCGCCTTCTTCGAGGGACTCGAACTGCTGGAGCCGGGCCTGGTGTCGTGCTCCCGGTGGCGCGCCGATGCGGACTCCCCGGCCGCGGTCCCGCAGTACGGCGCGGTGGCCGTGAAACCCTGACGGACGTCTCGACCGTGGAGGACGTATGCCCACCCTCGCCGATCCCGTCCCCGGCGGCCGCCCCGGCGACGTCGACCGGGCCAGGGCCCTGAGCGGTGAACTGTCCGGGCAGGGCGTGCACGGCGTCGTGCTGTCCTACGTCGACACCGCCGGCATCGGCCGGGTGAAGACGATCCCCACGGCGAAGCTCGCCTCCGCCGCGGCCTGGGGCGTCGGCATGTCACCGGTGTTCGACACCTTCCTGGCGAACGACTCCATCGTCACCACGGACGTCCTCGGCTCCCCCGACGGCGATCTGCGCCTCTACCCCGACCTCGACCACCTCGTCGTCCTGGCCGGGCAGCCCGGATGGGCGTGGGCGCCGGTCGACCGGATCACGCAGGAGGGCGAGCCGCATCCGGGGTGCTCGCGCACGGTCCTGCGCCGGCTGGTCACCGAGGCCGCCGAACGGCACGGGCTGTCCTTCGAGGCGGGCATCGAGATCGAGTGGGCCGTCGGCCAAGGCCCGTCCGCCACCGGGGACTTCGTGCCGGCGCTGCACGGACCGGCCTACGGGGCGGCCCGGCAGGTCGAGTTGAGCGACTACGGCGCCGATCTGCTGGCCGCGCTGGCGGCGCAGGACGTGGAGGTCGAACAGCTCCATCCCGAGTACGCGGCCGGGCAGTTCGAGATCTCGGTGGGCGCGCTCGACCCGGTGGCCGCCGCCGACCGCAGCGTGCTGGTGCGGCAGACGATCCGGGCGGTCGCCGGGCGCCACGGCCTCGTGGTGTCGTTCGCCCCGGCGGTCTTCGCGCAGGGCGTCGGCAACGGCGGCCACATCCATCTCTCCGCCTGGCGCGACGGCGTCAACCTGCACTCCGGCGGTCAGGGCCGGCACGGAATGACCGCCGAGGCCGAGTCCTTCGCGGCGGGCGTCCTCGCCCACCTCCCCGCGCTCACCGCCGTCACCGCGCCGAGCCCGGCCAGCTATCTGCGCCTCAAACCCTCCCAGTGGGCGGGGGTGTTCACCGCCTGGGGCCGCGAGACCCGCGAGGCCGCGGTGCGGATCGTCACCGGCACCGCGGGCCGGCGCGAGCGGACCGCCAACCTGGAGGTCAAGCCGGTCGACCTGGCCGCCAACCCCTACCTCGCCCTGACCTGCGTGATTGCGGCCGGCCTGGACGGGCTGACCTCGCCCACGCCCCTCCCCGAGGAGATCACCGGCGACCCGGCCCACCTCGGTGAGGCCGAGGCGGCGGCCCGGGGTGTGCGCCGGCTGCCGGCCTCGCTGCCGGAGGCCGTGGAGGAGTTCCGCAAGGACGAACGGCTGCGGGCCGCGCTCGGGCCGGTCCTCGCGGACGCCGTGATCGCCGTACGCCAGGGGGAGATCGCAGCGGTCGAGGGGTACGACGACGAACAAGTGGCGGCCGCCTACCGCTGGAAGTACTGAGATGCCCTCCGGTCCCGTCCAGGAAGCGCTCGACGCCCTGCCGTTGGTGGACCACCACTGCCACGGCGTGGTCACCGGCGACCTGGACCGGCGGGCCTTCGAGACGCTGATCACCGAGGGCGGGGCCTGGCCCGGGATCTCCACCTTCGACAGCCCGGTGGGCGTCGCGATCCGCCGCCACTGCGCTCCCCTGCTGGACCTCCCGCGCCACGCGCAGCCCGACGCCTACCTCGCCCGGCGCGCCGAGCTGGGCCCCGGCGAGGTGCACCGCCGCTTCCTCGCCGCCGCGGGGACCGAGGTGTTCTGTGTGGACACCGGGTACGCCCCGGAGCGTCTGACCACACCCGCCGAACTGGTGGAGCCCGTGGGCGGGACGGCGTACGAGATCGTGCGGCTGGAGAGCGTCGCCGAGGAGGTGGCGGCACAGGGGGTCGAGCCCGGCGAGTACGCGGACCGCTTCCGGGTGGCAGCGCTGGAGGCGGTACGGCGGCCGGGTGTCGTCGGCGTGAAGTCGGTGGCCGCCTACCGCACCGGCTTCGACCTGGACCCGGCGCGCCCCTCCGACACGGAGGTCACCGAGGCGGCCCGGCGCCTGCTCGCGAGCGGTTCCGGACGGCTGGCGGACCCGGTGCTCGTACGGCATCTGCTGTGGACGGCGGTCGACCTGGGCCTGCCGCTCCAACTCCACGTAGGACTCGGCGACAACGACATCCGGCTGCACCGCTCGGACCCCGCCCACCTCACCGACTGGCTGCACCTGACCGCCGGCACCATCCCGGTGATGCTGCTGCACTGCTGGCCCTACCAGCGCCAGGCCGCCCATCTGGCCGCGGTCTTCGAGCAGGTGTATCTGGACGTGGGCCTCGCCCTGCACCACGTCGGTCCGGCGCGGGCACGTGCCGTGCTGGAAGAGGCCCTCGAGATCACGCCCTTCCGCAAACTCCTGTACAGCTCGGACGCGTACGGTGTGGCCGAGTTCCACTGTCTGGGCGCGCTGTCCTTCCGCCGGGCGCTGGCCGGTCTGCTCCAGGAGCGGGTGGACGACGACGAACTGGACCTGCCGGGCGCGCTGCGCCTGGCGGAGTGGGCGGGAGCACACAACGCACGCCGGGTATACCGCCTGCCCGGCGCCTCCTGAAAGTATGATCAAGCAATGTCTGACATGACCGATACCACGCCCGGCTGGCTCTCTCCCGACGAGCTGGAGATGGCGCGTGCCAGGATGCCGATCCTGTACGTCGAGGCCGTGCCCGTGCGCGTCGACGACAGCGGCGAAGTCACCAGCGTCGGCCTGCTGCTGCGCATCGGGCCGGACGGGACGGTCAGCCGGACCCTGGTCTCCGGCCGGGTGCTGCACCACGAGCGCGTCCGGGACGCGCTGCTGCGCCACCTGGAGAAGGACCTCGGCCCGGTGGCGCTGCCCCGGATCCCGGCCTCGCTGCAGCCCTTCACGGTCGCCGAGTACTTCCCGACCCAGGGCGTCACGCCGTACCACGACCCGCGCCAGCACGCGGTGTCGCTGGCCTACGTGGTCCCGGTGACGGGTGACTGCCGGCCCCGGCAGGACGCGCTGGACCTGGTCTGGTTCAGCCCGCAGGAGGCCGTGTCGGAGGCGGTGCAGAGCGAGATGCCGGGCGGGCACGGGGTGCTGCTCAGGCAGGCGCTGGCCCACGTGGGCTGCTCGGTGTGAACAGCGCGCTGAACGGTGTGACGGGGCGCTGAAGCCGCTCCCCGTCCACGGTGATGTCGACCGCCTCGTTGAAGAAGGCCAGCAGTCCCCTGATCGCGCCGACGGCCGGCAGCGGGTCCGGGTAGCTCCACACGAGGTTCGCCCCGCCGGGCGTCGACCAGTACTCGGCGGTGCCCTTGTAGGGGCAGCCGGTGTGATGGTCGGTGGGGGTGAGCAGGTCCATGCGGACGTCCTCGCGCGGGATGTAGTAGCGGGTCGGCAGGCCGGTCTCGAAGAGCAGCACGGGCCGGTGGGTGTCGGCGACGAGCGTGCCGTCGACCGCGACCCGGACATGGCGGCCGCTGACGAGGGCGTCGACGCGTTTGTGCGGGTCCCGGGGGTGGACGAAGATCTCTTCCTCTTCCTCGTACCAGTGGTCGAGGCCCCTGTCGCTGCGCCGGAACCACTCGAAGGCGATGTACTCGGCGAGGTCGGCGGAGGGGAAGGTCCAGGCGGCGTTCTCCAGCAGCTCGCCGTCGATCTCCAGGTCGTAGAAGACCGTCGATCCGGTGTGGGACCCGGTTCGCGGGCGTTTCGCGGGACGCAGGAGGTCCTCGCATACGTCGCCGCGCGGGAAGGCGTACTGCGGTACGGGCAGCGACGGTTCCCAGACGAGGACGGGGTGCCGGCTGTCGACGACGGTGACGTCGCCCTTGCGGCCTCGTACCCGGCGCTCGCTCGGCTCCCAGAGGAGGCCTTCGGGGGTGCTGCGGACGGACCGTTCGGTGGGGAGTCCACTCATGGGTCCATGATGACCCCATGGACCTTGAGCCGTACCGGGGCGAGTTGGTGGCGTACTGTTATCGGATGGTGGGCTCGTTCCACGAGGCCGAGGACCTGGTGCAGGAGACCCTGCTGCGGGCCTGGAAGGCCCGTGACCGGTACGACGCCGGCCGCGCCTCGGTGCGGACCTGGCTGTACCGGATCGCGACCAACGTCTGTCTGACCGCGCTGGAGGGGCGGGCGCGACGCCCGTTGCCCTCGGGGCTTGGCGCGCCGAGCGACGATCCGGGCGCCCCGCTGACCCCGGCCTTCGACATCCCCTGGCTGCAGCCGTTCCCCGACAGCCGCTACGACGTCGAGGCGCGGGCCGATCTGCGGCTGGCGTTGGTGGCGGCCATGCAGGTGCTGCCGGCCCGGCAACGGGCCGTACTGGTGCTGCGGGAGGTGCTGGAGTTCAGTGCCGCCGAGGTGGCCGAGCAGCTTCAGACTACGGTCGCCGCCGTGAACAGCGCGCTGCAGCGGGCCCGGGTCGCGCTGGCGGGCGTGGGCGATCCCGGCGAGGTGACCGAGCCGGACGACGCCGGGGCGCGGGAGGCCGTGGGGCGGTACGCGCGGGCGTTCGAGGCGGGGGACGTGCCCGGGCTGGTCCGGCTGCTGACGCACGACGCGATCCTGGAGATGCCGCCGGTGCCGCTGTGGTACCGCGGCAGCGGGGAGTACGGCCTCTTCATGGAGCGGGTGTTCGCGATGCGCGGCACGGACTGGCTCAGCCGGCCGCTCACCGCGAACGGACAGCCGGCACTCGCCGCCTACGCGCCCGGGGCGGAGGGCGAACCGCACCGGCTGCATTCGCTGCAGGTGTTCACGGTGACCAGCGGTCTGGTCGCCCGCAACGTGGTGTTCGCCGATCCGCGGGCCCTCGATGCCTTCGACCTGCCCCGGGAGATTTTCTCCGACGGGTTTCCCGGCGGGCGATGAATCCGGCCGGTGTCACCGGTACGTACCGGTGACACCGATCGAGAGGACATCGGACATGAGCGTCATCGTCATCGCGTACACCACCCTGGACGGGATCGTCACCGACCCGGACGGCTCCGAGGGGACACCGGGCGGCGGCTGGCTGTTCGGACACGGCCCGGAGGTGGTCGCCGGGGACAGGTTCCAACTGGGGGCCAGCCTGGACGAGGGGGTCCTGCTGCTGGGACGGACCACATGGGAGCAGTTCTCGCGGCTGTGGCCGGAGCGCGACACCCCCTTCGCGCTGCGGATGAACGCCGCGTCGAAGCTGGTCGCTTCGCGCACCCTCACCGACGTCTCCGCCTGGTCCAACTCCCGTCTCCTGG
Organism: Streptomyces griseorubiginosus; assembly: GCF_017614965.1. Classification (GTDB taxonomy): domain Bacteria; phylum Actinomycetota; class Actinomycetes; order Streptomycetales; family Streptomycetaceae; genus Streptomyces; species Streptomyces griseorubiginosus_B. The sequence goes on along the minus strand of NZ_WVUG01000380.1, from coordinate 429 downwards.
ACGGCGACCTGGTGGACACCGTCAAGCGGGAGCGGCGGGACGTGGTCGTCATGGGCAGTCTCGGCATCGCCCGCGCGCTGATGGCCGAGGACCTGGTCGACGAGTACCGGCTCGTCACCCTCCCCACGCTCGTGGGCACCGGCGGCCGGCTCTTCCCGGCCGACACCTCACCCGTCCACCTGGAGTGCCTGTCGGTGGAACGGGCCGGCCCCGCCGTCCTCGCCCGTTACGGGAGGACCGCGGCCTGAGAAGGGCGCGCACGCGGCGTGACGGCCGGTTCCTCACGAGCAGCGAGGAACCGGCCGCGCTCGTGCCCGTGGACGAGGGCCAGGGCCGACACGACAGCGGCCACGACCGCGCCGCCGCGCCTTCACGGCAGCAGTGAGGGGCGGCCGGTCGTGGGGCATGGGGCCGGGACGGAACCGGGGG
>NZ_WVUG01000037.1 GCF_017614965.1 Streptomyces griseorubiginosus | reverse complement strand
GGTCGAGGGGGACGCCGGGGCCGGGAAGACGGCGCTGGCGCACGCGTTGAGCGGGCGGGCACGGCGGGCCGGGATGCGCGTGGCCTGGGGCGCCTGTCTGGAGGGTGGGGGCACGGCGCCGTACTGGCCGTGGGTGCAGATCTTGCGGGGTGTCGGGCGCCCGGCGGACGCCATCGCGGGACGCGGGGGCGGTTCGGAGAACCGGTTCCAGGTCTTCGACGGCGTGGTCGAGGAGTTGCGCCGCTCCGGTGGCGGGCACGGGCTGCTCGTGGTCCTCGACGACCTGCACTGGGCCGACGAGCCGTCGCTGCGGCTGCTGCAGTGGGCCGCCTCCGCCGTGACCGACGACCGGGTGCTGCTGATCGGGCTGTACCGGGGGCAGGAGGCCTTCGCGTACGGCGAGGCGGGCGCCGTACTGCGGGCTCTGGGCCGGGGACGCGCGGCCGGCACGATCACGCTCGGCGCACTGACCCCGGACGAGGTCGCGGAGCTGGCCGGGCGGGCGCTGGGACGGGCGCCCGACGCCGGGCTCCTCCAGGTCGTGCGGGAGCGGTGCGAGGGCAATCCACTGTTCGTTCTGGAGATGCTGCGGCTGGTGGAGACAGGACGGCCGGTGGACGGCCGGCTGCCGCGTACCGTGCGGGAGGCTGTGGGCGGCCGGCTCGATCGGCTGACTCCTGCCTGTCGTCGGGTCATGCGTCAAGCCGCCGTACTGGGACGGGAGTTCACCGTCCCGCTGCTCGCCTCCGTCGTCGACGACACCGGCTCCGCGCCCCTCGAGGACCTGCTCGACGAGGCGCTTTCCGTCGACCTCGTCACCGCCCCCGCCCCGCACACCGTCCGCTTCTGCCACGTCCTCACCCAGGAGGTCCTCCTCGCCGAACTCCCCACCCCCACCCGTCGCACCCTGCACGCCCGGGCCGCCCGGGCGCTCGCGGACACGGGGCCGCTGGAGGCGTTCGCGCATCACCTCCGGCAGGCCGCGCCGCTGACCGGCGCCGAGGAGGCGCTGGCGGCGACCCGCGCGGCCGGACGGCGAGCCTGGGACCAACTGGCGTACGAGCACGCGGCGTTCCAGTACCGGGAGGCGCTGAGGCTGCTGCCGCTGGTGCCGGGCGGTGCGCAGTTGCGGGCCGGGCTGGCGCTGGAGCTGGCGCGCGCCGCGTTTCGCTCCGGGGCCATCGAGGAGGCGGGACGGTGCTGCCGCGAGGCCGCCGAACTGGGGCGGGCTGCCGGTGACGCGGAGATCGTCGCGGACGCGGCCACCGTCGTGCGGGGCATCACCAACTCCCCGCTCACCACCGAGCTGCACGCCCTGTGCGCGTCGGCGCTGGAGATGCTCCGAGAGGTGGACGACCCCGTGCGCGAGGCCCGGGTGCTCGCCCAATTCGCCTGTACCAGCGATCCGTTCGCCGGGACGGAGACCGTCGAGACGAGCCGGCGTGCGTTGGCCGCCGCCGAGGCGTGCGGTGACCCCGACGCCCTGTTCCTCGCACTCCAGGCACGCGGCACGGCCCTGGTGGACGGCCGGCACGTGCTGGAGCGGCTGTCGATCGGCGAGCGCGCCCTGCGGCTGGGCCGGGACACCGGCCGCGCGGAGCCCACGGCGTGGGGGCACGTCTGGCGGCTGGACGCCTTCTGGGAGCTGGGCCGCCGGGTCCAGCTGGACCGCGAACTGACCGCGTTCGCCGACCTCGTCTCCCGTATGCGCGAACCGCTCTGGCAGTGGCGGCTGCTGCGGGTGCGGGCCTGTCTGGCGTTGCACGAGGGACGGCACGACACCGCCCGCGAACTCGCCGACCGGGCGCTGGAGATCGGCGAACGCGGAGGCCACGAGGGCGCCGGGTTCCTGGACCTGGTGTTCCGTTCGCACCTGGCGACGCAGACCGGGGAGGGCTTCGACGAGGTCGAGACGGGGGTGCGGGAGTTCGTCGCCCGGGGGCCGTTCTTCGCCCGGGGGTGGCTCGTCGACGTCCTGGTGGGCGCGGGGCGGACCGCGGAGGCGGCGGAGATGTGGCGGGCGATCGCCCCCTATGTACGGGACCTTCCGCGCGGTGCGCCGGAGTGGATCGTCGCCGGGACGACCAACGCCCGCCTCGCGGTGACCTTCGGGGACCGGGAGGCAGCCGTGACGCTGTACGAGGACCTCCTGCCGTACGCCGACCGGCAGGTCACCGCCGGCGCGCACAATCCCTCCGGCGGTCCGGTCACTCTCTACCTCGGCATGCTCGCGACCTTCCTGGCGGACTGGCCGGCCGCCGAACGCCATCTGCGGGCCGCGCTGGCCTCCTGCCGGGCGACCGGCTCACCGCCGTACGAGGCCCGCGTCCGGATGGAGACCGCTCGGCTGCTGCTGGCCCGCCGCCCGGCCGATCCGGCGGGCGCGGAGGAGCATCTCGCGGCCGCGTCACAGATCGCGCGGCGGCTGGAGCTGCGGCCGCTGGAGGGGGAGATCGCCGCCGTCGAGGCCGGCACCCGCAGGGGCGTTCTGACCGCGCGCGAGGAGGAGGTGGCCGCGCTGGTCGCCGAGGGGCTCAGCAACCGGCAGATCGCCCGGCGGCTGCGGCTGTCGGAGCGCACCGCCGAGAACCACGTCACCCACATCCTCACCAAGCTCGGCTTCGACTCCCGGGCCCGCATCGCGGCCTGGTACGCACGCCGCGGCTGAGTGGTGCCGTGAGTGGTTTCCCGGATGGCCGGTTGCCGCCGTCCCCCTAGCGTCAATGGCCAGAGACGTGAGGAGGCGAGCGTCATGTACGCGGTCGTGGGCGTCTGGAGCACGGACGAGGGCCGGGAGGAGGAGCAGCGGCGCGCGTTCAAGGACCGGATCGTGCCGCTGACCAGGTCCCGGCGGGGTTTCGTGACCGGTTACTGGATGCGGGACGCGGAGACGGGCAAGTCCCACACCGCGGTCGTCTTCGCCGACGAGGAGTCCGCCGGGGAGTTCAAGAGGTTCGTCGAGAGCCGCTCGCAGGAGGCGGCGCGGGCCGGGATGACGGCGGACTTCTGCGCCCTGGTGGAGGTCGTCGCGGAAGCCACGGCCACTTCCGACCCGCCCCACTCCTGACGGACCCGGCTCCGACCGGCTCGCCGCTTCTTCCGACACCCGTACTACCCCAACCCCTACCCGGGAGGCACCCGATGACCACCACGACCGCCGTGAACGGCACTCTCGTCAGGAACCCGGCCGCCCACACCGTCGCCCTGGCCCTCTGCGCACTGCTCGGTCTGCTCGACGTCGCCGGCACGGCCGGACTGCTGTCCTCCGACGGGCCGCCCGTCTTCATCGTGCTGCCCGGCACGATCCTCGGCCTGCTCACCCTCGCCGCGACGCTCCCCGCCCTGCGCGGCAGCGAACCGGGCCTGAACACTGTCCTGGGCTCCCGGTTCGTGTCGGCCGTGATGGGGTTCGTCGCCTTCTTCGACGACGAGGCCCCGCACTGGGCGCGGGTCGTCGTCGCCGTCTCCATCGCCGTGACGCTGGCGGCCTTCGGGCTGCTGGCCCTCCCGCGTCAGGAGCCCGCCCGGGGGACCAGGCCCTGACGTCACGGACCGCCCCCGCCCGGCTCAGCGACACCGGGTGGGGGCGGTGCCCCTGACGGGCCGGGGCCTCGGTCAGCCCGTCTCGCGGACCGTGCTCGCCGGTACTCCCCCCACCGTGAAGCCGATGACCGCCCCGCCCCCCTCGCGCTGGAAGGCGAAGGGGGCGCCGCCGTGGGCCATGGCCACCTCGCGCACGATGGAGAGGCCGAGGCCGGAGCCGGGGAGGGAGCGGGCGTCGGCGGCGCGGTAGAAGCGGTCGAAGACGCGGACGAGGTCGCAGTCGGCGATGCCGGGGCCCCGGTCGAGGACCTCGACGCGGACCGTGCCGGGCCGGGCGGGCCCGGAGACGGCGATCTCGATGGGACCGGTGCCGTCGCGGTCGAACTTCGCCGCGTTCTCCACGAGGTTGGACAGCGCCCGGGTCAGCATCCCGAGCCGCCCGTCCGTCGTCGTGTCGCCGCTCGAGCGGACCGTGACCTCCCGTCCGGTACGGCGCCGGGCGACCCCGGCGACGTCCTCGGCGATGTCGACGAGGTCCACCCGCTGCGGCGGCTCCGTGTCGGACTGCCCGGCGGCGAGATCGACCAACTCGTTGACGAGATCGGTCAGTTCGCGTGCCTCCTGGCCGAGGTCGGCGACCAGTTCCTCCCTGGTCGAGGGCGGCAGTTCGTCGATGCGGCGCAGCAGGGAGATGTTCGTGCGCAGGGAGGTGAGCGGGGTGCGCAGTTCGTGGCCCGCGTCCTGGACCAGGCGCCGCTGGTCCTCCTCCGACTGGGCGAGCCGGCCGAGCATCCGGTCGAAGGCGCGGCCGAGGCGGCCCACCTCGTCGTACCCGGTGACCGGCACCTCGATGCCGAGCCGGCGGGTGCGGGCCACGTCCTCGGCGGCCGAGGTCAGGATGATCAGCCGGCGGGTGATGCGCCGGGCCAGCCACCAGCCGAACAGACCGGCGGCGGTCACGACGGCGGCCATCAGGATCAGCGTGCGCTGCTGCAGCGCCCGCAGCAGATCCTCGGTGTCGCTGAACTCCTGCGCCACCTGCACGGCACCCCGCCCGTCGCCGAGCGACACGGTCGCGATGCGGTAGACGTCCGCGTCGACGCCGACGTCCTTGTGCTCGACCATCCTCGCGGCCGTGCGCGTCACGGCGATCGCCCGGTCCGCGGCCGTCACCGGCAGCCCGGGGCTCCCGGAGTCGACGACCTTGCCGTCCGGCCCCAGCACCTGGACGTCCGTCCGGGCCGGCCGCACGATGTCGTGGCCCGGCGCCGACGAGGAGAAGTCGTCCGGGGTCATCCGGTGCTGGCGCACCTCGTCCCGCAGATCCTGCACGACCTGGTCGAACACCGACTCCTGGTCCACCCGCACCAGCCGCGCCGCCGCGCTGTACGACAGCACGCCGACCAGCACGGTCACACAGGCGGTGACCGTCGCGAACGACACCGCGAACGTGGTGCGCAGGGAGACCAGCCCGGGCCGCCGTCTGGCCAGCAGCCGCCTGAGCCGGCCCACTCAGTCCTCCCGGAGCACGTAACCCACGCCACGGACCGTGTGGATCAGCGCTGGCGCGCCGGGCTCGTCGAGCTTGCGGCGCAGGTAGCCGACGTACACGGCGAGGTTCTTGGAGCCGGGACCGAAGTCGTAGCCCCAGATCCGGTCGTAGATCGTGGAGTGGTCGAGCACGATGCCGGCGTTGCGCACCAGCAGTTCCAGCAGCTCGAACTCGGTACGGGTCAGCTCCAGCTCGCGCTCCCCGCGCCAGGCGCGCCGGGCCTGGATGTCCATGCGCAGGCCGGCGGCCTCGATCTGCCGGTGGGAGGACGGGACGGCGTCCTTCGTCCCCTTGGCCTCCTTCGCCGGTACGTCGGGCGCGGCGCCGTTGTCCTGGCTGCTGCGCCGCAGCAGGGCCCGCAGCCGGGCGAAGACCTCCTCGACGTCGAAGGGCTTCACCACGTAGTCGTCGGCGCCGGCGTCCAGACCGGCGATGCGGTCCGCGGTCTCGACGAGCGCGGTGAGCATGAGGATGGGGGTGCGGTCGCCCTCGGCGCGCAGGACCCGGCAGACCTGGAGCCCGTCGATGCCGGGCATCATCACGTCGAGGACGAGCACGTCGGGCGGGGTCTTGTGGGCCTGCGCCAGTGCCTCTACGCCGTCGGCGACCGCGGTGACCTGGTAGCCCTCCAGGCTCAGGGCGCGCTCCAGCGCATGGCGGATGGCGCGGTCGTCTTCGGCGAGCAGCACAGTTTGGGGCACGCACCCAGTCTGCCAAGGCCGGTGGCTGTTCGGCCGAAGTGAGCGGACCGACGATCAGCCTTTTTACCGGCCTCTCACCGTCACACAGGCAACCGGAGACATACGCCTACCGTCTTCTCACCGACGGCGGGAGGTGCCGCTCACACGCCGGACGAACCGTTGGGGGACAGCGCCGCCAGCTGCTGCGCGAACGGCACGACCTGCAGGTCGTCCTTGGCCCGCCTCGGACCCGAGAGCCCCGAGATCTCAGAGATCTCCGAACGCTCCGAGCGCCCCGACAGCCCCGTCATCAGCGCGGCCAGCTCCCCCGCCGCCCGTTCGATCCGCCCCTCCAGGCCCTCCGCGCCCCAGTCCTCCGAGGCCGCGTAGACCCCGGTGGGCACGACCACCGCCCGCAGATACGCGAACAGCGGACGCAGAGCGTGTTCCAGGACCAGCGAGTGGCGGGCCGAGCCGCCCGTCGCCGCGATCAGGACCGGCTTGCCGTCCAGCGCGTCCTTGTCGAGGACGTCGAAGAACGACTTGAACAGGCCGCTGTAGGAGGCCGAGAACACCGGCGTGACGACGACCAGTCCGTCCGCCGAGGTCACCGCGTCCTGCGCGGCGGCCAGGGCGCGGCCCGGGAAGCCGTTGGTGAAGTTGTGCGCGATCTCCACGGCGAGGTCGCGCAGCTCGACCACCTCGACCTCGACCGGCGCCTGCCGGCCCACCGCCGCGGCCAGCCGGTCGGCCAGCAACCGCGTGGACGACGGGACGCTCAGCCCCGCCGAGACGACGACGAGCTTCATGCGACGACCTCCTCATCGGCAGCGTGCTTCTGCGCGTCGGCGAGCAGCGACGCGTGGGTCGGTGCCTCCGGCACGTCCGCCGGGCGGCCCGCCGCGAACTCCTTGCGCAGCACCGGCACGACCTCCTCGCCCAGCATGTCGAGCTGCTCCAGCACGGTCTTCAGCGGCAGCCCGGCGTGGTCCACCAGGAACAGCTGGCGCTGGTAGTCACCGGCGTACTCCCGGAAGGAGAGCGTCTTCTCAATGACCTCCTGCGGGGAGCCGACGGTCAGCGGGGTCTGGTCGGTGAAGTCCTCGAGCGAGGGCCCGTGGCCGTACACCGGCGCGTTGTCGAAGTACGGACGGAACTCGCGCACCGCGTCCTGCGAGTTCTTCCGCATGAAGACCTGGCCGCCGAGGCCCACGATCGCCTGCTCCGGCGTCCCGTGCCCGTAGTGCGCGTACCGGGTCCGGTACAGCTCGACCATGCGCTTGGTGTGGTCGGCCGGCCAGAAGATGTTGTTGTGGAAGAACCCGTCGCCGTAGTACGCGGCCTGCTCGGCGATCTCCGGCGAGCGGATCGAGCCGTGCCAGACGAACGGCGGGACACCGTCCAGCGGGCGGGGCGTCGAGGTGAAGCCCTGCAACGGCGTCCGGAACTTCCCCTCCCAGTCCACGACGTCCTCGCGCCACAGGCGGCGCAGCAGCGCGTAGTTCTCTATCGCGAGGTTGATGCCCTGGCGGATGTCCTGTCCGAACCAGGGGTAGACCGGCCCGGTGTTGCCGCGTCCCATCATCAGGTCCACCCGGCCGTCGGCAAGGTGCTGGAGCATCGCGAAGTCCTCGGCGATCTTCACCGGGTCGTTCGTGGTGATGAGGGTCGTGGAGGTGGAGAGGATCAGCCTCTCCGTCTGCGCGGCGACGTACCCGAGCATCGTCGTCGGGGACGAGGGCACGAACGGCGGGTTGTGGTGCTCGCCGGTCGCGAAGACGTCCAGGCCGACCTCCTCGGCCTTCAGGGCGATGGCGACCATGGCCTTGATGCGCTCACGCTCGGTCGGCGTACGCCCCGTGGTGGGGTCCGGCGTCACATCGCCGACGCTGAAGATCCCGAACTGCATGGTCGCTCGACCTCCAAGTTGTTGACGGTTCAACTATACCCTTCCAACGACGCCCGAGTCCCCCGTATTCCGCGGACTGTCAGTGGCTCGTCCTACGATCCCGACATGGCCGCCGCACGCCGTGACACCCGAGGTATCGTCGGCGCCGCGGACTTCCTCGCCCGCGTGGACTTCCGCCGCCCCGACGCCGCCGAGCCGCTGCGCGCGTACGTCGAGTACTACTGGCTGATCGACTGGGACCTCCCCGAGCCCTACGTGTCCCACGTGGTCCCGCATCCCGCCGTGCACGTCGTCTTCCAGCACTTCGAGGGCCAGGAGCCCTTCGTGGAGATCGCCGGCGTCCAGCACGGCCTCTTCACCCAGAAGCTGGAGGGGCGGGGCCGGGTGTGCGGCATCAAGTTCCGGCCGGGCCGCTTCCGCGCCTTCGCGCCGGACCGGCCGGTGAGCGCGTGGACGGGCCGCCGGGTCCGCTCCCCCGAGGTCCTCCCGGACGCCGATCTCGCCGCCGTCCTCGCCCCCGACGACGAGACGGCCCGCGTCGCCGCCCTCGACGCCTTCCTCCTCGCCCGGGATCCACGGCCCGATCCCCAGGCCGAGCTCGCCGCGGCCCTGGTCGAACGCGCCCGCACCGACCGCTCCATCCGCCGGGTCACCGAACTGGCCCGCACGGAGGGCATGTCCGTACGACTCCTCCAGCGCCTGTTCGCCGCACACGTCGGCGTGGGGCCGAAGTGGGTCATCCTGCGCTACCGCATCCACGAGGCCCTGGAGCGCGCCGAGTCCTCCGACAAGCTCGACTGGGCCACCCTCGCCGCCGACCTCGGCTACGCCGACCAGGCCCATCTGGTACGGGACTTCACGGCGACGGTGGGAGTGCCGCCGACGGCGTACGCGGCACAGGGCGGCGGGGTGGGCTGAGCCGGGACCGAACCGGCGCCGAGGTCAGAACGAGGTCAGAACGCCTGGGCGTCCCCGGTCCGCAGCCGGGTGATCTGCCGGGCGCTGAAATCGACCGTCCGCCTCATATGGCCGACGATCACGGCGAGTTGGGCGTCGTCCAGGTCGTCGAAGAGGGTCGACCAGCCGCCGCTCAGCCGCTCCCACATCCGGCCGAACTCGGCGATCTTCTCCGGCACCGTCAGCACGAGCACCTTGCGGCGGTCGGCCGCGTCCCGCCGCCGTACGACGTACCCGGCCTTCTCCAGCCGGTCCACCAGCCGCGTCGCCGACCCGGTCGTCAGGCCCGTCAGCTCGGCGATCCGGCCCGTGGTGACCGGCGCGCCCTCCAGCGTGAGCAGGTTCAGGCACTGCAGATCCGTCGGATGCAGCCCGATGCGGTCCGCGACGGCCTGGTTGAACAGGGCGTACGAGGCCATGTAGCGGCGCGAGACCGTGGACAGCTCCTGAAGCAGCCGCTCCCGTGCGCTACCCGCCATGCCCGGCTCCCTCACTTCTGCACCGTGCAGAAATCGTACGACGCAGAGGTCCAGCGGCCCCGGAAGCCGCGGCAGCCGCCGCTCAGAAGTAGTAGTCGTCGCCCGTGGCCAGGACGAGCACCCGTTGCCGGTCGTTCTGCCGGTTCCGGTCCACCGTGCCGCCGCTCCACACCGTGTCGATCTGCAGCAGCACCTCCGACGGCGCGCCCAGCAGCCGTACCCGTAGCCCGATCCGCTCGCCCACCGCGTCCGCCGCCAGCGCCCCCACCCGGCACAGCACCGCCCGCGGCTCCGACCGCGCGCACCCCGCCGGCAGCGTCTGCGCGTCCGTCAGCGCCCGCGACCAGCGCAGCCGTACCGTCGCGTCCGGTACGGCGGACGGCCCGAAGTTGCCGGGCGTGAACCGCACCTTCACCCGCCCGTCGGCCAGCGAGGCGGCACCGTGGTAGGCGAGGTCGGCCTCCGGACCGCCCCCGACGGCCCGCGCGGGACCCACCGCCCCGCAGACCGCGGCCAGCACCGCCGCCGCCCCCGCAAGAACCCTCCGCATGCCCCACTCCTCACTCCGGCGCCGTGGACGTACGGATGTATCCCGCGCGCGGGCGCACCGCAGGCGCCCTCCATCAGGTGACAGCGCGCGTGACAGGCTGCTGCCATGCTCATCGCCCGATCCGCCGCCCTGTTCGTCCTCGCCGCCCTGTTCGAGATCGGCGGCGCCTGGCTGATCTGGCAGGGCGTCCGCGAACACCGCGGCTGGCTGTGGATGGCCGGCGGCGTCCTCGCGCTCGGCGCGTACGGCTTCGTGGCCACGTTCCAGCCCGACGCGCACTTCGGCCGCATTCTGGCGGCCTACGGCGGCATCTTCGTCGCGGGCTCGATCCTGTGGGGGGTGGTCGCGGACGGGTACCGGCCGGACCGCTGGGACATCACCGGGGCCGCGATCTGCCTGGCCGGGATGGCAGTGATCATGTGGGCCCCGAGAAACGGGGGCTGACCGCCCCGTATCGAGGGGCGCTCGATGTCTGACGCCTATCCTGTCCGGGACAAACCCGCGAACCGAACCCGCACACCGAACCCGCGAACCGAACCCGCACACCGAACCCGCACACCGAACCCGCGAGGAGCACCTTCATGGCCCCGTCCCGCATAGCGATCGTCACCGGCGCGAGCAGCGGAATCGGCGCCGCGACCGCCCGCAGGCTCGCCGAGGCCGGCTACCGCGTCGTCCTCACCGCCCGCCGCGAGGACCGCATCGAGGCGCTGGCCAAGGAGCTCAACGAGGCGGGCCACCAGGCGACCGCGTACCGGCTCGACGTCACCGACCGCGCCGCCGTCGACGAGTTCGCGACGGCCTTCAAGACGGTCGCCGTGCTCGTCAACAACGCCGGCGGAGCCCTCGGCGCCGACCCGGTCGCGACCGGCGACCCCGCCGACTGGCGCACGATGTACGAGACGAACGTCCTCGGCACGCTGAACGTCACCCAGGCGCTGCTGCCCAAGCTGGTCGCGAGCGGCGACGGGACGGTCGTCGTGGTCTCCTCCACCGCGGGCCACGGCACGTACGAGGGCGGCGCGGGCTATGTCGCCGCCAAGCACGGCGCCCACGTCCTCGCCGAGACCCTCCGCCTGGAGATCGTCGGACAGCCGGTGCGGGTCATCGAGATCGCGCCCGGCATGGTCAAGACCGACGAGTTCGCACTGACCCGCTTCGGCGGGGACGCGGAGAAGGCGTCCAAGGTGTACGAGGGCGTGGCCGAGCCGCTGACCGCCGAGGACGTGGCCGACACCATCGGCTGGGCGGTCACCCGCCCCCACCACGTCAACGTCGACCTCCTGGTCCTGCGCCCGCGCGCCCAGGCGTCGAACACAAAAGTCCACCGGGACCTGTGATGGCCGCCGACGAAGGTGAACGGCGGCGCCTCGACCTGGAGAAGAAGCGCGAACGGTACGTCTGGTACTACCTCGCCTACTTCCTCTTCGGCATCCATGTCGTCGCGTTCGTGATGATCTACGCCGTGCTGCACGCCAAGTAGGCATAGAGTCACAGCCTGTGGACAGACATCTGCGCTTCGACGTGCTGCACAACTTCCGTGACTTGGGCGGCTATTCGACCCCCGACGGGCGCCGGATCCGTTCCGGGCGCCTGTACCGGGCCGACTCGCTGGGCAAGTTGCGGCAGGGCACGGAGGACTGGTCCCGCTTCCTCTCGCTGGGCGTCCGCACGGTCGTCGACCTGCGCCACCCGTGGGAGATCGAGAAGCGCGGCCGTGTGCCGGACGACCCGTCGTTCAGCTACCACAACCTCAGCATCGAGCACCGCCCCTACAACCAGCCGGCGTTGCCGCCCGAGCTCGACCCGGGTCCGTACCTGGCGGAGCGGTACATGGAGGTGGCGGAGGACGGCACGAAGGAGATCCGCCGGGCGCTGGAACTCGTCGTGGCCGCGGCGGAGTCCTCCGACCCCCTGGTCTTCCACTGCGCGTCCGGCAAGGACCGCACGGGCCAACTGGCGGCATTCGTCCTGTCGTTGCTCGGCGTCCCGGACGAGACGATCATCGAGGACTACAGCCTCACCGAACTCGCTGCACCGGCGATCCTCGCGGCCTGGACGGCACGGGAGGGCCACGCACCGACCTGGCTGGGCTTCGGCCGCGCCCCGGCGACGGTCATGCGCACCTACCTCGCCGCCATGAAGGCGCGTCACGGCTCGATCGAGAGGTACGTGAACCAGGAACTGTCCCTCGACGCCACGGAGTTGGCATCCCGCCTCCGCGCGTCCCTCCTGGAACCCCGCCCCACCACCTGGCCGCCCCTGACCTTCCGCAGGGCTACCCCTGCCGACGCCCCCGCCCTGGTCCGCCTCCGCGACACGGCCGCCCTCTGGCAACTGGCGCGGGGCATCGACCAGTGGAAGCCGGGCGAGAAGGACGAGACCCACTTCCGCACCCGCATGCGGGAGGGCGAGGTCTGGCTGGCGTACGCGGACGACCGTCTGACCGGCGCCTACGAACTCTGGTGGGACGACCCGGCCGCCTGGGGCCCCCGCCCCGCCGACGCGGGCTACATCCACCGCCTCATGACGGTTCCCCACACCTCCCCACCCGGCACGGGCCGCCACCTCCTCACCCACGCCGAATCCCGCATCACCGCGAAGGGCCGCCCGCACGCCCGCCTCGACTGCCTCGCCACCAACCCGGCCCTGCGCGCCTACTACGAGGCGGCGGGCTACGAAGTGGCCGGCGAACAGCGAGCCAAGGAGGGCGGCGCGGGCAGCCCCTATGCGGTGACACTGCTGGAGAAGCGGCTGTCGGGCTGAGTCAGCCCTTCACGCAGACGACCTGCTTCAGCTTCGCCACGACCTCGACGAGGTCCCGCTGCTGATCGATGACCTGCTCGATCGGCTTGTAGGCGCCCGGGATCTCGTCGACCACGCCGGAGTCCTTGCGGCACTCCACGCCCCGCGTCTGCTCCTCCAGGTCCTTGGTGGAGAAGCGGCGCTTGGCGGCGTTGCGGCTCATGCGCCGACCTGCGCCGTGGGACGCCGAGTTGAAGGCCTTCTCGTTGCCGAGACCCTTCACGATGTACGAACCCGTGCCCATGGAGCCCGGGATGATGCCGTAGTCGCCGGAGCCCGCGCGGATCGCGCCCTTGCGGGTGACGAGCAGGTCCATCCCGTCGTAGCGCTCCTCCGCCACGTAGTTGTGGTGGGCGCTGATCTCCGGCTCGAAGGTCGGCTTCGCCTTCTTGAACTCCTTGCGGACCACGTCCTTCAGGAGCGCCATCATGATCGAGCGGTTGTACTTCGCGTACTCCTGCGCCCAGAACAGGTCGTTGCGGTAGGCCGCCATCTGCGGGGTGTCCGCGATGAAGACGGCGAGGTCGCGGTCGACAAGACCCTGGTTGTGCGGGAGCTTCTGGGCCACGCCGATGTGGTGCTCGGCGAGTTCCTTGCCGATGTTCCGGGAACCGGAGTGCAGCATCAGCCATACGGAACCGGTCGTGTCCGTGCAGACTTCGACGAAGTGGTTCCCGGATCCGAGCGTTCCCATCTGCTTTCCGGCCCGCTCGTGACGGAATTTGACCGAATCGGCCACTCCGTCGAACCGCCCCCAGAAGTCCTCCCACCCGGCCGTCGCGAAACCGTGCAGCCGCCCCGGGTCGACCGGGTCGTCGTGCATTCCGCGGCCCACCGGAATCGCCTGCTCGATCTTCGACCGCAGCCGCGAGAGATCCCCCGGCAGGTCGTTCGCGGTCAGGGACGTCTTCACCGCCGACATGCCGCAGCCGATGTCCACCCCGACCGCCGCCGGACACACCGCACCCCGCATCGCGATCACCGAGCCGACCGTCGCGCCCTTGCCGTAGTGGACGTCCGGCATGACCGCGAGGCCCTTGATCCAGGGCAGGGTGGCGACATTGCGGAGCTGCTGGAGGGCGCCCTCCTCGACCGACGCGGGGTCGGTCCACATACGGATCGGGACCTTCGCGCCCGGTATCTCGACGTACGACATGTCTTCCTCATTCCCCCGGAAAAACAACACAGATCTACATAAGTGGGTAATCGAAAAAAAGGTGCCAAGGTCTACGAAAAGGACAGCGGACCGGCGGTCACGGCGTTGCGTGCGATAGACATTGTCTGCAGGGGTGCCCCCTGCGCGGCAAGCCATTAACCAGCGAGAGGAGCCTGACCGTGCAGCGGAAGGCGTACGTATCCGGCGTCGCCGCACTCCTCGCGGCCCTGCTGGCCGGCTGCACCAGCGGCTCCAGCGGCGGCGGCACGACGGACGACGCTAACCCGGGCAACGCCGGCTCGGCCACCGCTGTCGCCCAGCCGGGCAAGTACGACACGCTCCCGGAACCGTGCAGCGCGGTCAGCCACAACACCCTCGACTCCCTGCTGCCCGGCATCAAGCAGATCGCCGACCAGGATCAGCGTGCGAAGGCGTACCAGGGAGAGGCCGACCTCACCTACGACACCGACCGCAAGTCCGGCTGCCGTTGGAAGGTGGAGTCCACGGACGCGACGGACCATCTCCTCGTCGACTTCGAGCGCGTGGTGTCGTACGACAACGCGGTGAGCGACGACGCCGAGGCCCAGCAGCTGTTCGCGACGAAGGTGGAGGCGGCGGACCTGCCCGAGCCGACCGCCTCGAGCTCGGACGCGGGCGTGACAGCCGACGCCGGTTCCTCGTCCACCGCCTCGCCCTCGGCGTCGGCCTCCACCTCCTCAACGCCGTCCTCCTCACCGTCCTCCTCCTCGTCCGCGACCCCCTCCGACCTCCAACCCCGCGTCCTCTCCGGTCTCGGCGACGAGGCGTTCCTCGACGACGTGGTCGGCGGCTCCGGTTCGACGGCCCAGCAGCGCACGGTGACTGTGGCATTCCGCACGTCGAACGTCATCGTGACCATCGAGTACGAGGAGCAGCCGGCCACCGTCGGCACGGTCCCGGACAGCAAGGAAATGCAGGACAGGGCAAGGAAACTGGCCTCCCAGCTGGCGGACACGCTGGGCGGATAAGGGGTGTTCACCGCTCCCCCGCGTCCCTTCGCAAAGCTTTCAAAGCAAAACCGCACAGAGTCCTCACCGCGTACCGTGGCCCCTCGGACCCGATCCGACGGCAGGAACCACGAGCGTCATGAGTGAAGGAACCATGCAGCGACCAGCACAGCGAGATGAGCTCGACCAGCGAGAGAAGCGGGCGGGGCGCCTGGGCCGTGTCCTTGTCTGCGCGGCGGCGGTCCCCGTGATGCTGATCGTCGCCGGCTGTTCCTCGGACTCCGGCTCCGGTGACAGCGGGAGCAAGGGGTCGGAGAGCGGCGGGCAGACGTCCTCGTCGACGGGCGCGAGCGCGTCGCCGACGGTGCAGGCGGCGGCGTACCGGACGATTCCCGACTCGTGCGGGACGTTGTCGAAGAAGACGCTGACCTCGCTGGTACCGAAGGGGGCGAAGTCCGGCAAGAAGGGCACTTCGGACGAGGCGGGTACGCGGGCGAGTTGCTCGTGGAGCAGTCTGGCCAACAACGGTGTGAAGGGCTCCCAGTTCCGCTGGCTCAACGTGTCTCTGCTGCGTTTCGACTCGGACGCGGCGCGCGGTGAGGGCAACCAGCTGGCGCACGTGTACTACGAGAAGCAGGTCAAGGACGCCCAGTCGGTGGCGGGCGCGAAGAACGTCAAGTCGCAGGCGGTCGCCGGGACGGGCGACGAGGCGACGGCGGTGCGCTACGACCTGAAGAAGAAGGAGGGCGCCTTCAAGCAGCAGACGGTCGTGGCGCGGGTGGAGAACGTGGTCGTCACCCTCGACTACAACGGCGCGGGTCTGGCCGGTGACAAGACGCCGAACGCCGACGATCTGAGCAAGCTGGCGCAGCAGGCGGCCAAGGAGGCGGTGGCCTCGGTGGCGGCGGCCAACGGCGACGGCGGCCAGGGCGGCGGTTCCGGCGGCGACTCGGGTTCGGGCACGGCGAAGCCGTCGCCTTCGAAGTCCGCGGCGCCGTCGGCGTCGGCGTCGAAGGCCGGGAAGTCCTCCGCGTCCCCGTCGAGCTCTCCTTCCTCCTCAGCGTCGAAGAAGAGCTGACCGTCACATCTGGACGGCAATTCGCAGCTCAGCACCGCATTTTGACGGAGCCCGGCCCCCTGTGACGGCCGGGCTCCTCCCGTCCGGCGGTACGACCGACGTACACATGTGCCACCCTGTTGCGCGCAACAACACGCAAGGGGAGGGGAGTACGGGTGGCCGCGCCACTGCAGCTGACTCGGATGCACCGCGTTCTCATCGGCGTGGTCGTGACCGGCGCCGTGATCATCGCCGGCATCGGCTTCGCCGGTTCGTACGCGGCGGTCCGCGAGTTGGCCATCAAGAAGGGCTTCGGGAACTTCGCGTACGTGTTCCCGATCGGCATCGACGCCGGTATCTGTGTCCTGCTCGCCCTGGACCTCCTCCTGACCTGGATCCGCATCCCCTTCCCGCTGCTGCGGCAGACGGCGTGGCTGCTGACGGCGGCCACGATCGCCTTCAACGGCGCGGCGGCCTGGCCGGACCCGCTGGGCGTGGGCATGCACGGCGTGATCCCGGTCCTGTTCATCGTCGCCGTGGAGGCGGCCCGGCACGCGATCGGCCGGATCGCGGACATCACGGCCGACAAGCACATGGAGGGCGTGCGGCTCACCCGCTGGCTGCTCTCCCCGGTCCCGACCTTCCTGCTGTGGCGCCGGATGAAGCTGTGGGAGCTGCGCTCCTACGAGCAGGTCATCAAGCTGGAGCAGGAACGTCTCGTCTACCAGGCCCGGCTGCATTCGCGGTTCGGCCGCGCCTGGCGCCGCAAGGCTCCGGTGGAGTCCCTGATGCCGCTGCGGCTGGCCCGCTACGGCGTCCCCCTGGCGGACACGGCCCCGGCGGGCCTGGCCGCGGCGGGCATAGAGCCGGTGCTGCTGCCCCCGGCGCCCGCGCAGGAGGTCACCGCGCCACCGGTGAACCGCGCGGTGGAGGCGGCGCCCGCACCACGGCCGACGGAGCAGTACGACTACGTACCCGAGGCACCCGAGCCGGAGGTGAGTCCCTGGCTGCACGCCCGGCACCCCCAGCAGATCGAGTACCACGGCGACTACGATCCGACGTACGACCCGGAGCAGTACGCCCAGTGGTACGCGGAGCAGCAGCAGGCGGAGCAGTACCAGCAGGAACAGCAGTACCAGGAAGAGCCCTCGATGGAGGAGACGGGCAGCTTTCCCATCCCGGTGAGCGGCAACCGCACCCGTGAGCTCGGAGAGGGCGGTGGCGCCCCGGAGCCGTCCGAGGAGGACTTCTACCAGGTCTTCCGCGAGTCGATAAAGACCGGGAACGGTGCGCCCACCCCGCGCGGGTTCATCGCCGATGTCGAGGCCACGTACGGTGTCACGCTCGACGAAGCCGAGTCCAAGCGCATGGTCAACCGGTTCTCCAACCGCCTGAACGCGGAGCTGACGGACGAGCACATCGCCTGACCGGCTCAGGTACAGGTAGAGAGACAGGAAAAGGCACAGGAAAAGGGGCCCTCGGCAGAGGACCCCTTTTCCGTTGCCGTTACTCGCTACTCGCTACTCGCCGAGCAGGCGCCGTACCCGGTCCTGTCCCACCGCCAGCAGCAGCGTGGGCAGGCGCGGTCCCGTGTCGCGCCCGACCAGCAGGTGGTACAGCAGCGCGAAGAACGTCCGCTGGGCCGTCTTGATCTCGGCCGGCAGCTCCTTGGGCGTGGCGTCGGCCGCGAACCCGGCCTGCACCTTCGGGACGCCGTAGACGAGGTGCGTCAGGCCGTCCAGCGACCAGTGCGACTCCAGTCCGTCGAGCAGCAGCCGCAGCGACTGCTGGGAGGCCTCGTCGAGGGACTTCAGCAGCTCGGCGTCGGGTTCGTCCCGCACGATGGTGCGCTGGTCGGCGGGGACGTGGGTGTTGATCCAGGCCTCGGCCCGGTCGTACCGCGGCCGTGCCTCGTCCAGCGAGGCGAGCGGGTTCTCCGGGTCGAGCTCGGAGAGGATCCTGAGCGCCTGGTCCTCGTGCCCGGCGGTGATGTCGGCGACCGAGGCGAGCGTGCGGTACGGCAGCGGTCGCGGTGTCGTCGGCAGCTCACCGGCGGCCGTGCCCACCGCGCGGGCGTGCGCGGCGACGTCCCCCGGCAGGGCGGAGCCTCCCCCAGTGCCAATAGCCTGGGAGGTGCCCCCAGCGACCTTGGCGTCGAGCTTGTCCCACTCGTCGTAGAGCCGCTGGATCTCCTGGTCGAAGGCGATCTTGAAGGACTGGTTGGGCCGGCGGCGGGCGTAGAGCCAGCGCAGGATCTGCGGCTCCATGATCTTCAGGGCGTCGGCGGGCGTCGGCACACCGCCCCGCGAGGAGGACATCTTCGCCATGCCGCTGATGCCCACGAACGCGTACATGGGCCCGATCGGCTGCTTGCCGCCGAAGATCCCGACGATCTGCCCGCCGACCTGGAAGGAGGACCCCGGGGACGAGTGGTCCACACCGGACGGCTCGAAGACGACGCCCTCGTAGGCCCAGCGCATCGGCCAGTCGACCTTCCAGACCAGCTTGCCGCGGTTGAACTCCTCCAGCCGGACGGTCTCGGAGAAGCCGCACGAGGTGCAGGAGTAGGTCAGCTCGGTGGTGTCGTCGTCGTAGGAGGTGACGGTCGTGAGGTCCTTCTCGCAGTTGCCGCAGTAGGGCTTGTACGGGAAGTAGCCGACGGAGCCGGAGGCGGAGCCGTCGTCCTCGCCGGCCGCGCCGGAGCCCTCGGCGGCCTCCAGTTCGGCCTCGTCCACCGGCTTCTGGGACTGCTTGGCCGGGGCCTTCTTGGTGCGGTACTGGTCGAGGATCGCGTCGATCTCGGCCCGGTGCGCCACGGCGTGCAGGATCTGGTCCCGGTAGACGCCGGAGGTGTACTGGGCGGTCTGGCTGATCCCGTCGAACTCCACGCCGAGCTGGGCCAGCGACTCGATCATCGCGGCCTTGAAGTGCTCGGCCCAGTTCGGGAACGGGGAACCCTTCGGCGCGGGGACGGACGTCAGCGGCTTGCCGATGTGCTCGGCCCAGGTCTCGTCGACCCCGGCGACCCCGGCCGGCACCTTGCGGTAGCGGTCGTAGTCGTCCCAGGAGATGAGGTGGCGCACCTGGAGGCCGCGCCGCCGGATCTCGTCGGCGACGAGGTGCGGGGTCATGACCTCGCGCAGGTTGCCGAGGTGAATCGGACCGGACGGCGACAGCCCGGAGGCGACGACCACGGGTTTGCCGGGGGCCCGACGCTCCGACTCCTCGATGACCTCATCCGCGAAACGGGAGACCCAGTCGGTGGTCTCGGTGCTCTGAGCCACGATCGGCACGTCCTTCTTTCTGAACGGGTGACGCTCCATTGTCACAGACGCCCATGCGCCCGGGAAAACCGCTTTACCTCCCATGGGATACTGGTTGGGTCTATCGATCCCCACGAGGAGAACGGCACCCATTCCTATGGCCCCGGTCACGTCCCTCAGCGACTCCGTCAACCAGCAGCTCGCGTCCGCCCTCTCGGCCACCCTGCCGGAGGCCGTTGCGGACCCGCTGCTGCGACGTAGTGACCGGGCGGACTTCCAGGCGAACGGCATCCTTGCCCTCGCCAAGAAGGCCAAGGCCAACCCGCGGGAGCTGGCGACCGAGGTCGTCGGACGGATCGTCACCGGCGACGAGCTGATCAAGGACGTCGAGGTCTCCGGGCCCGGCTTCCTGAACCTCACCATCGCGGACCGGGCGATCACCGAGAACCTCGCCGCCCGGTACGCGGACGGCGACCGCCTCGGCGTTCCCCTCAAGGAGAACGCGGGCATCACGGTCATCGACTACGCCCAGCCGAACGTGGCGAAGGAGATGCACGTCGGTCACCTGCGCTCCGCGGTCATCGGCGACGCCCTGCGGGGCATGCTCGACTTCACCGGCGAGAAGACGATCGGCCGGCACCACATCGGCGACTGGGGCACCCAGTTCGGCATGCTCATCCAGTACCTGTTCGAGCACCCCGGCGAGCTGGCCCCCGCGGCCGACGTCGACGGCGAGCAGGCCATGTCGAACCTCAACCGTGTCTACAAGGCCTCGCGCGCGGTCTTCGACTCCGACGAGGAGTTCAAGGAGCGGGCGCGCAAGCGGGTCGTCGCCCTGCAGTCCGGCGACAAGGAGACCCTCGAGCTGTGGCAGCAGTTCGTGGACGAGTCGAAGGTCTACTTCTACTCGGTCTTCGAGAAGCTGGACATGCGGATCCGGGACGAGGAGATCGTCGGCGAGTCCGCGTACAACGAGGGCATGCCCGAGACCGCCCGGCTCCTGGAGGAGAAGGGCGTCGCGGTGCGCTCCGAGGGCGCGCTCGTCGTGTTCTTCGACGACATCCGCGGCAAGGACGACCAGCCGGTGCCGCTGATCGTGCAGAAGGCGGACGGCGGTTTCGGCTACGCCGCCTCAGACCTGACGGCGATCCGCAACCGGGTCGACGACCTGCACGCCACCTCGCTCCTCTACGTCGTGGACGTACGGCAGTCGCTGCACTTCAAGATGGTCTTCGAGGCGGCGAGGCGTGCGGGCTGGCTGACCGACTCCGTGACCGCGCACAACATGGGTTACGGCACGGTGCTCGGCGCGGACGGCAAGCCGTTCAAGACGCGTGAGGGCGAGACCGTACGGCTGGAGGACCTGCTGGACGAGGCGGTCCAGCGGGCGGCGGAGGTCGTCCGGGAGAAGGCCCAGGACCTCACCGAGGACGAGATCCAGGAGCGGGCCGCGCAGGTCGGCATCGGCGCGGTGAAGTACGCCGACCTGTCGACGTCCCCCAACCGGGACTACAAGTTCGACCTGGACCAGATGGTGTCGCTGAACGGCGACACGAGCGTGTACCTGCAGTACGCGTACGCCCGTATCCAGTCGATCCTGCGCAAGGCGGGCGACACGAAGCCGGCCGCCCACCCGGAGCTCGAACTGGCCCCGGCGGAGCGGGCGTTGGGCCTGCACCTGGACGCGTTCGGCGACACGGTCTTCGAGGCGGCCGCGGAGTACGCCCCGCACAAGCTGGCGGCGTACCTGTACCAGTTGGCGTCGCTGTACACGTCGTTCTACGACAAGTGCCCGGTCCTCAAGGCCGACACCCCGGCGCAGGTCGACAACCGTCTGTTCCTGTGCGACATGACGGCCCGCACCCTCCACCAGGGCATGGCGCTGCTCGGCATCAGGACGCCCGAGCGTCTCTGACCTCGAACTCGCACCACACGGCCTTGCCCAACTCGCGGTCCCGGACGCCCCACTGGTCGCTCAGGGCCGCGACCAGCAGCAGTCCGCGCCCGCCTTCGGCCCCGGTGTCCCCGCTCTCCACGACGCGGGGCTCGCCGGGGCCGCTGTCGTGCACCTCGATGCCCAGCACCCGTCCGTCGTAGCGCAGGAGCAGCCGCGAGTGACGGCCGGGCGGTACGCCGTGCAGCAGGGCGTTGGTGACCAGTTCGCTCACGCAGAGCAGTACGTCGTCGGCGCGGTCCGTCCCGGCGAGGCCCCAGCCGGTGAGTGTCTCCGCCGTGAACCTCCGCGCGGCCTGCACGGATCGCCGTTCACGGCGGAAGAACCGCTCGCGCAGGGTGGGGAGTTGGATCGTGTCATTCACAGGACGAGAGTTGCGCAGAGTGACTACTGTTGATCACTCCGTAAACCCGTACAGATTTTTTGTACGGGCTCGCACCCGGTGACGTACGCGTCCCGAGGGGGAGGGAGTCCTGCATGAGCGCCAGGAGGCCACCGCGGCCGAAGAACCTCACGTCCATGAAGATGCTGGGCAAGCAACTGGGCGCCGCGCGTCGCGCCGCGGGCCTCACCCAGAACTCCCTCGCCGCAGCCGTCCGGGTCGATGAGGAGACCATCGCCTCGATCGAGCAGGGCAGACGGGCCCTGAAACCGGACTTGGCCGCCGCGCTCGACGATCTCCTCCAGACCAGGGGCGTGTTGTCGGCGGGCGTGGCCAACCTCCCGGACATCGACCAGTTTCCGATGTGGGCGGAGCTGTACATGGAGCATGAGAGGGAGGCGATTGCGTTGTCCTGGTACGACAACGCCGTGCTTCCCGGTCTTCTCCAGACGGATGCGTACGTCCGCGCCGTACTCTCCAACCGCGTTCCTGCGTACGGCACGGACGAGATCGAGACGAGTACAGCGGCCCGCTTGGAACGCCAGAAGATCCTGCATCGCAGGAACCCGCCGACCCTGAGCTTCATCGTGTGGGAGCCGGTCCTGCACATGCGCATTGGTGCGGCAGATGTGCGCCGCGAACAGCTGCGTCACCTGCGAGCAGTGGCTGAACTGCCATGCGTGTCCCTGCAGTTCCTGCCATTGAGCAGCCCGTATCACGCGGGAATGGACGGCCCCTTCACCCTCCTTGAAACACCGGACCACCAACACCTCGCGTACACCGAATCGCAGCGCGGCAGCCAGTGGGTTTCCGACGCGGATGAGGTGTCCAGGCTGGCGCGCAAGTATGCGATGCTGCGGACACAGGCCCTGACCACACAGGACTCCAGGGATCTGCTCGACCGCCTGCTAGGAGAGCAATGAGCGCCGAAGCACTTCAGTGGTTCAAGTCGACGTACAGCGGCAGCGAAGGCGGACAGTGCGTCGAGGTAGCCACCACCCCCCACACCATCCACATCCGCGACTCCAAGAACCCCGCAGACACCGGCCCCACCCTTCAGGTCACCCCGGCCGCCTGGGCCGCCTTCACCGCGAGCGGGTGCTGCTGAGCACCACGAGCCGTTGGGTCGCCCGGGTCATCGCCACATAGTGGTCGACCGCGCCCTCGATGCCGTCCCCGAAGCTCTCCGGGTCGACGAGGACGACCAGGTCGAATTCCAGCCCCTTGGACAGTTCGGGGGTGAGTGAGCGGACCCGGGGTGTCGTCGGGCGGTACGTGGGGGCGCCGATGACACACGCGATGCCGTCGGTGTTCGCGCGAAGCCAGTCGTCCACGACCGCGTCCAGGTCGGCGGCCGGGCCGTGCGTGACCGGGACTCCGCCGCTGCGGATGGAGGTCGGCACGTTGGCGTCGGGGAGCACGGCCCGGATGACCGGCTCGGCCTCCGCCATGATCTCCTGCGGGGTCCGGTAGTTGACGGTCAGGGAAGCCAGTTCGACGCGGTCGAGTCCGACGCGTTCGAGGCGCTCCCGCCACGACTCGGTAAAGCCATGCCGGGCCTGGGCGCGGTCGCCGACGATGGTGAAGCTGCGGGACGGACAGCGCGAGAGCAGCATCTGCCACTCCGCGTCGGTCAGTTCCTGCGCCTCGTCGACGACGATGTGCGCGAACGGGCCCGCGAGCAGGTCCGGTTCGGCGGCGGGCGGCGCGTCCAGGGGGACCAGGGAGTTCTGCAGGTCCTGCCCCTTCAGCATGGTCATCAGCATGCGCTGCCAGTCGTCGTCGGTCCGCAACAGGTCCTCGGTGACCTGGGCCCGGTACGCGCGTTCGGCGGCGACCTCGGCCTCGTGCCGGCGCCTGCGCCGAGACGCCTCGGGATCGCCGAGCCGTTGCCGTGCCGCGTCCAGGATCGGCAGGTCCGACACCGTCCAGGCCTGCGGCTCGGCGCGCTGGAGGCGTCGTACGTCGTCCCGGTCGAGCCAGGGAGCGCACATGCGCAGATAGGCAGGCACCGACCACAGGTCCCCTACCAGGTCGGCCGCCTCGATCAACGGCCAGGCGCGGCCGAGGGCGGCGTTCAGCTCCTCGTTCCGGCGCAGCGCCCTGCGGAAGAGGTCGGGGGAGACGTCGCCGTCGTACTTGTCCGTCAGGATCTCGACCAGTTTCTCCCAGACCTGGTCGCGGGCCTCGTTGTGGGGGGTGCCGGGCTCCGGGGCGTCGAAGGCCTCGGCCCAGTCGTCGGCGGTGAGGGGGATGCCGACCCAGTCGAGGGTGACCGTCATACCCTCGGTGGGCGGCTCCTCGTAGAACCGGACGGCCTTCTCGACCGCCTTCACCAGGCCCGCGGAGGCCTTCAGCCGGGCCACCTCCGGATCGCGCTCCACGCCCGCCGTCTCCCCCTCGGTGACGAGGTCCCGCAGGACGCAGGTCTGCACGCCCTCCTCGCCGAGGCTGGGCAGCACGTCGGCCACGTACGCCAGATACGGCCGGTGCGGGCCGACGAACAGCACGCCGCCGCGCCGGTGGCCGAGGCGGGGGTCGGAGTAGAGGAGGTGGGCGGTGCGGTGCAGGGCGACGACGGTCTTGCCGGTGCCGGGACCGCCGTCGACGACGAGCGCGCCCCGGGAGCCCGCGCGGATGATGGCGTCCTGGTCTGCCTGGATGGTGGCCAGCACGTCCCGCATGCGCTCGGAGCGGTTGGTGCCGAGGCTGGCGATGAAGGCGGACTGGTCGTCGAGCGCGACGTTGTGCTCCAGCTGGTCGGCGGTGAACACCTCGTCCCAGTAGTCGCTGATCTGCCCGTCGGTCCAGCGGTAGCGGCGGCGGCTGACCAGGCCCATCGGGTTGGCGTGGGTCGCCGCGAAGAAGGGCTCGGCGGCCGGGGAACGCCAGTCGGTCAGCAGGCGGCGGCCCTCGTTGTCGGTGAGCCCGAGACGGCCGATGTAGACGGGCTGCTCGGGGTTGTCGGCCTCGACCATGCGCCCGAGGCACAGGTCGAGACCGAAGCGGCGCAGGGTACGCAGGCGTCCGTTCAGCCGGTGCACCTCGATGTCCCGGTCCATGGCGGCCTGGCCGATGCCGCCGGGCGCCTTGAGCTCGGCGTCGAGGCGTTCGGACACCTCGCTGATCGCCTGCTCCAGGCTGGCCGCGATGGCCGCGAACTGCTGCTCGTCGCGGGCGATCAGTGCGGGGTCGGCTTTCGCGGTGAGGTTGCCGGAAAGGTCGAAAGCGGACAAAGACACAGACAATTCCTGAATCCCCCATTTACCCAGCTTCTCGGCTTCGGCCTGCGATTGTGCGCCACGAGGGGGGCCTTGCCGCAAGGCCCCCCATGAGCTATAGGTTGAAAGTGGCGGGGAGTGTGGTGTCAGTGCCTCCCTCTACAGTCACCGACATGGCGACACTTCCGAATCCCCTTCCGAGGCTCACATCCCTCGGCTTGGAGCTGCCCGCGGGCCGACTGGTCGACGAGACGACCGAAGGCCCCTGGCACGAACCCCTGTTGTGGCTGGCAGAGGAACAGGCGACGCCCGGTGCCTGGGCACGTCTGGGGGGAGCCGTGCCGCGAGTCGGGCTGCTACCGGTCCTCTTGGACGTGGGCGGAGGCCATGGCGGGCCGGAGGGCTGGGAGTTGATGCCCGGAGAGGTCTCTTATCCCGGTGATCACGACGCCGACGAGGTGCTTGCCGAGTTCTGGGACGAGGACCCGCCGGAGGACGAGGACTGGCCGGGGCCGGCGCCTTCCCCGGTGTCGGCCGCCGACCCCGACGAGCGGGCCGCCGCGGTCGCCGACTCCCTCACCGAGGGGCGGCCCTGGTTCAAGGAGCCGCACCTGGCACTGGTGCCCGCCCGCCGCAGCGCCGACATCCCGGCGGCCGTCGGCTGGAGCGGACCGGTGAATTACGAGGAGGACGTCGCCCGTCTCTGCGCGGTGCTGCGCTCGTGGGAGGACCGCTTCGGCATACGGGTCGTGGCGTTGGGCTTCGACCACCTGGCCGTCTCGGTGGCGGCGCCGCCGACCGACCTCGCCGAGGCGGAGGCGGTCGCCGCCGAGCACTACGCGTTCTGCCCGTACACCGTCCTGGTGGACACCGGCGACACCCTCACCTCGTACGCGCAGAAACTGCTCGGCGAGCAGGTGTGGCACTTCTGGTGGGACTGACCGGGCGTCACGGCAACAAGGCCATCCCCTCCGGCGCCACGACCCCGAACTCCCCCTCCAGCAGCCGCCGAGCCTCGATCTCGTCCGCCAACTCCCGCTCCCGTACGGACCCGTCGGACCGTGTCTCCGTCAACACCCGTCCGTGCAGCAGGAGGTGCCGCTCGGCGTCGACGCTCTGCACGTACAGCCGCTGGGTGAACGGCGAGCGCGGGTTCGTGGCGACGTGCCAGTTGATGACCTCGAAGTCGGCCCGCTCGAACGGCTCCAGCGTGAACGCGTACTGCGCCTGCCAGGGCCCGTCCGAGGCGACGCCGCCCTTCTCGTCGCCGTAGGCCTGCAGCACCCACAGCTCCAGCGGCCCCGGGTGCGGCACGGTCACCAGCCGGTGCCGCCGCCCGGCGTCCCGGAACTCGGTGCCGGCGAGAAGCGGCACCGGTTCCAGCAGCGCCCCGATCGCCCCGAAGCCGACGTCGGCGAGATACGGCAGCGGCTCACCCGGTACCTCCACCAGCAGGGCCATATGGGTGCGCGGGCGGCTCTCGATGCGGTCGGCGCCCACCACGACCCGTGCCGTC
This sequence comes from Streptomyces griseorubiginosus, assembly GCF_017614965.1. GTDB lineage: Bacteria > Actinomycetota > Actinomycetes > Streptomycetales > Streptomycetaceae > Streptomyces > Streptomyces griseorubiginosus_B. The sequence continues at coordinate 18,461 of NZ_WVUG01000037.1, read as the reverse complement.
AGCCGCCTCACCCGGAACCCGAGGGCCTCCAGGATGCCGGCGAGCAGCGTGTTGTGCTCGTAGCAGTAGCCGCCGCGCCGCCCCCGCACCAGCTTGGCCATCAGGTCGGCGGGCGCCAGCGAGGGAGCCGTACGGCGCAGGGCGTCCAGGTTCTCGAAGGGGATGCCCCGCATGTGCGCCAGATGCACCCCCCGGAGGGTTTCGGCGTCGGCCCGCCGCGGCCCCTCCCAGCCGATCCGCCCGAGGTACACGTCAAGGTCGGACTCCACGAACTCCACTGTGTCGGACATGCCCTCACCGTAGACACCACCACCCACCGCGTCCGTCCCCCCACGGTCGGAGCCGACCCCGACATTCGCCCTACTTCCGCAGCCCTCGTACGACTCCGGGAGGCGGGCCCAGAGGAACTGCGGGACGAGGGTTCGTGCCCGCAGCCTAGGGATGTGCGTGCCGTCTACAACGAGATTTCCGGGATATGGACGGAGCCGCCTCTCGGACCTATCGCACCTCTCAGGCCTTGCGGCCGATCCCCGCGTAGATGTTGATGTCGGCGTCCGTCACGTCGTTGATGTCGGCGTACCGGATCTTCTCGATGGCGTCGAGGGTCTCCAGGTAGGAGGCCTCGGGCTGCTCCGGGACCGGGGCGGCGTTGTCGGCCCGCCAGCGGTGGACGGGGACGACGCCGGGCTCGGCGATGTCGAGGGAGTTCTCCGTGAAGAACCGCTCAACCTCGGCCTTGGACCGCAGCACGAAGGTGAGCCCCCGCTCGGTGTACGTGCGCTGGAGCGCCCGGATGTTGTCGGGGTTGAGGTCATCGGTGAGGTGGCTGAGCACCAGCCGGCTCCCGGAGGGCAGCGCCTCCATGAGCTCGCGCACGATCGGGTAGGCCTCCGTGTCCTCGACGAAGTGCAGGATCGCCACCAGGCAGAGCGCCATCGGCTGGTCGAAGTCCAGCGTCTTCGCGGCCTGTTCGAGGATGTGCGCCGGGTTGTTGAAGTCGGCGTCGACGTAGTCCGTACGGCCCTCGGGCCCGCTGGTGAGCAGGGCACGGGCGTGGGTGAGCACCACCGGGTCGTTGTCGACGTACACCACCCGGGCGTCGGGGATGATCCGCTGGGCGATCTGGTGGACGTTCTCCGCGGTGGGCAGGCCGGTGCCGATGTCGAGGAACTGACGGATGCCGTCGTCCTGGGCGAGTGTGTTCACCGCGCGGCGCAGGAAGTCCCGGTTGTGCCGAACGTCGAGGTAGCCGCGCGGGTTGACGGCGAGCCCGGCGGCCGCCGCGGCGCGGTCGACCGGGTAGTTGTCCTTGCCGCCGAGGAAGACGTCGTAGACCCGGGCCGAGTGCGCCTTGGTGGTGTCGATCCTGCCGCGCAGCAGGGCGGGGTCTTGGCTCAGTGCGTCACCGGACACGGGTGTCTCCTGGGGAGTCGAGGCGGTCGTACGGGCGACCGCGACCAGTCGCCAACAACCTAACTCCCGGCCGGACTTGATGGTGCCCGACCGGCGATCCCGCCGTTCCGGCACCCGCGATCCGTCCCACGAACCCTCTGCGGGAAATGACATCCCTGCAGGTCAGAGGTCACCCCGTCACCTCGGCGTCCCGAATCTCGCGCGGACCGTGGCGCCGGCGGGCGATCATCACTCAGGCTGAGGCCCGCACCCAGCCACCCCACAGAAGGCCCCCACGACCATGCCCGCCATCCGCCGCTCGCTCACCGCCCTGCTCCTCGCCGCGCTCGTCACGTTCGGCCTGACGGGATGCCAGGACGGCACTGGCCTCAAGGACGAGGGCCCGGCGACCAGTCACGCCCGGTCCCTGCACGCCCCCGGTCCCCCGCACACGACGAGGCCGCCCGGCGGGGAGCCGGGCGGCCTCGGAGGTCGCTGAGGAGATCAGCCGGCGTAGACCGGCGCCTCCTTCGGGTTCGGGCCGTACTTGTTCTGACCCGGCTCGCTGTCCAGGCAGGTGAAGACCAGCAGCGTGATGCCGCCGACGAGCGGGACGATCCCGAACAGCAGCCACCAGCCGGAGCGGCCGGTGTCGTGCAGCCGGCGGACACCGACGGCCAGGCTGGGGAGCAGGATGGCGAGCCAGAAGATGACCAGGAGGATCGAGAACGCGGACGACTTCGTCGCGACGGACAGCACGCTCAGCACCACGTAGATGATGCCGACGAACAAGGTGTACATCCAGTACTCCTTGCGGCGCGCGCGCCCGTTGAACACCGCGTACTTCTTCAGCACTTCGAGAAACCAGCTCATGGTGCGTCCCCCAGGGATCGACGTTCGGACCATCCGGAACGGATCAGGCCAAGCGCAGAAGGTAGGGACGCTGACGAGAACTCGTCAATCCCGCGTGACCGGCCCACAAACCCCCGTGACCACCCCGCGGGTGCCCGGAAATACGGACAGATCCATCCAAGATCCATCACCGACCACGGCGAATCGCTCGCCGGGCAACGCGGGTTCACGCGATCGAGTTGCTTCCGTTGCCGAACCGAAGGCGTTCCGATGCCGGTCGGTGGCCGATTCGAGGCCTGATCTGTTCCGTACCGTTGCCGGTTCAGCGCACCTTTCGCGCCACCTCGGTCGCCCAGTACGTCAGGATGTTCCGCGCGCCGGCCCGCTTGATGCCGGTGAGGGCCTCCAGGATCGCCCGGTCGCGGTCGATCCACCCCTTCTCGGCGGCGGCCTCGATCATCGAGTACTCGCCGGAGATCTGGTAGGCGGCCACCGGCACGTCCACGCTGTCGGCGACCCGCGCGACGATGTCGAGGTAGGGCCCGGCGGGCTTGACCATCACCATGTCGGCTCCCTCCTCAAGATCCAGCGCCAGCTCCCGCAGCGCGTCGCCCACGTTCGCCGGGTCCTGCTGGTACGTCTTCCGGTCCCCCTGGAGCGAGGAGCCGACGGCCTCGCGGAAGGGCCCGTAGAACGCGGAGGCGTACTTGACGGTGTAGGCGAGGACGGCCACGTCCTCCCGGCCGATCTGGTCGAGCGCGTCCCGGATGACCCCGATCTGCCCGTCCATCATGCCGCTGGGGCCGACGACATGGGCGCCGGCGTCGGCCTGCACCTGGGCCATCTCGGCGTACCGCTCCAGCGTCGCGTCGTTGTCGACGCGTCCCTGCTCGTCGAGCACACCGCAGTGCCCGTGATCCGTCGTCTCGTCGAGGCACAGGTCGGACATGACCAACAGCTCGTCGCCGACCTCGGCGCGCACATCGCGGATGGCGACCTGCAGGATCCCGTCCGGGTCGGTGCCCGGCGTCCCGATGGCGTCCTTCTTCGACTCCTCCGGCACCCCGAACAGCATGATCCCGGAGATCCCGGCCTCCACCGCCTCCGCGGCCGCCTTCTTCAGGCTGTCCCGCGTGTGCTGGACGACACCGGGCATCGCGGCGATCGGCACGGGCTCGCTCACACCCTCCCGCACGAAGGCGGGGAGGATGAAGTCGGCCGGGTGCAGCCGCGTCTCGGCGACCATGCGCCGCATCACGGGAGTGGTCCGCAGCCGACGGGGTCGGGTACCGGGAAACGATCCGTACTTCGACATGCCCTCTACGCTACGCCCGCCCCGGGGGCCACTTTGCCGACGCCGTGTCGAGCGCACACCGGCGGCACCGGAAACGGGTGGAGCGCCCCGCACGGGACGCTCCACCTCCTTACCTACTCCTCAGGTCGTCCGGCGTCGCCGGGCCCCCGGCCGCCGCTCGCTCGGCCGGGTCACCGGGTCCCCGGCCTCCAGCGCGGCGGTACGGCGGCGCAGGCCGTAGTCGGCGAGTGCCTCCGCCAGCTTGTGCACGGACGGCTCCGGGGCCATGACGTCCACCCGCAGCCCGTGCTCCTCGGCGGTCTTCGCGGTGGCCGGACCGATACAGGCGATCACCGTCACGTTGTGCGGCTTGCCCGCGATGCCCACCAGGTTCCGCACGGTCGAGGAGGACGTGAACAGAACGGCGTCGAAACCGCCGCCCTTGATCGCCTCCCGTGTCTCCGCCGGCGGCGGCGAGGCCCGCACGGTCCGGTACGCGGTGACGTCGTCGACCTCCCAGCCCAGCTCGATGAGCCCGGCGACCAGGGTCTCGGTGGCGATGTCGGCGCGCGGCAGGAACACCCGGTCGATCGGGTCGAAGACCGGGTCGTAGGGTGGCCAGTCCTCCAGAAGACCGGCCGCGGACTGCTCCCCGCTCGGCACCAGGTCCGGCTTCACACCGAAGGCGACCAGCGCCTTCGCCGTCTGCTCGCCCACCGCGGCGACCTTGATCCCCGCGAAGGCCCGGGCGTCGAGCCCGTACTCCTCGAACTTCTCCCGCACGGCCCGGACGGCGTTCACCGAGGTGAACGCGATCCACTCGTAGCGCCCGGTCACGAGCCCCTTCACGGCCCGCTCCATCTGCTGGGGTGTGCGCGGCGGCTCGACGGCGATCGTCGGGACCTCGTGCGGCACGGCCCCGTAGGACCGCAGCTGGTCGGAGAGCGAGGCCGCCTGCTCCTTCGTCCGCGGCACGAGAACCTTCCAGCCGAACAGCGGCTTGTTCTCGAACCAGGACAGCTGGTCGCGCTGGGCGGCGGCGGAACGCTCACCGACCACGGCTATCACCGGTCGGCCGCCGTCCGGGGAGGGCAGCACCTTCGCCTGCTTCAGCGTCTGCGCGACTGTGCCGAGCGTCGCGGTCCAGGTCCGCTGCCGGGTGGTCGTACCGGCGACCGTGACGGTCATCGGGGTGTCCGGCTTACGGCCGGCCGACACCAGCTCGCCCGCCGCCGCGCCGACCGAGTCGAGCGTCGTGGAGACGACGACCGTGCCGTCCGAGGCGCCCACCTCCGTCCAGCACCGGTCGGAGGCCGTACGGGCGTCCACGAACCGCACGTCCGCGCCCTCGGCGTCCCGCAGCGGCACACCGGCGTACGCGGGCACGCCGACGGCCGCGGCGACACCCGGCACGACCTCGAACGGAACGCCCTCACGGACGCACGCCAGCATCTCCTCGGCGGCGTAGGCGTCCAGGCCGGGGTCCCCGGACACCGCACGGACGACCCGCCTGCCGCCCCGCGCGGCCTCCATGACAAGATGTGCGGCATCCCGTACCGCGGGGGCCCCAACGGTTGTTGACGTGCCGTCAACGACCGCCAGCTGAGGTGTGCCCGTGCCCGGAACAGGGTCCGACGAAGGACCCCCGTCCGTGTGCACCTCGGCGACGCCCTGCCTGGCGTGCTGGCGCACCACGTCGAGCACGTCGTGCTCGGCGACGAGGACGTCCGCGTTCGCCAGCGCCTCCACGGCGCGCAGAGTCAGCAGTCCCGGATCCCCGGGTCCGGCACCCAGGAAGGTGACGTGCCCGTGATCGAGGCCGGTGGGAAGGGTGGTGGGGCTCACTGTGCTCGCTCCCCCATCAGACCGGCCGCGCCCTGGGCAAGCATCTCGGCCGCGAGCTCACGGCCGAGCGCCGTTGCCTGGTCGTATGTCTCGGGCACGGGACCGGTGGTGGACAGCTGCACCGTACGGACGCCGTCGGTCGTGCCGACGACGCCTCGCAGGCGCATTTCCTTGACAATCTGCCCGTCGGCCAGAAGGTCGGCCAGCGCGCCCACAGGGGCGCTGCAGCCGGCCTCCAGGGCGGCGAGCAGTGACCGTTCGGCGGTCACGGCGGCCCGGGTGAACGGGTCGTCGAGTTCGCCGAGCGCGGCGATCAGGTCCGCGTGGTCCGCGGCGCATTCGATCGCCAGGGCCCCCTGGCCGGGGGCGGGCAGAACCGTGTCTATCGACAGGAAGTCGGTGACCTCGTCGATCCGGCCTATCCGGCTCAGGCCGGCGGCGGCCAGGACGACGGCGTCCAGCTCGCCGTCGTGCACGTACCGGATCCGGGTGTCGACGTTCCCCCGGATCGGCACGGTCTCCATGTCGAGCCCGTGCCCGCGCGCGTACGCGTTCAGCTGGGCCATCCGCCGCGGCGAACCCGTCCCGATCCGCGCCCCGCGAGGCAGGTCGGTGAACTTCAGCGCGTCCCGGGCGACGATGACGTCCCTCGGGTCCTCACGCTCCGGTACGGCGGCCAGGACCAGGTCCTCGGGCTGCGCGGTCGGCAGGTCTTTGAGCGAATGAACCGCGAAGTCGACCTCACCCCGCAGCAGCGCGTCGCGCAGCGCCGTGACGAACACACCGGTGCCGCCGATCTGCGCGAGGTGCTCGCGGGAGGTGTCGCCGTACGTGGTGATCTCGACCAGCTCGACGGGCCGGCCGGTCACCCGGCTCACGGCCTCCGCCACCTGCCCGGACTGGGCCATGGCGAGTCTGCTCCGCCTGGTCCCCAGTCTCAGTGTCCTGTCACTCATGCCGGCCCTCGGTCCTTGCTGTTCTCGGGTTCGTCGTCGGCGCGCTCGGCGCGGGAGACGGCCGCGACCGTCTCCTGGTCCAGGTCGAAGAGGGTGCGCAACGCGTCCGCGTACCCAGCCCCGCCCGGCTCAGCCGCGAGTTGCTTGACCCGTACGGTCGGCGCGTGCAGCAGCTTGTCGACGACACGTTTCACGGTCTGCGTGATCTCGGCGCGGTGCTTGTCGTCCAGCTCCGGCAGCCGCCCCTCGAGCCGCGCGATCTCGTTCGCGACGACATCGGCGGCCATGGTCCGCAGCGCCACCACGGTCGGTGTGATGTGGGCCGCCCGGAGCGCCGCCCCGAAGGCGGCGACCTCGTCGGCGACGATCCGCCGCACCTGGTCGACGTCGGCCGCCATCGGCGCGTCCGCGGACGCCTCGGCCAGCGACTCGATGTCCACCAACCGCACCCCGCCCAGCCGGTGCACGGCCGCGTCGATGTCCCGGGGCATGGCCAGGTCCAGCAGGAACAGCACGGGCGCGGGCCGCGGCGGCCCGACCACGGGTTCGGGCTTACGCCGCTCCGGGATCCGTCCGACGGTGGCGGCGAGCGCGGCCAGCGCGACGATGGCGTCGGCGTCCTGCGCGGGATCGAACGAGGCACCGGCCCCGCCCGTCTGCGGCCGAGGCGCGTTGTCCACCCAGGCGGCATGCTGCTCAAGCTCAGCAGCAGCCATCCCGGCCACGGCCCCTTCCCCGATCACGGAGAAGTCGGCGACGGCCTGTATGGGGGCCAGATCAAGCGGACAGCTCTCATCGCCCTCGCCGCTCAGGCTGCGGGCATTCGTGCCGTCGCCCTCGCCGCTCAAGCTGCGGGCATTCGTGCCGCCTAGGGCGGCACGGGTGGGCGCAGGCGGCACCCCGCCACCGCCGGGCTGCGCGTCCAACCCCCGGCCGGCGCCAGCATCCGGCACCCGCCCAGACACCGCCGCAGCAACCGCCTCGGCGGACAGCACCAGCCCAGTGGCCCCCGTACAAGACACCACAACATCGGCACGTGTCAGCTCACCCGGCACCGATTCCATCGACACCGCCCGAGCCGCAACCCCGCTGTCACCCCCGTCGGAGAGGATCTCCGCAAGCCGCTCGGCCCGATCAGCCGTACGGTTCGCGATCACCACCTCACCGACCCCGGCCCGCGCCAACGTCGCCGCGGCCAGCGACGACATCGACCCGGCCCCGATGACCAGCGCCTTCTTCCCCCGGGCCCACGCCCGCACATCCGCACCGGCGGCCAGCTGCTCCAGACCGAAGGTCACCAGCGACTGCCCGGCCCGGTCGATCCCCGTCTCGGAGTGCGCCCGCTTCCCGACCCGCAACGCCTGCTGGAACAGATCGTTGAGCAGTCGCCCGGCGGTGTGCAGATCCTGCGCCTTGGCCAGCGAGTCCTTTATCTGCCCGAGGATCTGCCCCTCACCGACGACCATCGAGTCCAGTCCGCAGGCCACGGAGAACAGATGGTGGACGGCACGGTCCTCGTAGTGCACGTACAGATAGGGCGTCAGCTCATCGAGTCCCACCCCGCTGTGCTGCGCCAGCAGCGTCGACAGCTCGGCGACACCCGCGTGGAACTTGTCCACGTCCGCGTACAACTCGATCCGGTTGCACGTCGCCAGCACCGCCGCCTCGCTCGCCGGCTCCGCGGCGACCGTGTCCTGCAACAGCTTGACCTGGGCGTCCATCGCCAGCGCGGCCCGCTCCAGCACGCTGACCGGGGCGCTGCGATGGCTCAGCCCGACGACGAGGAGACTCATGCCGGCATCACGGCGGGTACGTCCCCGTCGGGTCCCTGCTCGGCGGAGTCCTCGCGCGGGGCGGCGGCCGGGTGCGAACCGTCGGCCGCCGCGCCCTCCTCCACGGCCTTGCGCTGCTCGTGGAAGGCGAGGATCTGCAGCTCGATCGAGAGGTCGACCTTGCGCACGTCGACACCGTCCGGCACGGACAGCACGGTCGGCGCGAAGTTCAGGATGGAGGTGACCCCGGCGGCCACGAGCCGGTCGCAGACCTGCTGGGCGGCACCGGCGGGAGTGGCGATCACACCGATCGACACGCCGTTGTCCTCGATGATCTTCTCCAGGTCATCGGTGTGCTGCACGGGGATCCCGGCGACCGGCTTGCCGGCCATCGCCGGATCGGCGTCGATCAGCGCGGCGACCCGGAAGCCACGGGAGGCGAAACCGCCGTAGTTGGCCAGGGCGGCGCCGAGGTTACCGATACCGACGATGACGACCGGCCAGTCCTGGGTGAGCCCCAGCTCGCGGGAGATCTGGTAGACGAGATACTCGACGTCGTAGCCGACACCGCGGGTGCCGTACGAGCCCAGGTACGAGAAGTCCTTGCGCAGCTTGGCGGAGTTGACCCCCGCCGCGGCCGCGAGCTCCTCGGAGGAGACCGTGGGTACCGAGCGCTCCGACAGTGCGGTCAGGGCTCGGAGGTACAGCGGAAGCCTGGCGACGGTGGCCTCGGGAATCCCTCGGCTACGGGTCGCCGGTCGGTGAGTTCGGCCAGTTGCCACGGTGCTCCTGCGGGTAGAGCGGGGCTGCAGGCGGTCACACGTTCCTGGACCGCCCCGTCGAATGCAGGCTATGTCTTTGTGAACGCGTGCACAAAGATGGTGTCCGATTTGCCCGGGCAACGTGACCGGGGTCACGCACTCACGTCCCAGGCGCATCCCAGGGGGCAAAACCGACACTCTCCTCGCGAATCCCGCCCCCGAGACCAGATCTCCGTCGATCCTAAGCGACTTCCGGGCCGCCTTGTACTAATCAGTCAGTTCCCGGCGCAGCCGGCCCTCGTCGACACGCCAGAACGTGTGCTGCTTCCCGTCGACGAGCACGACCGGGATCTGCTCCCAGTACTCGTCGTACAGAGCGCGGTCTTGGGTGATGTCCTTCTGCTCCCAGGACACGCCGAGTTCGTCACAGACTTTCTCCACGACGAGCTGCGCGTCCTCGCACAGATGGCAGTCGGGCTTGCCGATGAGAGTGACCAACCGCTCATGCGGAGCGGGCTTACGCCGGAAGATGGAAGCCATGTCGGCCATTGTCCCGCCTGTTTAACGACACGGTCGTGCAGTGTTCACAGCCTCCAAACCTCTCGACTCCGGAACCACCGAACAAACTGGCTATGCTCACGGGCATGGCCGCTCTCGGATGGCTCACTCCCCGTAGGCGCTCCGCCACGGCGCGGAGCGTGTTGGCAGGCGAGGCCTCGGCGGAGGCCGCGCGCAAGTCCTCGCAGGACGTCCCCCACGAGGAACCGGAGTTCCCGGTCCTCGGCGACGACAAGGCTGCCGCGTTCTTCGACCTGGACAACACCGTGATGCAAGGTGCTGCCCTCTTCCACTTCGGCCGGGGCCTGTACAAGCGGAAGTTCTTCGAGACCCGCGACCTCGCCCGGTTCGCCTGGCAGCAGGCGTGGTTCCGCCTCGCCGGCGTCGAGGACCCCGAGCACATGCAGGAGGCGCGCGACTCCGCGCTGTCCATCGTCAAGGGCCACCGCGTCGCCGAACTGCAGTCGATCGGCGAGGAGATCTACGACGAGTACATGGCCGAGCGCATCTGGCCGGGCACCCGCGCCCTCGCCCAGGCCCACCTGGACGCCGGCCAGAAGGTGTGGCTGGTAACAGCGGCCCCCGTGGAGATCGCCACGGTGATCGCCCGCCGGCTCGGCCTCACCGGCGCCCTCGGCACAGTCGCCGAGTCGGTCGACGGCGTCTACACGGGCAAGTTGGTCGGCGAGCCCCTGCACGGCCCCGCGAAGGCGGAGGCGGTGCGCGCCCTGGCCGCGGCGGAGGGCCTCGACCTCTCCCGCTGCGCCGCCTACAGCGACAGCCACAACGACATCCCCATGCTGTCCCTGGTGGGCCACCCCTACGCCATCAACCCGGACACCAAGCTCCGCAAACACGCCCGAAACCTCGACTGGCGCCTACGGGACTACAGGACGGGCAGGAAGGCCGCGAAGGTCGGCATCCCGGCGGCAGCGGGAGTGGGCGCGGTGGCGGGCGGCACGGCAGCCGCGATCGCCATCAGCCGACGCCGCCGCTGAGCGCCCCCACGGCCCCGCACCCAAAACACAAGGCGTACCCCCCAACCCGCGCCTCCAGTCCCCTTGTCGGCGCACAGCCACAACACGCCCTGATCCCACCCCCAACCCGATCCTTTCCGATCAACAACCGGTCACTCTCCGGCACTTGACAGGGCGTCATTCGGTTACAGAAGCGACGTAATCGATGATTTGAGCAACTCGGTGTAGCAGCGCCTGCACGAAGCGTTATTCTCCTCAGACGCAAACCGGTACCCCTCCGTCGCTACGACGGGTGAACGGTCCCGCACTGCACGTGATGGAAGCTCTGCCTCTGGGAGTCCCGTGTCCTCACACGTCGGGGTTGACGCCTCGGGCCTGGCTACGCTGCGCGCAACGGTCCAACGGCTGCTGCGCGACTTCGTCCCCACCGCGTACGCCGTCCCCGCTCTCGCCGTAGCCACCACCCCCGTCGGCCCGTGCTACGCGCTCGCGGACGGCGGCGCCGCCGTCGGCAGACGCGGTCGTACGGCCGGTGCCACCACCGTCCGCCGTCCCGCCGCGGACAGCGACAGCGCGCGGATGATGGACCTGGTCGAGCGCGCCCAGGCCGGCGAGGCCGACGCCTTCGGACGCCTCTACGACCAGTACAGCGACACCGTCTACCGGTACATCTATTACCGCGTCGGCGGAAAGGCCACCGCCGAGGACCTCACCAGCGAGACGTTCCTGCGCGCCCTGCGCCGCATCGGCACGTTCACCTGGCAGGGCCGCGACTTCGGCGCCTGGCTGGTCACGATCGCCCGCAACCTGGTGGCCGACCACTTCAAGTCCAGCCGCTTCCGGCTGGAGGTCACCACCGGCGAGATGCTCGACGCCAACGAGGTCGAGCGCTCGCCCGAGGACTCCGTCCTGGAGTCCCTGTCGAACGCCGCGCTGCTGGACGCCGTGCGCCGGCTGAACCCGCAGCAGCAGGAGTGCGTCACGCTCCGCTTCCTGCAGGGCCTGTCCGTCGCCGAGACCGCGCGCGTGATGGGCAAGAACGAGGGCGCCATCAAGACGCTCCAGTACCGGGCCGTCCGCACCCTCGCCCGTCTTCTGCCGGACGACGCCCGCTGAGCCGGCACCGCGACCGGCACCCTCAGTGACGCCCAACTCGCCCACAGTGAAAGTCCGTTGACTCCTCGATCCGTTCATCCGCCGTCCGTAACCCAAGTGCCGCGCCGCTCGTTGTGCGGGATGCAGGCTCCCTGTGGTCACTCCCCGGCCGACTCCGATCGCCCGATCGTGTGGATGTCGTCGGGGCGTGCAACCCTCAGGACCCCCTGGGGAGTCGACCGTCATGACGAGAGGAGGTGCCGCCAGTGATCGCGAACGTATCGGCGCACCGGCGGGCGAACGCCTTCGCCCAGGCCCTGGACGAGCAGCCCGACCGGGACACGGCGGCCGAGCAGTCCGAATCGCCCCCACCGGCGGCGGAGCGGACCGAGCAGGCCGAGCTGTTGGCCCTGGTGGTCGACCTCGGCGAGCTGCCCAAGCCGGAGCTGGACCCCGAGGTCAAGGTCGTCCAGCGGGCCCGGCTGGTGGCCGCGTTCGAGGCCATGCTGCAGGAGGGCGCGGGTGGCGAGGCGGCGGATGCTGCGGTGCCCGAGCAGCGCTCCCACCGCGCCCGGGGCTCGCACCGGGCGAGTGGGCTGGGCAAGCTGCGTCCGCGATCCCGGCTGACCAAGGGGCTCGCCGCGGGCGGGCTCAGTGTCGGTGTCGCCGCGGGAGCCTTCGGCGGGGTCGCCGCCGCCAGCTCGGACGCGCTGCCCGGTGACTCGCTCTACGGCCTCAAGCGCGGCATCGAGGACTTCAAGCTCAACTACCTCACCGACGGCGCCGACGAGCAGGGCCAGGCCTATCTCGACCTGGCCTCCACCCGGTTCAACGAGGCCCGCCGGCTGCTCGACCGCGGCCGCGGCGGCCATCTCGACCACGAGTCCCTGGGCGAGATCCGGCGCACCCTGTCGGGCATGACGCACGACGCGAGCGAGGGCCACCGCCTGCTGCACGAGGCGTACGAGCGCGACCCGCAGCAGCTCGGCCCGATCCAGGCCCTCTCCGCCTTCTCCCGCTCCCACCGCGAGGCCTGGGGCGCCCTGCGCGACAAGCTGCCGGTCCAGCTCGGGGACGTCAGTGAGCAGGTGTCGTCGGTGTTCGCCGCCATAGACGAAGAGGTCGCCCCGCTGCAGTCGCTGCTCCCCCAGCCCCCGGCCCAGGACGGCGACAGCGGCCGGCACGGCTCGGGTACGGCGTCGACGGGCACGTCCGGCTCCGGCCACGGCTCGACGGCACCCGGCACGGGCGGCGACGGCACCTCCGAGACCGGCCACTCCAGCGGCCCCAGCAAGTCGGCGTCGACCGGCAACGACGGCCTGCTCGGCGGCAACACGGGCGGCCTGCTCGACCCGCCCAAGTCCAGCGGCAGCGCCTCCCCGTCCGAGACCAAGTCCCCCACGACCAACCCGGACGTCACCATCCCACCCCTCCTCCCGGGCATCCTCCCCGGCCTGGGCATCAACGGCGAGGAAACAAACTCCTAGCCGGTACGACAGTGGGGGCGCCCCTCCTGGGAGGGGCGCCCCCACTGTCGTACTCGAAACCCCGAAAGTTCAGAAGAACACCGACCGCCGCTGCACCAACAGCTTGTACAGGGTGTGCTGGATCTGTTCCCTGACCTGGTCCGTCAGGTTGAACATCAGCATCGGGTCCTCGGCGGCCTCCGGCGGATAGCCGTCCGTCAGGATCGGCTCGCCGAACTGGATCGTCCACTTGGTCGGGAGCGGGATGGCACCCAGGGGACCCAGCCACGGGAAGGTCGGCGTCAGCGGGAAGTACGGGAAGCCCAGCAAGCGGGCCAGGGTCTTCGCGTTGCCGATCATCGGGTAGATCTCCTCCGCGCCGACGATCGAGCACGGGATGATCGGTGTGCCCCTGCGCAGGGCCGTGGAGACGAAGCCGCCACGGCCGAAGCGCTGCAGCTTGTAGCGCTCGCTGAAGGGCTTGCCGATGCCCTTGAAGCCCTCCGGCATGACCCCGACCAACTCGCCCTGCCCGAGCAGCCGTTCCGCGTCCTCCGCGCAGGCCAGGGTGTGGCCGAGCTTGCGGGCCAGTTCGTTGACCACCGGCAGCACGAAGACGAGGTCCGCGGCCAGCAGGCGCAGATGCCGGCCGGCGGGGTGGTGGTCGTGGACGGCGACCTGCATCATCAGGCCGTCCAGCGGCAGCGTCCCGGAGTGGTTGGCGACGATCAGCGCACCGCCCTCGGCCGGGATGTTCTCGACGCCCTTCACCTCGACCCGGAAGTACTTCTCGTACACCGGGCGCAGCAGGGACATCAGGACCTGGTCGGTCAGCTCCTCGTCGTACCCGAAGTCGTCGACCTCGTAGTCGCCGGTGAGGCGCCGGCGCAGGAAGTCCAGCCCCCCGGCGATCCGGCGCTCGAGGCCACCGTCGTCCCGCGGCTTCTCGGCCGGCTGTTCCTCACGCGTCACAGGGACATCATCCTGCGCCGGACCCATGCCCGGCAGGGGCTGGACCTCACCGACCAGCGCGGAATCCGTGTTCTTGCGCCTGCTCCCCGCGCCCCGGCGCCGCGTCGGCCGCTGCACGGCGCTCCCGCGGGACCGGTCGTCGTCGAACGGAATGACCTTGGCGTCCGCCATCGTTGATGCGCTCCTCAGTTGGCGCTCTGCGTCGGGGGGTGGCCACCGCCCAGGACGGGCAGTGCGGCGATCCGGTCGACGGCCCCGGCGAGGGCCTCCGGCGGCAGCAGTCCGGGTCCGTGACTGCGGGCGAAGTCCGCGAACGTCTCCGCGGTCGTGTACTTCGGCCTGAAGCCGAGCGTCTCTCGCATCTGGTCCGTCGCCACGACCCGGCCGTGCGTCAGCAGCCGGATCTGCTCGGGCGAGAAGTCCGTCATTCCCAGCGTACGCACCAGCGAGCCGGCCCACGTGACGGCGGGCAGCAGCAGCGGCACGGTGGGCTTGCCGAGCCGCCGTGAGCACTGCGACAGCAGCAGCACGCCGTCACCGGCGATGTTGAAGGTGCCGCTGTTGAGCGTGCCGCGCTCCGGCTCGTGCGAGGCGATCCGCAGCACCTCCATCACGTCGTCCTCGTGCACGAACTGCAGCCGCGGGTCGTAGCCGAACACGGTCGGCAGCACGGGCAGCGAGAAGTACGAGGCGAGCGGGGTGTCCGCGGCCGGCCCCAGGATGTTGGCGAACCGCAGCACGGCCACCGCCACATCCGGCCGCCGCCGCGCGAATCCGCGGACGTACCCTTCGACCTCGACCGCGTCCTTCGCGAACCCGCCGGAGGGCAGCGACTTGGGCGGGGTCGTCTCGGTGAACACGGCCGGGTCGCGCGACGCGGAACCGTAGACGTTCGTACTGGACTTCACCACCAGCCGCTTCACCGTCGGCGACTTCTGGCAGGCACCCAGCAGCTGCATGGTGCCGATGACGTTGGTCTCCTTGACCGTGGTCCGGCTGCCACTGCCCAGCGCCATCGCCGTCACGTCCAGGTGTACGACCGTGTCGGCGGCGGTCTCCGCGAGGACCCGCGCGATGCCGGGCTGCCGGATGTCGGCCTGGATGAAGTCGGCGCCCCCGAGATGGTGCTCGGGAGGGACCGCGTCCACGGCGATGACCCGGTCCACCTGCGGGTCACGCTGAATCCGTCGTACGAACCGGCCCCCGAGCCTGCGGGCCACTCCGGTCACTAGCACGACCTTGCCCAAGATCAGCGCCTTCCTTCCAGACCGTCCGGTAGTCGTAGCCTGCCGCGTTCCCCGTGTGCGGCCAACTTAGCGGGTCGATGTTGCGCTGTGATGACCGCCCAATGCACGAAGTAACGACATCCACAGACGTACGAACAGACCAAGCCATGTGAATCGCGTGCGTAGGCACCGACACGCCGGGAGCGCATATGCGTGTGGCCCCCCACCCAGTCTGGTGGGGGGCCACAGAACACGCTCTACGGCGCCGCTTACTTCTTGTTGCGACGCTGAACGCGCGTGCGCTTGAGCAGCTTGCGGTGCTTCTTCTTGGCCATCCGCTTGCGCCGCTTCTTGATAACAGAGCCCACGACTACCCTCGCTCACTTCTCATCACTCGGTGTTTGGGCGCCATGGGCCCACACGACCTACGAGGGGCTAGCCTACCGGTCCGAGCGCTGAGGTCGTAATCGAGGTTGCCGGGGGAGATCCCGAAGTGCCCTGAGGATCCCCCCGAAGCCACGTCGTCAGGCGGTTTCCACCCCCACGTAACTCTCGCGGAGGTACTCGTGAACCGCGTTCTCGGGGACGCGGAAGGACCGCCCCACCCTGATCGCGGGCAGATGACCGCTGTGCACCAGCCGGTACACGGTCATCTTCGACACTCGCATCACCGAGGCGACCTCCGCCACGGTAAGGAACTGAACCTCGCTCAGAGGCCTCTGCTCAGCAGCCATGACACACCTGAACCTTCCGCACTCGACGGCCACCGGCTTCCCCTTCCGGTGACTCTTCGTCGCTGCG
Source organism: Streptomyces griseorubiginosus (assembly GCF_017614965.1). Classification (GTDB taxonomy): domain Bacteria; phylum Actinomycetota; class Actinomycetes; order Streptomycetales; family Streptomycetaceae; genus Streptomyces; species Streptomyces griseorubiginosus_B. The sequence goes on along the minus strand of NZ_WVUG01000037.1, from coordinate 2,494 downwards.
TGCTCACTCCCCAATGTAGGGGCGGGTGATGCGAGTGGGGAAGAGGTGCACCCATCGCAGGCCTACTGTGACAGACACGCTCGATTGAGTACGTAGCGGGTCAGCGGCCGGTAGTAAGCGGACCGCACGGCGTCATCAAGTGGAACGACGACGGACACGCGCCCCTCGGCCTCCCCCACGAACAGGGCGGGGTCGTCCGTGTCGGCGAGACCGATGGCCTCGAACCCCAGCTGACCTGCCCCGCAGACCCAGCCGTGGTCTCCGACGACGATCTCGGGCAGCGGCCCGCCGCCCTCCGCGGCCGCCATCAGCGCCAGTCGAACCGGGAGCGGTGAGTGCGTGTGTGCGCCGGTCGCACAACCGGGGCGAGAGGCACCGGGTCGCCGGACGAGCGCGACTCCTCGTACGTACTCAAGGTTGTACGTACGTAGACCGAACCGGGTCGTTATGTCGACACGGCGACCATGCGCCGGTGTGAGGACGGCACATCCCGCCGCCGACAGCGCGTCCGCCAAGGCTGCGTAGAAGCCGAGCAGCCGGTGCGGGTGTCCGGTGCCGAGCAGCACGGGAGCGCCACGCTGGGCGACCACGGCCAGACGCCCGGCGAACGCGTCCAGAGCGGCCAGTGTCCGTTCCGGATCGATCACATCATGACCGGAAACATGGGCAGGATCACCCGAAACCCCACACTTGTCCGCCATCAAACCGATCACATCCCGCTCCCGCCACGTCCCTTCGGGATCGAGACCGATCAGCACCCGGGGATCCCGCGCGGCGAAAAGCCGATAACTGCGCAGACTCTCCTCCCGCGAGGTGGCGACGGCCCCGGCGAGACGAGCGGCCAGCAGATGGGCTCGCAGGGCCCCGGTGCTCCACACGTCAGCGATGGTGACGGACGGCCACGGCCCGGACCACACGAACAGCCAAACACCGCACAGTTGGCGTAACGGCCTGTACGGCGCGGCCGGGCCCGCCGGGCCGGCTACGCCAGCAGACCCCGCAGCGGGAACACCGCCCGCCGGGTCGCCAGCACCGCCTGGTCCAGGCGGTCGGCGGGGTCGTACCCCTGGTCCCAGCCCGCGAAGGACACCGGCCACCGCCCGTCCGTCATCCGCGCCGGCGCCAACTGCCGGGTCCGCGCGAAGACTTCCTGCCGCCAGCCCTCCGGGATCGTCGCCTCCGGCTCCACCGGCCGCCCCGCCGCGATCCCCACGAGATGCGTCCACGACCGCGGCACGACCTCGACCACGGCATAACCACCGCCGCCCAGCGCGACCCACCGCCCGTCGGCGTACTCGTGCGCCAGCTCATGACAGGCCACCTGCACGGCCCGCTGCGCGTCCAGGGATACGGCGAGATGCGCGAGCGGATCCTCGAAGTGCGTGTCGGCCCCGTGCTGGCTCACCAGCACCTGCGGCCGGAAGTCCGCGATCAGCTCCGGCACCACCGCGTGAAAAGCCCGCAGCCACCCCGCGTCCCCGGTCCCCGCCGGAAGCGCGACGTTGACCGCCGACCCCTCCGCCGAGTCCGCGCCCGTCTCCTCCGGCCACCCGGTCTGCGGGAACAGCGTCCGCGGATGCTCGTGCAGGGAGATCGTCAGAACTCGCGGATCCTCCCAGAAGGCCGCCTGCACCCCGTCCCCGTGGTGCACGTCCACGTCGACGTAGGCGACCCGCTCGGCCCCCAGCTCCAGCAGCCGCGCGATCGCGAGCGAGGCGTCGTTGTAGATGCAGAACCCGGACGCACCGCCCGGCATGGCGTGGTGCAGTCCGCCCGCGAAGTTCACGGCGTGCAGCGCCTCACCCCGCCACACGGCCTCCGCCGCCCCCACCGACTGCCCGGCGATCATCGCCGACACCTCGTGCATCCCGGCGAAGGCGGGATCGTCCATCGTCCCGAGGCCGTACGCCCCGTTCGCGGCCCCCGGATCCGCCGAGGCCGCCTTCACGGCCGCGATGTAGTCCTCCCGGTGGACGAGCCGCAGGGTCGACTCCCCGGCGGGCTTGGCAGCCGCCACATGGACGTCCTTGTCGAGCCCGAAGGCGTCGACAAGCCGCCGGGTCAGGGCGAGCCGGACCGGATCCATCGGATGGTCCGGACCGAAGTCATAGCCCGTTACTCCCTCGTCCCACATCAGCTGTGCGCGGCCGCTCATGCCCGCCACCGTATCGGTCCGACGCGGGAGCGAACGAGCGGGCGTAGACCAGGGTCACCAGCACCAACACCATCGGCACGAGCATCGCCCAGCGGTAGCTCCAAGCGTCCCCCAGCGCCCCCACGAGCGGGGACCCGATCAGAAAGCCGACGTAGTTGAACACATTCAGCCGGGCCACGGCCGCGTCGGACGCCCCCGGGAACAGCCGCCCGGCGGCCGCGAAGGTCTGCGGCACCAGCACACACAGCCCGAGCCCCAGCAGAGTGAACCCGAGCATCCCGACCCACGGCCCGGGCGCGACAGCCACCACGGCGAACCCGCCCGCCGCCACCACCGCCC
>NZ_WVUG01000379.1 GCF_017614965.1 Streptomyces griseorubiginosus | reverse complement strand
CAGGCGCCCCGTCCCGCAGCCCCGCCCCACCGACGTCTTCGCCGACCGTCTGCTCGCCGTCCTGAGCGGGCAGCGGCCCGTCCACTGGATGCTCCGCCACACCGCGGGCCGTGCCTACGACGAACTGGCCCGGCTCGCCGAACGCGGGCCCCTGCGCGCCCGCGGCACCCGCCCCGTCGTCCGCGACATCGGCTACTGCGTCCCGCGCCCCGGCGCCATCGAGGCGTTCGCCCGCATCGGCGCCGGGGAGCAACTGCGCGCCATGGCCTTCCGCCTGGAGCAGGGCACCGATCTGCGCTGGCGCTGCACGGCGGTGGAGCTGGGCGGACCCCGCCCCGCGCGTGCCGCCCGCGACGACGACTAGGCGACCGTACGCAACAGGGCCGGGCCATCCCTCGGATGACCCGGCCCGAAAGCCGCTACGACGCCTCGGGCGCCGTCGCCGCCGTCACTTCTTCCGGCGACGCCCGCCCCGCGCCTGCTTGCGGCGCTCCGCGCGCGTGAGGCCGTCCGCCTCCGAGCGCACCGGCTCCTCGTCGCCGACGAAGTCGCCCTCGATGGTGCCGCCCTCGCCGTCCACGGTCGGCGCGGAGAAGTGCAGATTCCGCCGCTGCGGAGCGTCCAGCCCCTTCGCGCGGATCTCCGGACGCCCACCCGCCTGGGCCGGCACCGCGTCCTGCTTCTCCATGTCGACCGGAGCGGCGTCCTCGACCGGGACCTCCTCGACCTGCTGCTCGACCTGGACCTCCAGGTTGAACAGGTAGCCGACGGACTCCTCCTTGATGCCCTCCATCATCGCGGTGAACATGTCGAAGCCCTCGCGCTGGTACTCGACCAGCGGGTCCTTCTGCGCCATCGCGCGCAGGCCGATGCCCTCCTGGAGGTAGTCCATCTCGTAGAGGTGCTCGCGCCACTTGCGGTCCAGGACCGACAGCACGACCCGGCGCTCCAGCTCACGCATGATCTCGGAGCCGAGCTGCGCCTCCCGCGCCTCGTACTGCTCGCGGATGTCGTCCTTGATGGACTCGGAGATGAACTCGGCGGTCAGACCGGCCCGGTCGCCGGCGGCCTCCTCCAGTTCCTCCACCGTGATCCGCACCGGGTAGAGCTGCTTGAACGCGCCCCACAGCCGGTCGAGGTCCCAGTCCTCCGGGAAGCCCTCGGCGGTCTCCGCGGCCACGTACGCGTCGATCGTGTCGTCCATGAAGTGGCCGATCTGCTCCTGCAGGTCCTCGCCCTCCAGGACGCGGCGCCGCTCGCCGTAGATGACCTCACGCTGACGGTTGAGGACCTCGTCGTACTTCAGGACGTTCTTACGGGTCTCGAAGTTCTGCTGCTCCACCTGCGACTGGGCGGACGCGATCGCGCGCGTGACCATCTTGTTCTCGATCGGCACGTCGTCCGGGACGTTCGCCATCGACATCACACGCTCGACCATCTGGGCCTTGAACAGCCGCATCAGGTCGTCACCGAGGGACAGGTAGAAGCGGGACTCGCCGGGGTCGCCCTGACGGCCGCTGCGACCGCGCAGCTGGTTGTCGATACGGCGCGACTCGTGCCGCTCGGTGCCCAGCACGTACAGCCCGCCGAGTTCCTCGACCTCTTCCTTCTCGGCCTTGACCGCCTGCTCGGCCCGCTCCAGGGCCGCGGGCAGGAACTGGGCCCACTCCTCGATGTGCTCCTCGGGGTCGAGACCGCGCTGGCGCAGCTCCGCCTCGGCGAGGTCCTCGGGGTTGCCGCCGAGCTTGATGTCCGTACCACGGCCGGCCATGTTGGTGGCCACCGTGACGGCGCCCTTGCGACCGGCCTGGGCGACGATCGTCGCCTCCCGGTCGTGCTGCTTGGCGTTCAGCACCTCGTGCTGGATGCCGCGCTTGGACAGCTGCTGCGAGAGGTACTCGGACTTCTCGACCGACGTCGTACCGACGAGGATCGGCTGGCCCTTCTCGTGCTTCTCGGCGATGTCGTCGACGACCGCCTCGAACTTCGCGACCTCGGTGCGGTAGATGAGGTCCGACTGGTCCACGCGGATCATCGGCTTGTTGGTCGGGATCGGGACCACGCCGAGCTTGTAGATCTGGTGGAACTCGGCGGCCTCGGTCATCGCCGTACCGGTCATGCCGGAGAGCTTCTTGTAGAGGCGGAAGAAGTTCTGCAGGGTGATCGTGGCGAGCGTCTGGTTCTCGTCCTTGATGTCCACCCCTTCCTTCGCCTCGATCGCCTGGTGCATGCCCTCGTTGTAGCGGCGGCCGGCGAGGATACGGCCGGTGTGCTCGTCGACGATCATGACCTCGCCGTCGATGACGACGTAGTCCTTGTCCTTCTTGAAGAGCTCCTTGGCCTTGATGGCGTTGTTGAGGTAGCCCACCAGAGGCGTGTTCACCGACTCGTAGAGGTTGTCGATGCCCAGCCAGTCCTCGACCTTGGTGACACCGGACTCGTGGATGGCGACCGTGCGCTTCTTCTCGTCGACGTCGTAGTCGCCGGTCTCCTCGACACCCTTGAGCGGGTTGCCGGCCTCACCGCGCTTCAGGCGCAGCACCAGCTTGGCGAAGTCGCCGTACCACTTGGTGGCCTGGTCGGCGGGGCCGGAGATGATCAGCGGCGTACGGGCCTCGTCGACGAGGATGGAGTCGACCTCGTCGACGATGGCGAAGTTGTGCCCGCGCTGGACGAGTTCGTCCTTGGACCACGCCATGTTGTCGCGCAGGTAGTCGAAGCCGAACTCGTTGTTCGTGCCGTACGTGATGTCGCACTCGTACTGCTCGCGGCGCTGCGCCGGCGTCATGTTGGCGAGGATGCAGCCGACGCTCAGGCCCAGGAACTTGTGGACGCGGCCCATCATCTCGGAGTCGCGCTCGGCCAGGTAGTCGTTGACCGTGATGAGATGGACGCCGTCACCGGAGAGCGCGTTCAGGTACGCGGGCAGGGTGCCGACCAGGGTCTTGCCCTCACCGGTCTTCATCTCGGCCACATAGCCGAGGTGCAGGGCCGCACCACCCATCAGCTGCACGTCGTAGTGCCGCTGGCCGAGGACGCGCTTGGCGGCCTCGCGCACGGTGGCGAACGCCTCGGGCAGCAGGTCGTCCAAGCTCTCGCCGTCGGCGTAGCGCTGCTTGTACTCATCGGTGAGGGCCCGCAGCTCGGCGTCGGAGAGGTCGACGAAGTCCTCTTCGATGGAGTTGACCTGGTCCGCGATGCGGTGCAGCTTGCGCAGGATCTTGCCTTCGCCTGCACGCATGATCTTCGAGAGGACGGACACGGGGGTTGGTCTCCTTGCCGGTCGGGCCTGGGACGGTCGGTTTCCATTTGACTTACTGAGCAACGGCCATCGTATGCGAGGACCAGCCCCGGTCGGGAGGCCTGCTGTGACGACGACCGTTCAGCACTCGGCGCACCGCCTCAAATCTTCTTCAAAGCGGGCAACGGACGGGCTCACAGGGGACAACGGACGGGCCCCGCGGATGGTGCCGGATCCCGCCGACGAATTGCGCGAATTGTGATCACCCGCTCACGCTCGGCAAAAAGATGGCGTCCCGCGCCTGGCCCCGAGCAGAATCGGCCGATGGAACCCGTGACGCTCACCACCGCCCGTCTGCTGCTGCGCACGGTCGGCCCGCAGGACACCGAAGCGGTGCACGCCGCCGCCCAGGACCCCGACATCCAGCGCTGGACCACCATCCCCTCCCCCTACCTGCCCGAGCACGCGCGCAGCTTCACAGAGGAGATCGTCCCCGAGGGGTGGGCCAACGGCTCGATGCTCACCTTCGGCCTCTTCCTCCCCGAAGGGGAGGAACTGGTGGGCATGCTCGGCCTGACCATGCGTTCCCTGAGCACCGCCGAGATCGGATTCTGGGCCGCCAAGGAGCACAGGGGTAACGGCTACGTCACCGAGGGCGCCGTCGAGGTCTCCCGCTGGGCGTTCACCCAGCTGTCGGTCGACCGCGTGGAATGGCGCGCGGAGGTAGGCAACAGATCCTCCCGCGCGGTGGCGGAGCGCGCCGGCTTCGTCATCGAGGGAACCCTGCGCTCCGCGATCATCCACGGAGGCGTACGCCGTGACGCCTGGGTGGGCGCCCTGCTGCCCTCGGACCTGGGGCTGCCGTCGACGGCCCCGTACCTGCCGGCGCGGGTACAACCCGAGTAGCCCACGCCGAGCCCAACCCCGGGGCATCCGTCGACGAATCCCCAGTTCAGCCGCCACTGTCAGTCCCGCCCCCTATCGTGCGAACCATGACGACCCCGCGCCCCACCACCGACCTCTCGGCAGACGAGGCCCGCCGCATCGCCCTGCGCGCCCAGGGCCTGCTCGGCGCACCCGACCGCAAGGCAGGCGTCCGCGGCATCCTCCGCCACCTCGGCGCGGTCCAGCTGGACACCATCTCGGTCCTGGCCCGCTCCCACGAACTCATCCCGTACGCCCGCCTGGGCGCGGTGGGCCGCAGGACGGTCGAGGACGCCTACTGGAACACCGCGGCGACCGGCGAACCCCACGCCTTCGAGTACTGGTCGCACGCCGCATGCATCCTCCCCGTCGAGGAATGGCCCCACTTCGCCTTCCGCCGCCGCGCCTACCGGTCCCGCCCGCACTGGAACCACGAACTCCCCGACGGCACCTACGACCAGGTCGTCAAACAGCTTCGCGCCGAAGGCCCCCTCACCGCCACCGAGTTGGGCGGCGCCAAGCGCACCAGCGAGTGGTGGGACTGGTCCGGCGCGAAGGTCGCCGTGGAGAGGGCCCTGATGTACGGCGAGGTGGTGTGCGTGCAGCGCCGCGGCTGGAAGCGGGTGTACGACCTGGCCGAGCGGGCGATCCCGGCGCCACTGCTGCACGACGAACTGGACGACACGGAGTGCCTGCGCCGCCTGGTCCGCCTGGCCGGCCAGTCCCTGGGCGTCGGCACGCGCGCGGACATCGCCGACTACCACCGCCTCAAGGGCGAGCAGGTCGACGCGGTCATCGCCGACTCGGGCCTGGTCCCGGTCACGGTCGAGGGCTGGGGCAAACCGGCCTGGGCCGACCCGGCGGCCTTGGAGACACCTCCGCGCGGCCGCCACCGCACCACGCTGCTGTCGCCCTTCGACTCCCTCGTCTGGGAGCGGGCGCGCACGGAGCGGATCTTCGGCTTCACGCACCGCCTGGAGGCCTACGTCCCCAAACCGAAGCGCGTGTACGGCTACTTCGCGATGCCCGTCCTGGCAGGCGGCCGGCTCGTCGGCCGCGTCGACCCCGCCCGCGAAGGCGCCACGCTGATCGCACGGCAAATCACCCTGGACGGACCCAAGGTGGTCCCGGCCGTCGCGGAAGCACTGGTGGAAGCGGCCAGTTGGGTGGGCTGCACGAGCGTACGCGTGGAGCGGGTGGACGCCCCGGAACTGCACGAGCCGCTCACCAAGGAGGTGACCCGGGCGCTCGTCGCCGCCCTGCGCTGAACCAGGCCCAGCGGGCTCCCGTCAGCGGATCTCGAGGATCTTCTCCCGCATCGCGTACACCACCGCCTCCATCCTGGAGTGCAGCTGCAGCTTCTCCAGGATGTTGCGCACATGGTTCTTCACGGTGTTCTCGGAGATGAACAACTCCTTGGCGATGTCCCGGTTGTTCATGCCCGTGGCGACGAGCTTGAGGACCTCCAGCTCACGGTCCGTCAGCCGCGGCGCGGGCACCAGCCGTCGCTCGTCGGTGCGCTGGATCATCGACTTGAACTCGGTGAGGAGCTTCGACGCCATGGAGGGACTGATCTGCGACTGCCCGTCGGCGACCGCGCGAATGGCCGTGGCCACCTCGTCCGTCGAGATCTCCTTCAGGAGATAACCGGTCGCGCCCGCCTTGATCGCGTCGTAGAGGTCGGCCTCCTCGTCGCTGATCGTCAGCATGATGATCTTGGCGCTGGGAGCGACCTCCTTGATGGAGGTGCACGCCTCGATCCCACCCCGCTTGGGCATCCGCACATCCATCAGGACGATGTCGGGCAGCAGGTCGGCAGCCTTGTCGACGGCCTCCGCGCCGTCCCCGGCCTCGCCCACGACCTGGATGTCCTCCTCGGCCGCGAGCACGATCTCCAGACCACGGCGGAAGAGAGCGTGGTCGTCCACGACCAGGACTCTGATCGGCTCCTTGCGTGGAGAGCCCGCGTCCGGGCCCATGCCGACGACGCCACCGTCGGCATCCTCGTCCCGCATCGGTCCGAAGCTGTCCGCCATCGTTCCTCCCCCTGAAGGCTGTGGCCTGTGGTGCTGTGCCATCCGCCAACCCAAGGCAACGGCCCACCGGTTGAGCCGCTGAGGCCATGATTCCATGCCCGGGCGACAACGCGGTGACAGAGCGGGACGCGAAGTGGTCGCACACCGGTGCCCCTGGGGGCGCACAGGCGCTCCAGGGGCACCGGCACAACTGTCAGCCGCGAGGATCAGCCACCCAACGTGCCACCCGGCGCGGGAGACTGCGCCTGGGCGACCATCGGGTCCGTGCTGAGGTGGATGACGCCGTAGTCGTACGCGTGCCGCCGGTAGACGACACTCGGTTCCTTCGTCTCGGAGTCGACGAACAGATAAAAGTCGTGGCCGACCAGCTCCATCTCGTAGAGGGCCTGGTCGAGCGTCATCGGGGAGGCGACATGCGTCTTCTCGCGGACGACGAGGGGGCCTTCGCCCTTCACTTCCAGCGAGCCGATCTTCCTGGTGGGTACGCCGTCGGTGTCTTCCTCGTGGACAGCCTGGCCGTTCCCGTTGAGCGTCGCCGCGCCAGGGACGTGGTCGGGGACCTCGGCCGCCGAGATCCGACGCGCGCCACGGCGCGAGAACCGCTTGTCGTGCTGCTTGCGCAGCCGGGCGTCCAGCTTCTCCGCCGCCAGGTCGAGCGCCGCGTACGGATCGCTGGCCGCCGCCTCCGCCCTGATCACCGGACCGCGGGAGCGGAGCGTGATCTCCACTCGGTCACAACGGTCGGCTTGTCGGGGGTTGGGCTCCTTGGACACCTCGACGTCGAGGCTGATCACCTTGCCATCGAGCTTCTGGATCTTCTCCAGCTTCAGCTTCTCGGCCACGTGCTTGCGGAACCGCTCGGGCACCTCGGTCTTGCGGCCCTTGACGACGATGTCCACGCAGAACTCCGTTCCCGGATCGCTCCGCCTCGCTGCGGAGCGTCTCCCTTTTGCACCAGGCTCCGGTGATCTCCGGAACCTACGGACTCGGTGACGTCCACCTCCTCCCCCGCGGGCAAGATCTCCACTCCACCAGCGCGGGTGATGGTGAAAACCCGCAGCACGGCACTCGGGTACGTGAGGCGTGGCCTGCGCCTTTCCTCACAACCGAACATATCTCGCCCGGACGGATGTCGTCACCCTCTACCGCGGCGTACCTCCGTTCAGGTGAATTGACCCTGTCATTACCTGCAACGATGCAAGTGCACAGTCAGTTCCGGTTTATTTCGAAAGAGTCCGGCGACGCCGCGACCACAGCCGCGCAGATCAGGGCACCGGCGCTGCACGCACCCGCCCTTCCCAGCCCGTCGCGCATAAGGTCGGCCTCTTCCTCCAC
>NZ_WVUG01000378.1 GCF_017614965.1 Streptomyces griseorubiginosus | reverse complement strand
CCCTGGGCCCCGGCCGACACACGTACCTCCCTCGCCGTCACCCTCTCCCGCCCCGCCACGGCTCGATGGCAAAAGAGCCGGGCTCCGGCGCCCGGGGGGAGGGCGCCGGAGCCCGGCTTGGGAAGGTCCCGGCGCCGGGGGGGTGTTGCGTCGGGACTTGGCTCTTGGGTCCGCTCGGAAGACACGGACTGCTGACGACTCGCGCTCGACGACTCGCGCTCGACGGCTGACGGCTGACGGCTGACGGCTGACGGCTGACGGCTGACGGCTGACGGCTGACGGCTGACGGCTGACGGCTGACGGCTGACGGTGTCGAACTCCCGTGCCCTGAAGTCTTGTTCCCGCGCGCTGACCTGTTGAAGCGGTCTGACTCCGCCAGGTTTGCGCGGTCTTGAGTCACCCGGCGCACGCGGTCCGCGACCGTCGTACGCCGAGCGACCCGGGCTGTGCCCCGTCGCTCACGGAATCCCCGTGGCGGCCGCGGGCCCGGCCTCGGCCTACGCCGCCGCCTCGAAGCCCGTGTCGCGGGCCAGCTTCTTCAGTTCCAGGAGGGCGTGCTTCTCGATCTGCCGGATGCGCTCGCGGGTGAGGCCGTGCTCCTTGCCGACCTCCGTCAGGGTGCGCTCACGGCCGTCCTCGATGCCGTACCGCATCTTGATGATGGACGCCGTGCGCGGGTCCAGGCGGCCGATGAGGTCGTCCAGTTCCTCGCTGCGGAGCAGGGTCAGGACCGACTGCTCGGGGGAGACCGCCGAGGTGTCCTCGAGCAGGTCGCCGAACTGGGTCTCGCCCTCGTCGTCCACCGACATGTTCAGCGAGACCGGGTCGCGGGCCCAGTCCAGGACGTCGGAGACGCGCTCCGGTGTCGAGCCGAGCTCGGCGGCGATCTCCGCCGGCTCCGGGTCGCGGCCGTTCTCCCGGTTGAACTCGCGCTGCACCCGACGGATGCGGCCCAGCTCCTCCACCAGGTGGACGGGGAGCCGGATGGTGCGGGACTGGTCGGCGATCGAGCGCGTGATGGCCTGGCGGATCCACCAGGTCGCGTACGTCGAGAACTTGAAGCCCTTGCGGTAGTCGAACTTCTCCACCGCGCGGACCAGACCGGCGTTGCCCTCCTGGATCAGGTCAAGGAGGGGCAGGCCGCTGCGGGGGTAGCGCCGCGCCACGGCCACGACCAGGCGGAGGTTGGAGCGGATGAAGATGTCCTTGGCCCGCTCTCCCTCGGCGACCAGGGCCTCGAGCTCCTCACGGGAGGCGTCGGCCTTGGACTCCTCGTACCCGTCGAGAACCTGTCGCGCGAACACACCCGCCTCGATGATCTGGGACAGCTCGACTTCCTTGGCGGCATCGAGCAGCGGTGTGCGCGCTATCTCGTCGAGGTACATGCCGACCAGGTCGCGGTCTGCGATCTCGCCGCCATGTGCGCGAACACTGCTTGCCGTGTCGACGGTCTCGCCGGTGGCGGACTGACGACGGGCGACGGCACGGGTTGCCATGCGTGCTCCCTTGCAATGGTGGGCTGGCGGGTGTTGGTCCTTCTCAGACGCCGGGCACTCGTCGTTGAGTACCGCTCAGCACCTTTGTCGGGTGCCCTGCATCTGACCGGAACAACGACTGGAAACCGGACAGAATTCCCAACCCGACCCTCCGATTTTCTGATCATGCAGTACCCTGTGCGGCCACACGAGGAGGCAGGATGCCGACGGAGCGTGGAGAGGTGCAGGTCAGGCCGGGAGTCGAGGCGGACCTCCAGGCCCTCACCGACCTCTACAACCACTACGTCCGTGAGACGTCCATCACATTCGATACCGCCGTTTTCACTGCTCAGGAGCGCCGCCCGTGGCTGCTCTCCCACCCTGAAGACGGACCGCACCGCCTGAAGGTTGCCGCAGACGCGGACACACAGGAAATTCTGGGCTACGCCACATCCAGCCCCTATCGCGCCAAGCCCGCCTACGAGACCTCGGTGGAGGTCACGGTCTACGTCGCCCCGCACGCGGGCCGGCGCGGCATCGGCACACTGCTCTACAAGGCCCTGTTCGAGGACCTGGCGGGCGAGGACGTGCACCGCGCCTACGCGGGCATCGCGCAACCCAACGAAGCGTCCACGCGGCTGCATGAACGCTTCGGTTTCCGGTACGTCGGCACGTACCGCGAGGTGGGCCGGAAGTTCGGCCGCTACTGGGACGTGGCCTGGTACGAGAAGGAGCTGTAGCGCCCCCGAAGGACCTCAGCCGAACTGCACCGACCGCTTCGCCATCCCCATCCAGAAGCCCTCGATCACCGACTTCTGCGCGTCCAGCTCGCCACCGGCCTCCGCCGCGCCCATCGTGACGAACAGCGGGGCGAAGTGCTCGGTACGCGGGTGGGCGTAGCGGCCGGCCGGGGCCTTGTCGAGGAAGTCCAGCAGGCTGTCCCAGTCGCGGTTCTCCAGCGCCCGGCGTCCCCAGTCGTCGAACTCCGAGGACCAGGTCGGCACGCCGTTCCCGGCGTACCGCAGGGCGGCCAGATTGTGGGTGAAGAAGCCGGAGCCGACGATCAGCACGCCCTCGTCGCGCAGCGGCGCCAGCTTGCGGCCGATCTCCATGAGCCGGACCGGGTCGAGGGTCGGCATGGAGATCTGCAGGACGGGGATGTCGGCGGCCGGGAACATCTCGACGAGCGGGACGTAGGCGCCGTGGTCGAGGCCGCGGTCGGGGATGTCCTGGACGGGCGTGCCGGGGGCGCGCAGCAGCTTGCGGACGGACTCGGCCAGTTCGGGGGCGCCCGGGGCCTCGTAGGTCACCTGGTAGTAGTGCTCGGGGAAGCCCCAGAAGTCGTAGACGAGCGGGACCGTGTGCACCGCGCCGAGGGCGAGGGGGGCCTCCTCCCAGTGGGCGGAGACCATCAGGATCGCCTTGGGGCGGGGCAGGTCGGCGGACCAGGCGGCGAGCTGGCCCGGCCAGACCGGGTCGTCCGCGAGCGGTGGGGCGCCGTGGCTCAGGTAGAGGGCGGGCATGCGCTCCCGGGTGGCGGCGGACATGGCGGCGGCTCCCTGATAGTTGAAATCTCAAACTCTATGAACCGAGGGTACGCCGGTTTTGTTTAATTTTCAAGGAGGGGTCTCGTACAGTAGATGCATGAATACGGCACCCGCATCCGCCAACGAGACCGAGACCCGCTGGCTCACCTCCGAGGAACAGCGCATCTGGCGCTCCTACCTGCATGCCACCACCCTCCTCGAGGACCATCTCGACCGCCAGCTCCAGCGCGACGCGGGCATGCCGCACATCTCCTACGGCCTGCTGGTCGGCCTCGCCGAGGCCCCGGGCGGCCGGCTGCGGATGACGGAACTGGCGATGAAGGCGAAGATCACCCGCTCCCGGCTCTCGCACGCCATCGCGCGCCTGGAGAAGAACGGCTGGGTGCGCCGCGAGGACTGCCCCTCCGACAAGCGGGGCCAGTTCGCGGTGCTCACCCAGCAGGGCCACGAGGTGCTCGACCGCACCGCGCCGGGCCATGTGACGGCCGTACGGCAGGCGGTGTTCGAGCGGCTGACCCCCGAACAGCAGCAGGCCCTCGGCGAGATCATGCAGATCGTCGCCGAGGGCCTGCAGCCCGACGAGGCGGGCGCGGACCTGCCCTGGCTCCGCTGAGCCGCTCACTCAGCGAGACCAGGGCAGATCCCGGGCCGTACGCGGGGGGCGTCCCCTTCCTCCCGCGTACGGAGGTTTCCGAAGGGGTACGGCCGTACGGGGCCGTCAGTGGGCGATCACCGGGACGGCCAGCTCGTCCTCGGCGCCCTCCTCGGAGCCGGTGACGGTGGTCGAGCCGGGGGTGCCGGTGTTGACCAGGGTCACCACGATCACCGCGGCGAGCACCAGCATGCCGACGGCGAACCAGATGGCGTTGGTGTAGCCGTGCACCTGGCCCTGCAGGGCCACCAGCTGCTGCTGGGACTTGGAGCCCGCCCCGGCGATGTGGTCCTTGATGTACGACGTCGTCGCGGACGCGGCGATCGTGTTCAGCAGGGCCGTACCGATCGCGCCGCCCACCTGCTGCGAGGTGTTGACCATCGCGGAGGCGACACCGGCGTCCCGGGGCTCGACACCGAGCGTGGCCAGGGACATGGCCGGCATGAACGCCGTACCCATGCCGAGACCGAGCAGCAGCATCGCGGGCAGGATCGTCGAGGCGTACGAGGAGCCGATCTCCAGCTGCGTCATCAGCAGCATGCCGACCGCGGCGACCAGGAAGCCGGGGCCCATCAGGGCGCGGGCCGGGACCCGGGTCATCAGCCGGGTGCCGATCTGGGTGGAGCCGACCATCATGCCGGCGATCATCGGCAGGAAGGCGAAGCCCGTCTTGATCGGCGAGAAGCCCTTCACGACCTGCAGGTAGTAGGTCAGGAAGAGGAAGGTGCCGAACATCGCGATGATGGCGATGCCGAGCGAGAGGTAGATGCCGCCGCGGTTGCGGTCGGTGACCACGCGCAGGGGCAGCAGCGGGGCCTTGACGCGGGCCTCGGTGACGACGAAGGCGAGCAGCAGGACCGCGGAGGCGACGAACAGGCCGACGGTCAGGGAGTCGCCCCAGCCGTCGGACTCGGCGCGGGTGAAGCCGTACACCAGCGCGACCAGGCCGAGGGTGGAGAGCAGGACGCCGGGGATGTCGAGCGGGTTGCGGTTGCGGCCGCCCTCCGGCTCACGGATGACGAAGTAGGCGCCGAGCGCGGCGACGATGGCGAAGGGGATGTTCACGAAGAACGTCCAGCGCCAGTCCAGGTACTCGGTCAGCACGCCGCCGAGGATGAAGCCGACGGCGCCGCCGCCACCGGCGATCGCACCGTAGATGCCGAAGGCCTTGGCGCGCTCCTTGGCGTCCGTGAACATCACGGCGAGCAGGGAGAGCGCGGCGGGGGCGAGCATGGCGCCGAAGACGCCCTGGAGGGCACGGGCGCCGAACATCATGGCGCCGGTGGTGGCCGCCCCGCCGAGCGCGGAGGCGGCGGCGAAGCCGGTCAGGCCGATGACGAAGGCGCGCTTGCGGCCCCACAGGTCGGCTATGCGGCCGCCGAACAGCAGCAGGCCGCCGAAGGCGAGCGCGTAGGCCGTGACGACCCACTGGCGGTTGCCGTCGGAGATGCCCAGGTCCTGCTGGGCGGAGGGCAGCGCGATGTTCACGATGGTGGCGTCGAGGACGACCATCAGCTGGGCGAGCGCGATGAAGACGAGCGCCTTCCAGCGGTTGGAGTCGGGAGCACCGACGGTGCTTCCTGGAGCCTTTGAGGCTGTGTCAGACATGGGTGTACCCACTTCGGGACTTCGTGACGGAAAAACGGAGACGAAGGCTGACGGCCCGTCGTCGTCGACGGCCGCACTGCTCGGAGATTGGGACTGGTGTGGAGCGCTGAACTAATCGGTCAGGGGCCGGCGCAGCTCCTCCATGCTGGTGGGCGTTCCCGGCAGGACCGACGGGGCCGGAGCCCTCAGGCCGTCCAGGAACAGCTGCAGATGACGGTGGACGAAGCGGTCGTTGACGAGGCAGCCGGTGCCGGCCGGGGGCCGGCTGAGCTGGGCGACGACGATCATCAGGTCGCCGACGCTCACATCGGTGCGGAGCCGGCCGGTCCGCTGGGCGCGGTCCATGAGCTCCGCGACGATCTGCTCCAGCCGCTCGCGTGCCGCTTCGAGATCGGGGTGGTGCTTGTCGAAGGTGCTGGAGACCATCGGGCACAGCGCGCTGATCCGCTCGTCGGCGGACGCGTGCACGAATCGCTCGAGCGCCTCGAAGGCGTCCCCGGTCTCGGCGAGTGCCTGCTCGGCCGCCTCCGACGTCCGGTCCATGACGGAGCAGACGACCTCGCGGACGAGCGCGTCGCGATCGGGGAAGTTGCGGTACACCGTGGCGTTGCCGACGCCGGCCCGGCGGGCGATCTCGTCGAGCGGCACGTCGGGGCCGTACTCGGTGAACATCTCGCGGGCGGCGCTGACGATCCGCTCCCGGTTGCGCACGGCGTCGGCGCGGGGCCTGGTCACCTTGCGCTGTGCGGGCTGCGCGGTCGTCGTGACGGTCACGGCGTCCTCCTCGGTTCTGGGGCCCGTCGACGGGCTCTTCGGTCAACGGGCGGTGCGATCCGGGGAGGGGCTCCCCGTTTCGCTCGGACGCATGGTTAAACGGGGAAGGCGTCCCCGGTTATTTCCCGCCCGCCGCCCTATTTCATGTGACCTGGGTCACACCCGCGTTGATGCGGGGAAACCCCGTTCGGACTCCTCCAGCGAGCGCCCGCCCCGGCCCCGACCCAGGGTGATCGAAAGGGCGCAGCCCACCGCGACGGCTGCCAT
This sequence comes from Streptomyces griseorubiginosus, assembly GCF_017614965.1. GTDB lineage: Bacteria > Actinomycetota > Actinomycetes > Streptomycetales > Streptomycetaceae > Streptomyces > Streptomyces griseorubiginosus_B. The sequence goes on along the minus strand of NZ_WVUG01000378.1, from coordinate 1,315 downwards.
GGAGGAAGGGCCCGTGCATGCCGCTCAGCCGTGGGATACGCCCCCGCACGGTGGCCGCCCTCGCGTCCGTGACCGCGCTGATCCTGGCCCTCGGCACCTCGGCCGGCACCCGCCACGCCGGCACCGGCACCAGGGCGGCCGGGGCGGGCCCGAGCGCGATGGCCCGCAGCGCCGCCCTCGCACCCTGCATGATCACCGGCAACCGGACCGTCCAGATGTCCGAGGGCGTGCCGACCACGACGGGCTACTCCCGCTCCACGGGCACCGTGCACGCCCTGACGCTGATGATCGACTTCCCGGACGCGCCGGGCCCGGGCGACGCCCTCGACCGCTTCCGCGAATTCTTCCCCCGGACCCGCGAGTGGTTCCGCACCGCTTCATACGGCCGGCTCGACTACCGCCCCGAGACCCCGATCCCGCACTGGCTGCGCATGCCGAAGCCGTTCAGGGCGTACGGCATAGAGCGCGGCGCCCCCTTCGACCCCGGCTACCGGGAGCTGGTCCAGGACATCGTCGGCGCGGCCGATCCGCAGGTGGACTTCCGTTCGTACGACTTCCTGAACGTGCTGGTGACACCGAACGCGGGGCCCTCGGCGCTGGACACGGTGCTGTCGGTGACCTTCGCGGGCAACGCGGACGCGCCCGTGGCCGACGGTGTGCCGGTGGCCAACGCGTCCTTCGTGTACTCCCGGCAGGACGACGGCTCGGGCTCCTACGCGCAGACCGGCTACCGCGTCCTGCCCCACGAGAACGGGCATGTCTTCGGGCTGCCCGACCTGTACACGCAGGAGGGCGGGGGCGCGGTCGGCCACTGGGACATCATGAGCGAGGACTGGGGGGCCGACAACGACCTGCTGGGCTGGCACAAGTGGAAGCTCGGCTGGCTGGACCCGTCCCAGGTCAGCTGTGCGGCGACGCGGGGCACGACCGAGTACACGCTGACCCCGCTGGCCCGCGCGGGCGGCCCGAAGCTGGTGTTCGTGCCGGTCAGCGGCCGCGCCGGGTACGCCCTTGAGCTGCGCACCCGTGAGGGCAACGACGAGGCGGTGTGCCGGGCGGGCGTCCTCGTCTACCGGGTCGACGCGGACGTGGACACCGGGATGGGACCGGTGACGGTGTACGACTCCCACCGCAACAGCGGCGGCTGCACCCGCAGCCCCAACGTGAACGCGGAACTCTCGGACGCGCCGTTCACCCCGGGCGAGGTGTTCCGAGACCCGAGACGCGGGATCCGGATCGCGGTGACGGGTGTGGACGGCACGGGCGCGTACCGGGTGCTGGTCAGTCGGCGGTGAGGGGCAGGGGTCTTGGGGGG
>NZ_WVUG01000377.1 GCF_017614965.1 Streptomyces griseorubiginosus | reverse complement strand
CGCATACACCGATCTGCTCCCCATGGGAGAGGACACCACCCCCTACCGGCTGGTGACCTCCGAAGGTGTCTCCACCTTCGAGGCCGACGGGCGGACGTTCCTCAAGGTGGAGCCGGAGGCGCTGCGCAAGCTCGCCGAGGAGGCCATCCACGACATCCAGCACTACCTGCGGCCCGCCCACCTCGCCCAGCTCCGCCGCATCATCGACGACCCCGAGGCGTCCGCCAACGACAAGTTCGTCGCGCTGGACCTGCTGAAGAACGCCAACATCGCGGCCGCGGGCGTGCTGCCGATGTGCCAGGACACCGGCACGGCGATCGTCATGGGCAAGCGCGGGCAGAACGTCCTCACCCGGGGCGGCGACGAGGAGGCCCTGAGCCGGGGCATCTACGACGCCTACACCCGGCTGAACCTGCGCTACTCGCAGATGGCCCCGCTGACCATGTGGGACGAGAAGAACACCGGCTCCAACCTCCCCGCCCAGATCGAGCTGTACGCGACCGACGGCGGCGCCTACAAGTTCCTGTTCATGGCGAAGGGCGGCGGCTCCGCCAACAAGTCGTTCCTGTACCAGGAGACCAAGGCCGTCCTGAACGAGGCCTCCATGATGAAGTTCCTGGAGGAGAAGATCCGTTCGCTGGGCACGGCCGCCTGTCCGCCGTACCACCTGGCGATCGTCGTCGGCGGTACCTCCGCCGAGTACGCGCTGAAGACCGCCAAGTACGCCTCCGCGCACTACCTGGACGAGATCCCGGCCGAGGGCTCCGAGCTCGGGCACGGCTTCCGGGACAAGGAGCTGGAGCAGAAGGTCTTCGAGCTGACGCAGAAGATCGGCATCGGCGCGCAGTTCGGCGGCAAGTACTTCTGCCACGACGTACGGGTCGTCCGGCTGCCGCGGCACGGCGCTTCCTGCCCGGTCGCCATCGCCGTCTCCTGCTCGGCCGACCGCCAGGCGCTCGCCAAGATCACGCCCGAGGGCGTCTTCCTGGAGCAGCTGGAGACGGACCCGGCGCGCTTCCTGCCGGAGACGACCGACGAGCACCTCGACGAGTCCTCGGACGTCGTGAGGATCGACCTCAACCAGCCGATGGAGTCGATCCTCGCCGAACTCACCAAGTACCCGGTGAAGACCCGCCTCTCGCTCACCGGTCCGCTGGTCGTGGCCCGTGACATCGCGCACGCCAAGATCAAGGAACGCCTGGACGCCGGCGAGGAGATGCCGCAGTACCTGAAGGACCACCCGGTGTACTACGCGGGCCCGGCGAAGACCCCGGAAGGCTACGCCTCCGGTTCCTTCGGCCCGACGACCGCCGGCCGCATGGACTCCTACGTCGAGCAGTTCCAGGCCGCGGGCGGCTCCAAGGTGATGCTCGCCAAGGGCAACCGCAGCAAGCAGGTCACGGACGCCTGCGGCACCCACGGCGGCTTCTACCTCGGCTCCATCGGCGGCCCGGCCGCCCGTCTCGCCCAGGACTGCATCAAGAAGGTCGAGGTCGTCGAGTACGAGGAGCTCGGCATGGAGGCCGTCTGGAAGATCGAGGTCGAGGACTTCCCGGCGTTCATCGTGGTGGACGACAAGGGCAACGACTTCTTCCAGGACCCGGCCCCGCAGCCGACGTTCACGTCGATCCCGGTGCGCGGGCCGGGTCTGGCCTGACCTCTCGGACGGGCGCCCGCCCCTGATTGGCGCAGGGGCGGGCGTCTCACGTCAGCCTGAGCAGAGGACCACGTTGATCGTGTCGCCGGCCTTGACGATCTTGGGGGTGTGCGGGCTGACCACGATGACACTGCCCGGCTTGCAGCCCGTGACCGGCCGCTTGGAGACCGTACCGAGCTTCATCTGGGTCTTCTCCATGTATGACTTGAAGCCCTGCAGGTCCCAGCCGTAGAAGTCGATCGGGAGGGGGTTCTTGTCGTCGCCGTGGAAGCCGTACAGCACGGTGGCGGCGTCGTGTTTCGTGGACGCCGCCGTACGGCTCGCCGCGGGCCGAGCCCGGTGGCCGGTGCCGTCCGACATCGCGGCCAGGGCCGTGCCGCCGCCCGCGACGATCAGCGCGGTGGCGACCGCGGCGATGCCGACGGCCCGCCTGCGCCGGGTGCGGCGGACGATGCCGGGCGCGTCGAAGTCGGGCGCGTCGGCGGAGTTAGCGTAGCGGTTCATGGCGTTCACCAGTTCCTCTTCGAAGGGTGCGCAGCCGGAGGACCGCGCCTCGTGCGACGTCATCGGATTCCTCCCTGGGGCTGCCGTGGCGAAGGGTCGGAGAGTGCGGGGAACTGGCTTCTCAGCTTCTCGATCCCCCGGGCCAGCTGCGAACGCACCGTGCTCGGGGAGATGTCCAGGTCGACCGCTATCTCGGTGTCGGAGAGGTCGTGGAAGTACCGCAGCACCACGACCGTCCGCATCCGCATGGGCAGTTGCTGCAGCGCGCGCACCAACTGGTCCCTGCTGTCGACCTGTCCGTACTCGTCCCCCGGCGCCACGCGGTCGCCGCTGTCCGGCACGGTCCTGCGGAACCTGCGCCAGCGGTCGTTGGCCAGGTTCACCATGATCCGCCGCACATAGGCGTCGGGGGCGTCCTTGGCCGAGATCGCGCGCCACTTGCGGCAGGCCCGCTCCAGGGTCTCCTGGACCAGGTCCTCGGCCGTGTCACGGTTGCCCGTGAGCACCAGGGCACCCCGGAACAGCGCGGCCGACCGGGCGGCGACGAAAGCGTCGAAGTCCGTCTCCACACGCTCCTCCCTTCCTGTCACCCGTCCTCGACGCGCACGCCCCCCGGTCTGCTGCACGGCCGCGGTGAGACGTGGGTCACAACCCCCGGGTGGCCCAGCGGCCGGAACATCCCCGCCCTCCGGATCGCTGTACGGAACATGAGCGAATACCGGATCGAGCACGACTCCATGGGTGAGGTACGCGTCCCCGCCGAGGCCAAGTGGCGGGCGCAGACCCAGCGCGCCGTCGAGAACTTCCCCATCTCCGGCCAGCACATCGAGCGCGCCCACATCGAGGCGCTCGCCCGGATCAAGGGCGCCGCCGCGAAGGTGAACGCGCGGCTCGGGGTGCTCGACAAGGACATCGCCGAGGCGATCCAGGAGGCGGCCGCGGAGGTCGCCCGGGGCGACTGGGACGAGCACTTCCCGGTCGACGTCTTCCAGACGGGTTCGGGCACCTCGTCCAACATGAACACCAACGAGGTCGTCGCCACGCTGGCGAGCGAGCGGCTGGGCCGGGACGTCCACCCCAACGACCACGTCAACGCCTCGCAGTCGTCCAACGACGTCTTCCCGTCCTCCATCCACATCGCCGCGACCGCCGCCGTCACCCGGGACCTGATCCCGGCCCTGGAGCACCTGGCCGGCTCGCTGGAGCGCAAGTCGGAGGAGTTCGCGGACGTCGTGAAGTCGGGGCGGACGCATCTGATGGACGCGACGCCCGTGACGCTCGGTCAGGAGTTCGGCGGGTACGCGGCCCAGATCCGGTACGGCGTCGAGCGGCTGCGCGCCTCGCTCCCCCGGCTCGCCGAGCTGCCCCTGGGCGGCACCGCCGTCGGCACCGGCATCAACACCCCGCCCGGGTTCTCCGCGGCCGTCATCGAGGAGGTCGCCCGGGTCACCGGGCTGCCGCTGACCGAGGCCCGCGACCACTTCGAGGCGCAGGGCGCGCGCGACGGCATCGTCGAGACGAGCGGGCAGCTCAGGACCATCGCGGTCGGGCTGACGAAGATCGCCAACGATCTGCGGTGGATGTCGTCCGGCCCGCGCACCGGGCTCGCCGAGATCGCGCTGCCCGACCTCCAGCCCGGTTCCTCGATCATGCCGGGCAAGGTCAACCCGGTGATCCCGGAGGCGGTGCTCATGGTGGCCGCGCAGGTCATCGGGAACGACGCCACCGTCGCCACCGCCGGAGCGGCCGGCAACTTCGAGCTGAACGTCATGCTGCCGGTGATCGCGAAGAACATCCTGGAGTCGGTCCGGCTGCTGGCCAACGTCTCCCGGCTGCTCGCCGACCGCACCGTGGACGGCATCACCGCGAACCGGGAGCGGGCCCGCGAGTACGCCGAGTCGTCGCCGTCCGTGGTGACGCCGCTGAACAAGTACATCGGGTACGAGGAGGCCGCGAAGGTCGCCAAGAAGGCGCTGGCGGAGCGGAAGACGATCCGGCAGGTGGTGCTGGAGAGCGGGTACGTGGAGCGCGGCGACCTGACCGAACAGCAGCTCGACGAGGCGCTGGATGTCCTGCGGATGACGCGCCCGTAACCGATCGTCGCCGTGGCGAGAACCGTGACGCGCGCCGCAGCGTCGTATGCCTGCGGCACCTAATATCTGTGCATGACGGACGGTGGAGCGGTGAGTACGGGCGTGGCGGGCGGAGCGACGGGCTTCTGGGCCCCCGGGACACAGGTCCTGTGGCGGTACCGGGAGAACGCCGGCGATCGCGTCCACATCGCGCGTCCCGTCACCGTCGTCCGGGACGACGCCGAACTGCTGGCCGTTTGGCTTGCGCCCGGCACGGAGTGCGTGAGACCGGTGCTCGCCGACGGCACACCGGTGCACCAGGAGCCGCTGCGCTCGCGGTACACCAAGCCCCGGACCGTCCAGCTCGACCGCTGGTTCGGCACGGGCGTGCTGAAGCTGGCCCGGCCCGGCGAGCCCTGGTCGGTGTGGCTGTTCTGGGAGCCGGGCTGGCGGTTCAAGAACTGGTACGTCAACCTTGAGACGCCGCTGGAGCGTTGGGCCGGCGGAGTCGACTCCGAGGACCACTTCCTGGACATCTGTGTGTATCCCGACCGCAGTTGGGCCTGGCGCGACGAGGACGAGTTCGCACAGGCCCGGCAGGACGGGCTGATGGACGACCACGTGGCCGAACAGGTACGCCGGGCGGGGCTGTCCGCGGTGGAGGTGATCCGCGCCTGGGGCCCGCCGTACAGCGACGGCTGGCAGCACTGGCGCCCGGATCCGTCCTGGGCTGTACCTTCGTTGCCGGAGGACTGGGACCGTACGCCCGCGCACGTGTCCACATGAGACCCTTGATGCGCCCCCGGTCCGCAACCGTAGGATCGTCCTCCGCAAAGTGGTCAGGGGTCGGTGCGCAGCACCGTCGTCGAGGGGCGGTGGTCGGGTGACGGGTGGGCGCGCGGAAGCAACTGTCGGAGCATGCGCTGGGCTTGACCGATCGTCACCGAGGGGCGGCAGGACGTGAGCGAGGGGTACGAGGGCAACACCGGAACGGGCCGTGAACGGTTCGCCGGTGGCACAGGAACATCCTCTGACCACGCGGGAATTCCGTTCCGGGTGCATGTATTCCGGGTATCGGGATTTCGGCGGGACCAACCGCGCGTACGGCGCGCAGCCCCGGACGGACGGATTCGACACGCGTGACGGAGCATCCGATCTCCTTCGAGCGCCCGCAGCCGGGCGCCGACCCCGCGGACGCCCGCGGGGCGCTCCTGCACACCCAGGCGCCGGTGGCCACGCCCTCGGCCGCCTTACCCGCACAGGCACGCACCGGGGAGACACCGTCGACGCCGGGTACGGCCACGCCGTGCGGCAAGGGAAAGGAACCGGCCTCGCCCTCCGACATCAGCGGCCCCGAGCACTCCCAGCCCGCGGCCGTGGAATCCGACACCCATCGCCCGCGGCCCGTGCCGGAGTCCATCCCGGCCCAGCCGGGCACCGAGCCGGACCGGCCGCAGGACGGCCCCGAGCGCCGTACCGGACAGGGGCTGCCGCCCGGGCGGCCCACGCCCATGCGGCGGGACGGGGACCGGCTCAGGTTCGTGGGCGCGGCGACCCGGCGGATCGCCCGGGGCATCGACCTGGACGAGATCGTCATGGGGCTGTGCCGGGCGACCGTGCCGACGTTCTCCGACGCGATCCTGGTCTATCTGCGCGATCCGCTGCCGGTCGGCGACGAGCGCCCCACGGGCCCGCTGGTGCTGCGGCTGCGGCGCACCGACCGCATCCCGACCGAGCGGGACACCGAGGGCTTCTCACCGGCGCTCCAGCCGGAACCGGCCGAGCTGTCGGAGCTGGACACGCTGGGCGCCGAGCTGTGCGAGGTACGGCCCGGCAGCGCGCTCGCGGAGGTGCTGCGCGGGGTGCGGCCGGTCTTCACGGACGCGCCCGGCGCCCACGCCGCGCTGCCCGAACTCCTCGGCGACGGCGGTGAACTGGCCGTGCCCGGCGGCCAGCGGGCGATCCTCGCCCCACTGCGGGGCCGGCGCCGGGTGATCGGCGCCGCGCTGTTCCTGCGCCGCCCGGAGCGCATCCCCTTCGAGCCGGACGACCTGCTGGTCGCCGCCCAGCTGGCCACGCACAGCGCGCTGGGCATCGACAAGGCGGTGCTGTACGGCCGCGAGGCGTACATCGCCGACGAGCTGCAGCGCACGATGCTCCCGGAGACCCTCCCGCGCCCGACGGGCGTCCGGCTGGCCTCGCGCTATCTGCCGGCCGCGGAGACGGCACGCGTGGGCGGCGACTGGTACGACGCGATCCCCCTGCCGGGCAGCCGGGTCGCGCTGGTCGTCGGTGACGTCATGGGCCACTCCATGACGTCGGCGGCGATCATGGGCCAGCTGCGCACGACGGCCCAGACCCTCGCGGGACTGGACCTGCCCCCGCAGGAGGTCCTGCACCACCTCGACGAGCAGGCCCAGCGCCTCGGCACGGACCGCATGGCGACCTGCCTGTACGCCGTCTACGACCCCGTCTCGCACCGCATCACCATCGCCAACGCGGGCCATCCGCCGCCGGTGCTGCTGCATCTGGGCGGGCGGGCCGAGGTGCTGCGGGTGCCGCCGGGCGCGCCGATCGGCGTCGGCGGCGTCGACTTCGAGGCCGTGGAGCTGGACGCGCCGGCCGGGGCGACGCTGCTGCTGTACACCGACGGGCTGGTGGAGTCCCGGCTGCGGGACGTGTGGACCGGCATAGAGCAGCTGCGCGAGAAGCTCGCCGCGACCGCGGCGCTGACGGGGCCGGACCATCCGCCGCCGCTGGAGGCGCTGTGCGACGAGGTGCTCGACATGCTCGGCCCGGGCGACCGGGACGACGACATCGCGCTGCTCGCGGCCCGCTTCGACGGGATCGCGCCGAGTGACGTGGCGTACTGGTTCCTGGAACCGGAGGACGCGGCCCCCGGCCGTGCCCGGCGCCTCGCCCGGCGGGCGCTGGCGCGCTGGGACATGGAGGACCTGAGCGACTCGGTCGAGCTGCTGGTGAGCGAGGTCGTCACGAACGCGGTGCGGTACGCGTCGCGTCCGGTCACCCTGCGGCTGCTGCGGACCGACGTGCTGCGCTGCGAAGTGGGCGACGACGTGCCCCAGTTGCCGCGGTTGCGTCAGGCCCGGGCGACCGACGAGGGCGGCCGCGGGCTGTACCTCGTCAACCGGCTGGCGCGGCGGTGGGGGGCCACGCGGCTGAGCACGGGGAAGGTCGTCTGGTTCGAGCTCAGCAAGACGGCCGTACCGAGCTGACGAAGCGAGGAAGGGGCGCCCGGTGTGATCACCGGGCGCCCCTTCTTCTCGCCGTCTACAGGCCGTCGTTCGGATTCAGCGGGTCCACCGGGGGCGACGGGGTGTTGGACGGGGTGCTGCTCGGGGTGTTGGACGGGGTGCTGCTGGGCGTGTTCGACGGGGAGTTGCTCGGCTTGTTGGACGGGGTGCTGCTCGGGG
>NZ_WVUG01000376.1 GCF_017614965.1 Streptomyces griseorubiginosus | reverse complement strand
CCCCGGACCCCCATCGGCCCTTCGGGCCTCGTCCTCAAACGCCGGACGGGCTGAAGACACACCAACCCCGCCTCAAACGCCGGACGGGCTGAACGCACACCACCCCGCCCTTCAGAGGCACCGTTCCCTCACGCCACGCCCGCTCCCCCGCCCGAAGCCAGCGCGCCCCGTTTCGGAGTGATGCCCGCCGGGACCGCTCGTTGGCGGGCCGGGGTGCCTGTCCAGCAGGTGCCTCGGCGGGCCAGGAGGCGGCGGAGCCAGAGTTCGAGGGAGACCAGGTCGGCCAGGCCGTCCAGGGGTAGGGGCTCGCCCTGTGCCGCCGCGCGCAGGGCCTTGCGGACCACCCTTGCCTCGACCAGACCCGCCTCCGCCAGTAGGGGCGTGCCGAAGAGGGTCATCAGGGAGTCCGCGGCGACTCTCAGGCCGGTGCGGGCGGCGACCGCCGCAGACGCGTGGGACGGGGCGCCCCAGCCGGGCGGGAGGTCCCGTACGCCGGCGCCCTCCAGGACCGTACGGAGGATGTCCGCGCGGGCGCCCGGCTGGACGCGCAAAGCCTCCGGGAGCGTGCGGCAGGCGCGGACGACCTGGTTGTCGAGGAACGGGGCGTGCAGCCGCTGGGAGCGGATCTCGGCCGCCTGTTCGAGGACGCGGAGGTCCGCCGCCTGGCGGGCGAGGGCGGCACGCGCGCGGTGGTCGCCGGGACGTTGGCCCGGGCCCATCCCGGAGCGGTTCGTGGCCGCCTGCAGGCGAACCGATACTTCAGCGAGCGCCTCGCCGGTCAGCCAGCGTGCCGCGGGGCCCGGTCTGGCCCAGGTGAGGGCGGCCAGGGAGGCTCCGACGGCGCCTCCGGGTTCGTCGAAACGGCGCTGGAGGAGGCGCTCGGCGAGCAGTTCGAGGCCCGCCCGGTACGGCGTGCGCGCGAGTCTCCGCGCGGCGCCGTACACGCGCGCGGGGACCATCACGGAGCCGTCCGCCTTGGCGAGGGCGGCGACCGGGCGTACCAGGTGGCGGCGTTTGCGGTCCATCAGGAGGTCGGCCAGCCGGGCGGGGTGGGCGTCGAGGACCTGGCGGGCGCCGTAGCCGGTGAAGTGGTCAGCGCTGCCGGCGGCGAGGCGGGCGCGGTGGCGGGCGGCCGTGACCAGGGACTGGCCCGGTTCGTCGGTCAGCGGGCCGTCCAGGTCGGCGTACGGCAGGGTGTCCTCGCCGCCGGTCACCACCACGTGGTGCAGGCGCGGATTGGCCGCCAGGGCGCCCGCCCGTTCCACCTCCGCCTCGCGCCCGCCCACCACCAGGTCGTTGAAGGTCACCGCCAGCAGGCGCTCGCCCGCGCCCGTGCCGTGGCCGAGGACCGTGCCCGGCATGCCCGGCAGACCGGCGGCCAGGAGCGCGAGGGTGCCCGAGGCGGGGCCGCCGGAGAGGTCGGCGCCGATGCCCGCGACCGGCATGCCGCGTGCGGCACGGCGTTCGGCGGGCCCCATGCCGGGGACGGGGCCGGGGTCCATGTCGACGCCCGGGACGTGCCGCGGTGCCGACAGACGCGCGCGTACCGCCTCCACCAGCGCGTCGCGCACCGCGTCCACCGCGCTGTCGGGGTCTGCGGAGGGCGCCGCCACGGCGAGGGAGGCGACCGGCTCGTAGCCGGCGATCTCGCGCGCCCCGGCGCGCAGGATGAGCGCGTGCCCCGGCGGAATGCGCCGTACGCCGTCGTAGGGGGTGGAGTCGTCCAGGGCCGCCGGCACGTCTGGGGCGGCGAGCAGGGCGGCGAGGTGGCCGAAGTCGAGGTTGGCCTCGATGAGGTCGGCGAGCGGCAGGGCCGCGGTCGCGTACGCCGTGCCGCCGGCCCAGGGGGTGTAGAACACCGGGCGCGCGCCGGCCAGATCGCCGCAGACGGTGAGGCGGCGGCCGACCTGGACGATGGCGGTGTAGCTTCCCGGCCAGGCCGTCAGATGCCGCAACGCGCCCCCGCGCGCCGCGAACAGACCGACCCTCAGTTCCTCGTCGGACGCTCCGCAGGTGCCCAGGACCGCGATCCGGGTCTGCGGGTCGGCCCGCACCACGCGCACCTCGTCGGGGCGCCAGTCGCCGACCGCCCACAGCGGGTCGGGGTCGCCCCACAGGAGCTGGGAGCCCACCGGGTGCACGGTCTCGCCGTCGAATCCGGTCGCCCCCGCGGAACCGATCCCGGCGGCCACCGCGGCGGTGCTGCTCCATCCCACCAACCACCGCATCGACGCCTCCACAGGCTGTGGACAACCAGTGCACCGCACGAACCGGTTCACCATGCTGCCATGAAGAACGCGTGCCGGCGGGGCGGTGGAGCCGCTTATGACCCCCGGAACGCGCCGGGGCGCTCACCTTTGCGGGGAGATCCCGAAGGCGTCAACACCCAGGCGGAAGAAGGTGTCTGCGACGCGAATGCGCCCCCGAAACGCTCCCCGAAAACGCCGTTCGCGCCCTCAAGTACCGTGGTGGGAGCCGTAATCCGGGAAGGAACGCGGGGTCGATTTTCGGCCAAATCCGGGACGCGGGGACAGGTGTGCACACGCTCCGTACATGCTCTGCGCACCGCCATGTCAGGTGCGCAGCCCGGGAGGTGGGATTCACCTCCCGGACCGGTCCGCCGCCCGCGGGGATGTAGGCGGCGGTGTCCCCCAGCCCACTGGATCCAGTACAGCGGGCCGACCCACGCAGCATCCATGGAAGCGCTCCCCCGATGGCCGGAGAAGAGCGCACGGACGGGCGCACGGCCACACGGCGGGGGCACGACGCAACTGCGCGTATCGGACCCGCACTTCAGTACGGACCACAATCCCGCCATCCGGAACAATGCCCCTTAACGCTTGGGATGCGGCGAACTACGCTGGGTTTACGAATGCCGCGTGGTTATGCCAACGCGGCAGCCGTCTGTGTCGAGGGGTGGCGCAATGTCCAGGGAGCAACGCGGGCCGAACGAAAAGCTCGGCGCCGTTCTCGCCCTCGCGGGAATCAGCAACGCAGGCCTCGCCCGACGCGTCAACGACCTCGGCGCCCAGCGGGGACTGACTCTTCGCTACGACAAGACCTCGGTGGCGCGCTGGGTGTCGAAGGGCATGGTGCCGCAGGGCGCCGCGCCGCACCTCATCGCCGCCGCGATCGGCCAGAAGCTCGGCCGCCCGGTACCGCTCCACGAGATCGGTCTGGCGGACGCGGATCCCGCACCCGAAGTGGGCCTCGCCTTCCCCAGGGACGTAGGACAGGCGGTGCGCTCGGCGACGGAGCTGTACCGACTCGACCTCGCCGGGCGCCGGGCCGGCTCCGGCGGCATCTGGCAGTCGCTGGCCGGATCGTTCGCAGTAAGCGCGTACGCGACGCCCGCCTCACGGTGGCTGATAACCCCGGCCGACTCGTCGGTGGCGCGCGAGGCGAACTCCGCGGAGGGCTCGGGCGCACCGCTCAAAGTCGGCCACAGCGATGTGCAGAAGCTGCGGGAGGCCGCCGAGGACGCCAGGCGCTGGGACTCCAAGTACGGAGGCGGCGACTGGCGTTCGTCGATGGTGCCCGAGTGTTTACGGGTCGAGGCGGCGCCGCTGCTGCTGGGCTCGTACTCGGACGAGGTCGGGCGCGCCCTGTTCGGGGCGAGCGCGGAGCTGACCCGGCTCGCCGGGTGGATGGCCTTCGACACCGGGCAGCAGGAGGCCGCGCAGCGGTACTACATCCAGGCGCTGCGGCTCGCGCGCGCGGCGGCCGACGTGCCGCTCGGCGGCTATGTGCTGGCGTCGATGTCGCTGCAGGCCACGTACCGGGGCTTCGGCGACGAGGGCGTCGATCTCGCGCAGGCCGCCCTGGAGCGCAACCGGGGACTGGCCACCGCCCGCACCATGAGCTTCTTCCGGCTGGTCGAGGCCCGCGCGCACGCGCGCGCGGGTGACGCGCAGGCCGCCGGGGCCGCGCTCAAGGCCGCAGAGGGCTGGCTGGAGCGGTCCCGGGAGGGCGACAACGACCCGTCCTGGCTCGGCTTCTACTCCTACGACCGGTTCGCCGCGGACGCCGCCGAGTGCTACCGGGACCTCAAGGCGCCCCGGCAGGTGCGGCGCTTCACGGAGCAGGCCCTCTCCCAGCCGACGGAGGAGTTCGTACGGTCGCACGGGCTGCGCCTGGTGGTCTCGGCGGTCGCCGAGCTCGAGTCGGGCAACCTCGACGCGGCCTGCGAGCAGGGCGTGCGGGCGGTGGAGGTCGCGGGGCGCATTTCCTCGGCCCGCACCACCGAGTACGTGAAGGACCTCCTGCACCGCCTGGAGCCGTACGGGGACGAGCCGCGGGTGGTGGAGCTGCGGGAGCGGGCGCGGCCGTTGCTGATGGCACCCGCATAATGCGACGCGAGGCAGTTTGAACACGATGTCAGTGGCGCAGTGCACTATCGGAGGCGGAGGTGGTGCAGGTGCGGCATGAGATCGCTTACGACTGCGACGTGCTGGTGGTCGGCGGTGGCATCGTCGGGTTGTCGACGGCGTACGCGATCACGCGTGCCGCCCCGGGCACCCGGGTGACGGTGCTGGAGAAGGAGTCCGGCCCCGCCCGGCACCAGACGGGGCGCAACAGCGGGGTCATCCACAGCGGGGTCTACTACCGGCCCGGCTCGCTCAAGGCCCGGTACGCCGTGCGGGGCGCGGCCGAGATGGTGAAGTTCTGCGCCGAGTACGGCATCGCGCACGCCGTCACCGGAAAGCTGATCGTCGCCACCGAGCGCGAGGAGCTCCCCCGACTGCACGCCCTGGTGCAGCGCGGCCGGGAGAACGGGATTCCGGTGCGAGAGCTGGGCGGCTCCCAGATCGGGGAGTACGAACCTGAGGTGAGCGGCCTGGCCGCGATACACGTCGGGACGACCGGGATCTGCGACTTCGTGGGCGTGGCCCGTCAGCTGGCGGACGCCTCGGGCGCGGAGATCCGCTACGGGGCGCGGGTGGAGCGGGTCGACCGGCGCCCGGAGCGCGGGGTCGCCGTCCGCACGGCCGCCGGGGACGTCGTCCGCGCGCGCGTGATGGTGAACTGCGCGGGGCTGTACTGCGACGAGGTGGCGCGGCTGACCGGGGACGACCCGGAGATGCGGATCGTGCCGTTCCGTGGCGAGTACTTCTCGCTGGCCCGGCCCGAGCTGGTGCGCGGCCTGGTGTACCCGGTGCCGGACCCGGCGTTCCCGTTCCTCGGGGTGCACCTCACGCGCGGGATCGACGGAGGCGTGCACGTCGGGCCGAACGCGGTTCCGGCGCTGGCCCGCGAGGGGTACGGCTGGGGTGTCGTACGACCGCGCGAGGTGGCCGGGACACTGGCGTGGCCCGGGTCCTGGCACATGGCCCGGCAGCACTGGCGCTACGGCGCCGGGGAGCTGCGCCGGTCGGTGTCCAAGCACGCGTTCACGACGGCGGTGCGCAGGCTGCTGCCCACGGTGACCGCGGACGACCTCGTGCCGACCGCCGCCGGGGTCCGGGCGCAGGCGGTGCTGCGGGACGGTTCGCTGGCGGACGACTTCCTGATCAAGGAGGGCGCGCGGACCGTGCACGTGCTGAACGCGCCCTCTCCCGCGGCCACGGCCTCACTGCCGATCGGGCGGGAGGTGGCGCGCAGGGCCCTGGCGATGCTGGGCTCGGTGTGAGCCGCCGAAACGCACGGGGTGAGCCGCCGTAAAATCGACCTCACTGTGTCTGACTCCCACACCACCCCCGAACGCGCCGGCAGCGGCGAGCACACCTCGCACGCCCCCGGTGTCTCCATCCGGCACACCCGGGCCAAGGGCGAGCCGCGGTTCCCCGACGGGCCGAAGGCCGATCCGGCCGGGTCGCACTTCGAGCGGCGGATCCGCAGTTTCCAGCCGCGGCGCAGCCGGGTGACCGCGGGCCAGGCGGACGCCCTGCAGCGGCTGTGGCCCAAGTGGGGGCTGGACATCGACGGGCGGCACACCCTCGACCTGACGGAGCTGTTCGGCAACGCGAACCGGGTGGTGCTGGAGATCGGGTTCGGCATGGGCGAGGCGACCGCGCAGATGGCCGCCGCGGACCCGGAGACCAACATCCTCGCCGTGGACGTGCACACGCCCGGCCAGGGCAACCTCCTCAACCTCGCCGACCAGGGCGGTCTGTCCAACGTCCGGGTCGGCAACGGGGACGCCATCATCCTGCTGCGCGAGATGCTGACCCCCGACTCCCTCGACGGGCTGCGCGTCTACTTCCCCGACCCCTGGCCCAAGAAGCGGCACCACAAGCGGCGGCTGATCCAGCCGGAGTTCCTCGACCTCGCCGCCGCCCGGATCCGACCGGGCGGGATCGTGCACTGCGCGACGGACTGGGAGCCGTACGCCGAACAGATGCTCGAGGTACTGACGGCGCATCCGGAGTTCGAGAACACCATGCCCGACGGCGGTTTCGCGCCGCGTCCGGACTTCCGTCCGTTCACCCGTTTCGAGGGGCAGGGGCTGGAGAAGGGACATGTCGTGAACGACCTGCTCTTCCGTCGCGTACCCCATCACGACCAGCCCCTCACCGGCGCCTGAGGCCCGTCGGCCTCCTGCGGGCGGCGCCTTCCCTCGTTAGGGTCAATGCCGTGGCCACGAGTTCCCCGTATCCGACACATCCGCCGCAACCGCCGTACCCCGGCGCTCCCGCGGGCGGGTCGCTCGGGCACGCGCACTGGTGGCAGCGGCGCTCGGTGCGCTACGGCGCGCTCAGCGCCCTGCTGGCCCTCTCGGGGCTGGTCATCCTCGCCCTGGTCCGCCAACAGACCGGCACGGAGGGCTTCCTGGTCGGGCTGGGCCTCGCCGTCCTGCCCGTGCCGCTGCTCATAGCCGCCTTCCGCTGGCTCGACCGGGTCGCCCCCGGCCCCTGGCGCAACCTGCTGTTCTCCTTCGCCTGGGGTGCCTGCGCGGCCGCGTTGATAGCGATCGTCGCCAACAGCTTCGCGACGCGGTGGATAGCGACGGCGACGGCGGATCCGTCGAGCGCCGACACCCTGGGCGCCACCGTCATAGCGCCCATAGTCGAGGAGTCCGCCAAGGCGGCGGCCGTGCTGCTCGTCTTCCTGTTCCGCAGACGTGACTTCACGGGGATCGTCGACGGGGTGGTCATAGCCGGGGTCACCGCCACCGGCTTCGCGTTCACCGAGAACATCCTCTACCTGGGCACCGCCTTCGGCACCGACCAGCTCACCGGTGACCGGGGCATCGCCTCCGTGACGGCCGCGACCTTCTTCGTCCGCATCGTCATGTCACCCTTCGCGCACCCCCTGTTCACCGTGCTGAGCGGGATCGGATTCGGCATCGCCGCGGCGGCGGCCGACCGGCAGCACGTACGGCGGGTGCTGGTCCCCCTGTGCGGGCTGCTGCTCGCGATGGGCATGCACGCCATCTGGAACGGCTCCTCCACCTTCGGCCAGTACGGGTTCTTCGGGGTGTACGCGGCCTTCATGGTGCCGGCGTTCGGGCTGCTGACCTGGCTGGTGATCTGGACCCGGCAGCGGGAGCTGCGGACCGTGCGCGAGGAACTGCCCGCGTACGCGGCCGCGGGGTGGCTGACGCCGGCCGAGCCTTACGCGCTGGGCTCGATGCGCGCGCGGCGGATGGCCCGCGACTACGCGGGGCACCACTTCGGCAAGGCGGGTGCGCGGGCGGTGACGCAGTACGAGGCGTACGCGACCTCGCTCGCGTTCCTGCGGCACCGGGGGCGCCG
>NZ_WVUG01000375.1 GCF_017614965.1 Streptomyces griseorubiginosus | reverse complement strand
CCCCCCGCCGGCCCGCCCCTGCGTCACCGAGTTGCGGCTGTCCGCGTTCGCCGGACATCGGCGGGCCGGGTTCGGGCTCGGTCCGGTCACCCTGCTCGCCGGGTCCAGCGGGGCCGGGAAGACGACCGCGCTACGGGCGTACGAGGCACTCGCCCGGCTCGGCGGCGGAGCCGGGGTCGACGAGGTCTTCCTCGACGCGAGTGCCTGCGTACCCGACCGCGCCCGGCCCGACGCCCAGCACCGCCGGGGCTTCCGCATCGGCTGTACGGCCGACGGCCCCGAGGGCCCGGTCCGGCTCGACGTCGCCGTACAGGCCGAGCCCGAACTGCGCATCGTGGGCGAGCGGTTGACGTCCGGCGGGCTGGTGCTGCTGGAGACCGCGCTGCGCGATCCCGCCCGCCGCTGCGTGCAGGCCGCCTGGCACACGGCCGGTTCGGCACCGGTGACCCGCGCCCCGCTGCCCGACGACCGGCTCGGCACGACGCTGCTCCCGCTGCGGGTGGCCGGCAAGACCGACGGACAGCGCCGGGTGCTCGCCGCCGCCGAACAGATGGTGGTCGCCCTCCGATCCGTCTTCGCCTGCGACCCACGCCCCGGCCGCATGCGGTCCCCGGTCCCGATGGGCTCCGGCCGGCTCCTCGGCGGCTGCGACAACCTCGCCGACGTCCTGTGGCGCACCCGCACCGAGTGCGGCCGCCGCCACGCCCTGCTCGTCGCGGCGGCGGGCGCGGGGTGTGCCGGGCCGGTGACCGACGTGCTCGCCGAACCGCTCGGCGACGGCACGGTCCGGGGCCTGCTGGACCGGGGTGACGGTTTCCGGACGCCCTTCGCCCGCCTGGGCGACGGCGAACTGCGGTACCTCGCCCACGCCCTGGTCCTGCTGACCGGCCCCGGCGTGCTGGAGGTGGACCCGGCCGGCGAGGTGCCCGCCGCGATGCAGACGCTCACCGTGCTCGCCGACGCCTTCGACCGGTCCCTGGACCCGCGTCAGCGCCGCGAACTGACGGACCTCGCGGCGCGCATGGGCGCCCGCGGTCACATCCGCTTCGTGGCCGCGGTCGCCGACGCGTCCTGGGTGGAGGGGACGGACGGGATCACAGTGGTACACCTGGACCCGTGAACGAACCTCTTGATGTGGCGGGACTGCAGCGCAGGCTGGCCGAGTTCGCGGCGGCGCGGGGCTGGCAGCCGTACCACACCCCCAAGAACCTCGTCACCGCTCTCAGTGTCGAGGCCGCTGAACTGGCCGAGATTTTCCAGTGGTTGACGCCCGAGGAGTCCGCACGCGTGATGGACGACCCGGACACGGGGCACCGGGTGCGGGACGAAGTGGCCGACGTGCTCGCGTACTTGCTCCAGCTGTGCGAGGTCCTCGGCGTCGATCCGCTCGCCGCGCTGGACGCGAAGATCGACCGCAACGAGCGGAGGTTCCCGGCGCCGTAAGGAGCCGTACGCTCCGTTTTCACTCTCCGGAGTCGAAATCCGCTTCGAAACCGATTCGTTGTCCACAGATTTCCGCCTTCCTCTGGCTTTTCGTCCCGAGCACCTTCACTCTGGGTAGTGGACAACGGAGTTCGGGCAGACGCGTGGGCAGCGCGTGGAGACGGACGGGGGCAGCGCATGGACGCTGTGCGGCTCATCGTGACGAGCAGGCGGGCGCTGGCGGTGGGCGGAGACGCGCCCGAGATCCTGACGGAGGTGTGGCAGGCGCAGGCGCTCGCCCAGGCGATCGGCAGCCGCCTCGCGGTCGCCGGGCCGCCCGAACTGCGGGGCGAGGCACTGGGATTGACGGAGCTGGCGGGCCGCGGCTGCGGGGTGCTGGACGAGCCCCGGCTGGCCCCCGGGGACCTCCGCGCGGCCCAGCTGACGGAACTGGGCGACGCCCGCCAGGCCCTCAGCTACCTCGGCGGCCTGCTCGGCGAGGTGGGCATCGCCCTGGTGGGCCTCGCCTGCGCGGCGAACGACGAGGGCACGTACTGGCAGTGCATGGAGGCCATCGACGCGGCGGACGAGTCCAGGGACCGCGTCCGCGAGATGCTCCGCAAACTGACGGACGGGGAGCAACGACTACCGGAGAGAGAAGCCGGCTAGGCCGGTTGGTGGGAGCGGCGTGAGCCGCTGTGGGGGTGGCTGATCCGGCGCAGGTCGTCCGTGTCGTCGTGCCGGCTCCGTGTCCGTGGGGGCACGGACCCTCCCCCTCAGCCGGCGTCGCTCTCCTTCGCGGCGCGGCCGGCCGACTGCAGGTCCGCGTCGAGGGCCGACAGGTCCGCGTTCAGGGCCGCCATCAGCTCCTCCATCTGCTGCAGCAGACCCTTGGGTCGACCCGACGTGTCGCTCGACGCAAGGGATGCGGATTCCTCGGACATGACGGCCTCCTCGGCCCCCGGCCCCGGATCACGCGGAGGCCGATGCGGTGACGCTCCGGCGCGGACCGCCGGGCGCGGGCGCCGGGCGGTCCGGCTCCGCAGCGGCCAACGATCACCAAAGGCGCCGGTCACCGGCGCGCACAACCCCGTGCACGGCGTTGACGCGATGTCACCCGACCGGGGACCGGCGCTCCGGGAGGGACCGATGGGGTGGACCGGCACCCACAGGTGCAGGATGAACGCATGGACCTCCGTATCTTCACCGAGCCCCAGCAAGGGGCCGACTACGACACCCTGCTCGCCGTGGCGAAGGCCACCGAAGACCTCGGGTTCGAGGCCTTCTTCCGCTCCGACCACTACCTGAAGATGGGCGACGTCGACGGCCTCCCCGGCCCCACGGACGCCTGGATCACCCTCGCCGGCCTGGCCCGCGAGACCCGCCGCATCCGCCTCGGCACCCTCATGACGGCCGGCACCTTCCGCCTCCCCGGCGTGCTCGCCATCCAGGTCGCCCAGGTCGACCAGATGTCCGGCGGCCGAGTCGAACTCGGCCTGGGCGCGGGCTGGTTCGAGGAGGAGCACAAGGCGTACGGCATCCCGTTCCCCAAGGAGAAGCTCGCGCGCCTGGAGGAGCAGCTCGAGATCGTCACCGGCCTGTGGCGCACGAAGCTCGGCGACACCTTCGACTTCCACGGCACGTACTACGACCTCACCGACTCGCCGGCCCTTCCCAAGCCCGCCCAGGAGAAGATCCCGGTCCTGATCGGCGGCCACGGCCCCACCCGCACCCCCCGGCTCGCCGCCCGCTTCGCCGACGAGTTCAACATGCCGTTCGCCTCCGTCGAGGACAGCGAGCGCCAGTTCGCCCGCGTCCGCAGCGCCGCCGAGGAGGCCGGCCGCAAGGGCGACGACCTCGTCTGCTCCAACGCCCTCGTCGTCTGTGTCGGCAAGGACGACCAGGAGGTCGCCCGCCGCGCCGCCGCCATCGGCCGCGAGGTCGACGAACTCAAGGCCAACGGCCTGGCGGGCTCCCCGGCCGAGGTCGTCGACAAGATCGGCCGCTACGCCGAGGTCGGCGCCCGCCGCATATACCTCCAGATCCTCGACCTGCACGACCTGGACCACCTGGAGCTGATCTCCGCCCAGGTGCAGTCGCAGTTGACCCAGGAACAATCGACCCAGGAATAGACGACCAGGAATAAACAAAGGCGCCGGTCGACCGCCTGTGCGAAGGTGAGACCGTCGTCCTGCCGAGCCCCCAGGATCACCCTTCCTGGGGGCTCTCGTGCGTACGGCACCCGAACCGTCCACCCGTCGGAGAGTCTCCGCATGTTCCTGACCATCACCACCACCGGCACTCCCGAACGCCCCGCGACCGATCTCGGCTACCTGCTGCACAAGCACCCCGACAGGGCGCAGGCGTTCTCCACCTCCTACGGCACGGCGCACGTCCTCTACCCCGAGGCCGATACGCAGCGCTGCACGGCGGCCCTGCTGCTTGAGGTGGACGCGGTGGCCCTGGTCCGGCGGGGCAAGGGCAAGGGACGCGGTGGTGCCCCCGACGCGGCCCTCGCGCAGTACGTCAACGACCGCCCCTACGCGGCCTCCTCACTGCTCGCCGTGGCGCTCAGCGGCGTCTTCTCCAGCGCGATGAAGGGCGCCTGCCACGCCCGCCCCGAACTGCCGGACCAGGCACGCCCCTTGCGCATCGAGATACCCGCACTGCCCGCCCGCGGCGGCCCCGGTCTCGTACTGCGTCTCTTCGAGCCGCTGGGCTGGACCGTCACCGCCGAACCGGTCGCGCTGGACAGCGAGTTCCCCGAGTGGGGCGACTCGCGGTACGTGCGGCTCGTCCTGGAGTCCGAGGCGCTGACCCTCGCCGAGGCGCTGCGCCACCTCTATGTCCTGCTCCCCGTCCTCGACGACGCCAAGCACTACTGGGTGTCCGCGGACGAGGTCGACAAGCTGCTGCGGGCCGGCGAGGGCTGGCTGCCCGGGCACCCGGAGCAGAAGCTGATCACCAGCCGTTACCTGTCCCGCCGTTGGTCGCTGACCCGGCAGGCGATGGAGCGGCTGGAGCTGGTGCGGCTCGCGGAGGCCGACGACAGCGAGGTCGAGGACATCGACAACGCGGTCGAGGAGGAGACCGGGACGGAGGAGAAGCCGACGCCGCTCGCGGTGCGGCGCCGGGACGCGATCATCGAGGCGCTGCACACGTCCGGCGCGGCGCGCGTGCTCGATCTCGGCTGCGGACAGGGCCAGTTGGTGCAGGCGCTGCTCAAGGACGCGCGGTTCAGCGAGATCGTCGGCGTCGACGTGTCGATGCGCGCCCTGGCCATCGCCTCCCGGCGGCTGAAGCTGGACCGCATGGGGGAGCGGCAGGCCTCGCGGGTCAAGCTCTTCCAGGGCTCGCTCGCCTACACCGACAGCCGGCTCAAGGGGTACGACGCCGCCGTGCTCAGCGAGGTGATCGAGCACCTCGACCTGCCCCGGCTGCCCGCGCTGGAGTACGCGGTCTTCGGCGCGGCCCGTCCCCGCACGGTCCTGGTGACCACCCCGAACGTCGAGTACAACGTGCGCTGGGAGTCCCTCCCCGCGGGCCATGTGCGCCACGGCGACCACCGCTTCGAGTGGACCCGCGAGGAGTTCCGCGCCTGGGCGGGAGCGGTGGCCGAACGGCACGGCTACGACGTGGAGTTCGTGCCGGTCGGCCCGGACGACCCGGAGGTCGGGCCGCCCACCCAGATGGCCGTGTTCAGGATGACCACAGAGAAGGAGGCGAAGGCGGCATGACCGAGACGGCAACCGGCAGGGGACGGGTCCTCCCCGTCACCGACCTCTCCCTCGTCGTCCTCGTCGGCGCCTCCGGCTCCGGCAAGTCGACCTTCGCCCGCCGGCACTTCAAGCCGACCGAGGTGATCTCCTCCGACTTCTGCCGCGGCCTGGTCTCCGACGACGAGAACGACCAGAGCGCGACCAAGGACGCCTTCGACGTCCTGCACTACATCGCCGGCAAACGCCTGGCCGCCGGCCGCCGTACGGTCGTCGACGCGACCAGCGTGCAGCAGGACGCCCGGCGCCAGCTGATCGACCTGGCCAAGCAGTACGACGTACTGCCCATCGCCATCGTCCTGGACGTCCCGGAGGAGGTCTGCGCCGAGCGCAACGCGGCCCGCACCGACCGGGCCGACATGCCGCGCCGGGTCATCCAGCGTCACGTCCGCGAACTGCGCCGTTCCGTGCGGCACCTTGAGCGCGAGGGCTTCCGCAAGGTGCACGTTCTGCGCGGGGTGGAGGACATCGAGAACGCCACCGTCGTCACCGAGAAGCGCTTCAACGACCTGACCCACCTCACCGGCCCCTTCGACATCATCGGCGACATCCACGGCTGTGCCTCCGAACTGGAGTCGCTGCTGGGCAAGTTGGGCTACACCGACGGCGTCCACCCGGAGGGCCGTACGGCCGTCTTCGTCGGCGATCTCGTCGACCGGGGCCCGGACAGCCCGGGCGTGCTGCGCCGGGTGATGGCGATGGTGAAGTCGGGCAACGCCCTGTGTGTGCCGGGCAACCACGAGAACAAGTACGGCCGTTACCTCAAGGGCCGCAAGGTCCAGCACACCCACGGCCTCGCCGAGACCGTCGAGCAGATGGCGGGCCAGAGCGAGGAGTTCGTCGCCGAGGTACGGGAGTTCATCGACTCCCTCGTCAGCCACTACGTCCTCGACGGTGGCCGGCTGGTCGTCTGCCACGCCGGCCTGCCCGAGAAGTACCACGGCCGCACCTCCGGCCGGGTCCGCTCGCACGCGCTGTACGGCGACACCACCGGCGAGACCGACGAGTTCGGGCTGCCGGTGCGCTACCCGTGGGCGGAGGACTACCGGGGGCGCGCGGCCGTCGTCTACGGTCACACCCCGGTCCCGGAGGCCACCTGGCTCAACAACACCATCTGCCTGGACACCGGCGCGGTCTTCGGCGGCAAGCTGACCGCGCTGCGCTGGCCGGAGCGTGAGCTGGTCGACGTACCGGCCGAGCGGGTCTGGTACGAGCCGGCGCGACCGCTGCGGACCGAGGCGCCCGGTGGGCACGACGGCCGGCCGCTCGACCTCAACGACGTGCACGGCCGCCGGATCGTGGAGACCCGGCACTCGGGGCGGGTCTCGGTCCGTGAGGAGAACGCGGCCGCGGCCCTGGAGGTCATGAGCCGGTTCGCGGTGGACCCGCGGCTGCTGCCGTACCTGCCGCCGACCATGGCGCCGACGGCGACCAGCCACGTGGAGGGCTATCTGGAGCACCCGGCCGAGGCGTTCGCGCAGTACGCGGCGGACGGGGTCGAGCGGGTCGTGTGCGAGGAGAAGCACATGGGCTCGCGGGCGGTGGCCCTGGTGTGCCGGGACGCGGAGGCGGCGCGCAAGCGGTTCGGTGTCGACGGCCCGACGGGTTCGCTGTACACCCGTACCGGACGGCCGTTCTTCGACGACCCGTCGGTGACGGAGGAGATCCTGGGCCGCGTCCGCGCGGCCGTCACGGCAGCCGGCCTCTGGGGCGAACTCGACACGGACTGGCTCCTGTTGGACGCCGAGCTGATGCCGTGGTCGCTGAAGGCGTCCGGTCTGCTGCGCTCGCAGTACGCGGCCGTCGGTGCCGCGTCCGGCGCGGTGTTCCCTGGGGCGCTGGCCGCCCTGGAGGACGCGGCGGCGCGGGGCGTCGAGGTGGCCGGCCTGCTGGACCGCCAGCGGGAACGCGCCTCGAACGCGGCCGCGTTCACTCAGGCGTACCGGCGCTACTGCTGGACCACCGACGGCCTGGACGGCGTACGCCTGGCCCCCTTCCAGATCCTCGCCGTCCAGGGCCGCAGCCTCGCCGCGCTCCCGCACGACGAGCAACTGGCCCTGCTGGACCGGCTGGTGGAGCACGAGGGCACCGGCCTGCTGCAGACCACCCGACGGCTCTACGTCGACACCGGTGACCCGGAGTCGGTACGGGCCGGCGTCGACTGGTGGCTGGAGATGACGGGCCGCGGCGGCGAGGGCATGGTCGTCAAGCCGCTCGGCGCGCTGGTGCGCGGCAGCGAGGGCCGGCTGGTGCAGCCCGGCATCAAGTGCCGGGGCCGCGAGTACCTGCGGATCATCTACGGCCCGGAGTACACGCGCCCCGACAACCTCGCCCGTCTGCGCACCCGTTTCCTCAACCACAAGCGGTCGCTGGCGATCCGCGAGTACGCCCTGGGCCTGGAGGCCCTGGACCGCCTCGCGGAGGGCGAGCCGCTGTGGCGGGTGCACGAGGCGGTGTTCGGGGTGCTGGCCCTGGAGTCGGAGCCGGTGGACCCGCGGCTGTGACTACGGCCGGCTCCGGCACCCCCGCACAGGGGGTGCC
>NZ_WVUG01000374.1 GCF_017614965.1 Streptomyces griseorubiginosus | reverse complement strand
GGGCGGTGGGTGGGCGTCAGGTCGGTCTGACCGTTCGGGGGCCCGTCACCTCCGCGCCCAGTTCCGTCACCCGGCGCCTCAGCTCCCGGTCGGCGGTCACCACCAGGACCGGGCGGTCGCCCGCGGCCGCCACCAGCGCGACCATGTGGTCGTCCCCGCTGCCCGGCGCCGACTCGATCCGCACGCCCGGCACCGGCGTCACACCGCGCGCCGCGCCCTCGACCACGAGCACGATCTCCACGGGCCCGGCGTGCCCCGGCACACCGTCCGCCGCGAGCCGGTCCCGCAGTCGCTCCGCGGCCCCCCGCCGGTCCCGCCACCACCCGTCGGGCACCGACCCGACGACATTGGCGCCGTCGACGATCACCAGCAGCGGGTCGCTCTCACTCATGGGGCAAGGTTCGCACAGCGGTCGCCGGAGCCGTCCGCCCGTCGTACGTCAGTCCGTCGGCTTCTCCTCGAAGCTCGCGTAGTACGCCGCGGCCATGTCCTCGTCGCCGTGCCCCTGGCTCGCCGCCCGTTCCATGCGTTCGGCGGTGGCCGTGGCCACGTCCAGGCGTACGCCGTTGGCGCGGCCGGCCTCGACGATGAGGCGGGCGTCCTTGCCGGCCGTGGTCACCGCGAACTGGGCGGGGGAGAGCCGCCCTTCGAGGATCATCCCGGCCTTGGCCCTGAGGTAGCCCATGTCGAGCGGCCCGCCCGCGACGAGGTCGAAGAAGCCGGCCGGATCGACGTCCAGCGCCTTCGACAGGGCCAGCACCTCCCCGGCCGCCGCCGTGGCCGCGAGGACCCAGCTGTTGGCCACGAGCTTCAGCCGCGTGGCGCTGCCCGCCCCACCGTCGTCCCCGGTCCACACCGTCCGCGCGCCCACCGCGTCGAACACCGGCTCCACCGCCCCCCGCCCCTCGACGGGCCCGGCGGCCAGCACGGTCAGCTGCCCCGCCTCCGCGGGCTGGCGCGTACCGAGCACCGGGGCGTCGTAGAAGACGAGCCCCCGCTCGGCGGCGAACGCGGCCAGGTCGGCGACCGCGTCGATCCCGGCGGTGGTCGACTGCACCCACGCGGCGCCCGACCGCAGTCCGGAGGCGGCCTCGCGCATGACGTCCAGGGTCGCCGGACCGTCGTACAGCATGGTCAGGACCACGTCGGCGCCCCGTACCGCCTCCGCGGGCGTGTCGGCGATGTGCGCCCCGTCCGCGGCGAGCGGCTCGGCCTTGGCGCGGGTGCGGTTCCAGGCGCGGACGGTGTGTCCGGCGCGGGCGAGGTTGCGGGCCATGGCGGCGCCCATGATGCCCGTACCGAGGACGCCCACGATGAGCTTGTCGGTCATGAGATCGGCTTCCTTCTCACGTCGTTGCCGAGTGTGTGCGGTGCTGCTCGGGAACAGCCTGCCGGTTCAGTACCCCCTCGTGCGCGTCGGGCACGCGCCCCGGTGGGGCCGGACCGCGCGGCGTCAGGGCGGCCGCTTAAAGTGAACTGGTGAACGGCGACTGGCTTCTGCGCGGCCGTGACGGCCGGCTCAGTGTGTACCTCCCGACGGACGATGCCGTGCTGTGCCGGGCGGAACGCGCCCCCGGCGGCCCCTGGACGGACCCGCGTAGGGTCGGCGGCGAGCAGAAGCTGCACCCGTCCTCCTGCGCCGTCGGACAGGGCCGCGACCTCTACGCCCATCTGGTGTGCTGGCGCCCCACGACGGCCGGTGAGGCGGGTCTGGTGCACTCCACCCACTTCCGGCCCCGGCTCGCGGCCCTCGACTGGGCGTCCATCGGGCACCCCGACAAGAAGGGCGCCCTGACCGGCCCGCCCGCCGTCACGGTCGACGCGCAGGGCCGCGCCCATGTCTTCGTCCGCAACAAGGCCGGCGGGGTGAGCCTGGCCGCGCAGAAGGAGAAGGGCGGCTGGCAGCCCTGGACGGACCTCAAGGGACGTGACGTCCAAGGGGAGTTGGCGGCGGTGACGGGGGAGTCGGGACGCGTGGAGCTGTACGCGGCCGTGCCCGGCGGCATCCTGCACTGGCGGCAGGAGGAACCGGGCGGCGCGCTCACCCTGGAGGAGGCGATGGAGGCGCCGGTCCGCCCGGACACCCTGCGCGCCCTCGCCACGTCCCCCGACAGCACGACGCTCTTCTACACCGACGACTCGGGCGACCTGTGCGCCTGGCGCCCGGGTGCCAAGCCCGTCACCCTGCTGCCCTCCGCCGGGCCCGGTCCGGTCTCCGCCGTCCGCTGCGAACTCGACGGCCACGACTGCACCTTGCTCGCCCAGCGCTCGGCGGCCGGCCGGATCGCCTTCGCCGCGTACCCGACGGAGCAGGAGTCGGCGGGCGCCTGGTGGACCGACTCCGGACCGGCGCTGCCCTCGGACGCCACGGTCTCCCTGACGGTGGACCAGGACGACCGCGTGGTGGCGGCGACGCTGTCCCCGTCGACCGGCCAACTCCTCCTCACCCGCCGCAAGTCCGAACCGGGCCTGGCCCTGGAGGCATGGCGCGAGGTGTGACCGCCCTCTTCGCGACGAAGCCCGGTATGCAACGACAGAGGGCCTCCGCCCGGCGGCGGAGGCCCTCTTCACGCGCTGTCAGGGTGTTACGCCGGAACCGACGCCACTCCCGGAGCCAGGAACTTCTTGCCGTTCACGCGCTCGGAGACACCCTCGCGGTCCAGGTACGGCGTGATGCCGCCCAGGTGGAAGGGCCAGCCGGCGCCCGTGATCAGGCACAGGTCGATGTCCTGGGCCTCCGCGACGACGCCCTCGTCGAGCATGAGCCCGATCTCCTGCGCCACCGCGTCCAGGACGCGCTCGCGGACCTGCTCCTCCGTCAGGACGCTGTCGCCCTGCTTCAGCAGCGCCGCGACCTCCGGGTCCAGCTCCGGCTTCCCGCTGTCGTAGACGTAGAAGCCGCGCTTGCCCGCCTCGACGACCGCCTTGAGGTTGGGGGAGACCGTGAAGCGGTCCGGGAAGGCCCGGTTGAGGGTCTCCGAGACGTGCAGACCGATCGCGGGACCGACCAGCTCCAGGAGGACGAGAGGGGACATCGGCAGGCCCAGGGGCTCCACCGCCTTCTCCGCCACCTCGACCGGGGTGCCCTCGTCGATGACGTTCTGGATCTCGCCCATGAAGCGGGTGAGGATGCGGTTCACGACGAACGCCGGGGCGTCCTTGACCAGAACCGCGGTCTTCTTCAGCTTCTTGGCCACGGCGAACGCGGTCGCGAGCGACGCGTCGTCGGTCTGCTCGCCGCGGACGATCTCCAGCAGCGGCAGGATCGCGACCGGGTTGAAGAAGTGGAAGCCGACGACCCGCTCGGGGTTCTTCAGCTTCGACGCCATCTCCGTCACCGACAGCGAGGAGGTGTTGGTGGCGAGGATCGCGTGCGCCGGGGCGACCGCCTCGACCTCCGCGAACACCTGCTGCTTGACGCCGATCTCCTCGAAGACGGCCTCGATGACGAAGTCGGCGTCCGCGAAGCCCTCGGCCTTGTCCAGCACACCGGTGACCAGGGCCTTGAGGCGGTTGGCCTTGTCCTGGTTGATACGGCCCTTGCCGAGCAGCTTGTCGATCTCGGCGTGGACGTAGCCCACACCCTTGTCGACGCGCTCCTGGTCGATGTCGGTCAGCACGACCGGCACCTCCAGGCGGCGCAGGAAGAGCAGGGCGAGCTGGGAGGCCATCAGGCCCGCGCCGACCACGCCCACCTTGGTGACCGGGCGCGCCAGGTTCTTGTCCGGGGCGCCCGCGGGACGCTTGCCGCGCTTCTGCACCAGGTTGAACGCGTAGATGCCGGCGCGCAGTTCACCGCCCATGATGAGGTCGGCGAGGGCCTTGTCCTCGGCGTCGTAGCCCTGCTGCAGGTCGCCGTTCTTGGCGGCGGCGATGATGTCGAGGGCGCGGTAGGCGGCCGGGGCGGCGCCGTGCACCTTGGAGTCCGCGATGAAGCGGCCCTTTCCGACGGCCTGGTCCCAGGCCTCACCGCGGTCGACGACCGGGCGCTCGACGACGATCTCGCCCTTGAGGACGGCCGCCGTCCACAGCAGCGACTGCTCCAGGAAGTCGGCGCCCTCGAAGATGGCGTCGGCGATCCCCAGCTCGTAGACCTGCGCGCCCTTGAGCTGCTTGTTCTGGTTGAGGCTGTTCTCGATGATCACCGAGACGGCCTTGTCGGCGCCGATCAGGTTCGGCAGCAGGGTGCAGCCGCCCCAGCCGGGGACCAGGCCGAGGAAGACCTCGGGCAGGGAGAACGCGGGCAGGGCCGCGGACACCGTGCGGTACTGGCAGTGCAGGCCGACCTCGACGCCGCCGCCCATCGCGGCACCGTTGTAGTAGGCGAAGGTCGGCACCGCGAGGCCGCCGAGGCGCTTGAAGACCTCGTGGCCGCCCTTGCCGATGGCCAGCGCGTCCTTGTGCTCCTTCAGCAGTTCGACGCCCTTGAGGTCGGCGCCGACGGCGAAGATGAAGGGCTTGCCGGTGATGCCGACACCTACGATCTCGCCGGCCGCGGCCTCCTTCTCGACCTGGTCGATGGCGGTGTTGAGGTTCGCCAGCGAGGCCGGGCCGAAGGTGGTCGGTTTGGTGTGGTCGAAGCCGTTGTCCAGCGTGATGAGCGCGAAGCGCCCGGCGCCGAACGGCAGGTCGAGGTGGCGTACGTGCGCGGACGTGACGACCTCGTCGGGGAACAGCTCGGCCGCACCCTTCAAAAGCTCAGCGGTGGTGCTCACTTGTCCCCCTCGAAGTGCGGGTTCTCCCAGATGACCGTCGCGCCCATGCCGAAGCCGACGCACATGGTGGTGAGGCCGTAGCGGACGTTCGGCTGCTCCTCGAACTGGCGGGCCAGCTGCGTCATCAGACGGACGCCGGAGGAGGCCAGCGGGTGGCCGAAGGCGATGGCGCCGCCGTACTGGTTGACGCGCTCGTCGTCGTCGGCGATGCCGTAGTGGTCGAGGAAGGCCAGGACCTGGACGGCGAAGGCCTCGTTGATCTCGAAGAGGTTGATGTCCTCGATCGACAGACCGGCCTTGGCGAGGGCCTTCTCGGTCGCCGGGATCGGGCCGTAGCCCATGACCTCGGGCTCGACACCCGCGAAGGCGTAGGAGACCAGGCGCATCTTGACCGGGAGGCCGTTCTCGCGGGCGAAGTCCTCGGAGGCGATGATCGAGGCGGTCGCGCCGTCGTTCAGACCGGCCGCGTTGCCCGCGGTGACCCGGCCGTGGACGCGGAACGGCGTCTTGAGGCCCTGCAGGTTCTCCAGGGTGGTGCCCGGGCGCATCGGCTCGTCGGCCGTGACCAGGCCCCAGCCGGTCTCGCCGGCCTCGGGGTTCGTGCGCCGCACGGAGATCGGGACCAGGTCGGCCTGGATCTTGCCGTTGGCGTAGGCCTTGGCGGCCTTCTCCTGGGAGCGCACGGCGTACTCGTCGGCGCGCAGCTTGGTGATGTGCGGGTAGCGGTCGTGCAGGTTCTCGGCGGTCATGCCCATGAACAGCGCCGACTCGTCGACCAGCTTCTCGCTGACGAAGCGCGGGTTGGGGTCGACGCCCTCGCCCATCGGGTGGCGGCCCATGTGCTCGACACCGCCGGCGATGACGGCGTCGTAGGCGCCGAAGGCGATGGAGCCGGCCGTGGTCGTGACGGCGGTCAGCGCACCGGCGCACATACGGTCGATCGAGTAACCCGGCACCGACTGCGGCAGCCCGGCGAGGATGCCGGCCGTGCGGCCGAGGGTGAGGCCCTGGTCACCGATCTGCGTGGTCGCGGCGATGGCGACCTCGTCGATCTTCTTCGGGTCGAGACCGGGGTTGCGGCGCAGCAGCTCCCGGATCGCCTTCACGACGAGGTCGTCGGCGCGGGTCTCGTGGTAGATGCCCTTCGGGCCCGCCTTGCCGAACGGGGTACGGACGCCGTCGACGAAGACGACGTCCCTGACGGTACGAGGCACGATGGCTCTCCTCCAGATGCGGGATCTGCACTGCTGCGGCCGCGCTGAGCGCGCGCTCAGTCCCATGCTACTTATGAGTAACGTAGCTGCACAGCCCTGCAGGCGGGAGCGGTGAAGGTCACATCCGGGATATCCGTTTACGACGACTTCCGCATCCCCTCGCTCCCCATGCCGTCCCAGGATCTTGGCGTGATCTCGACGTAGAGACCTCAGGTCCCGGCGGACAGCGCCGCCACCAGGACCGGTGTCACCTGCTCGACCTGCCAGGGCCGCGCCCCGTACCCGGCCAGCGCGCCCGCCACCGACTCGGCGTCCACGACCGCCGGCGGCTCCCAGCAGACCCGCCGCACGGTGTCCGGCGCGATCAGGTTCTCCTGCGGCATGTTCAGGGTCTCGGCCAGCGCCGAGACCGCGGCCCGCGCGGCGGACAGCCGGGCCGCGGCCGCGGGGTCCTTGTCGGCCCAGGCCCGCGGGGGCGGCGGCCCGGTCACGGGCTGCCCGGGGGCCGGCAGCTGGGCCTCGGGCAGGGCCTTCGCCCGGTCGACGGCGGCCTGCCACTGCTCCAGCTGACGCCGCCCCGTCCGGTGCCCGAAGCCGTTCAGCGCTGCCAGCGCGTGCACGTTCGCCGGAAGGGCGAGCGCCGCCTCGACGATGGCCGCGTCGCTGAGCACCTTGCCCGGCGACACGTCCCGCCGCTGCGCGATCCGGTCCCGCGTCTGCCACAGCTCCCGCACCACGGCCAGCTGGCGGCGCCGGCGGACCTTGTGCATCCCGGACGTCCGGCGCCAGGGGTCCTTGCGCGGCTCGGCCGGCGGCGCGGCGGCGATCGCGTCGAACTCCTGCCGCGCCCACTCCAGCTTGCCCTGCCGGTCCAGCTCCTTCTCCAGCGCGTCGCGCAGATCGACCAGGAGCTCGACGTCCAGCGCCGCGTACCTCAGCCACGGCTCGGGCAGCGGCCGGGTCGACCAGTCGACCGCGGAGTGCCCCTTCTCCAGTACGAAGCCGAGGACGCCCTCGACCATCGCGCCCAGGCCGACCCGCGGGAACCCGGCGAGCCGCCCCGCCAGCTCGGTGTCGAACAGCCGCGTCGGCACCATGCCTATCTCGCGCAGACAGGGCAGGTCCTGGGTGGCCGCGTGCAGGACCCACTCGACGCCGGACAGCGCCTCGCCGAGCCCGGACAGATCCGGACAGGCGACGGGATCGATCAGCGCGGTGCCCGCGCCCTCGCGGCGCAGCTGCACCAGATAGGCCTTCTGGCCGTAGCGGTAGCCGGACGCGCGTTCGGCGTCGACGGCGACGGGGCCGGAACCGGCGGCGAACGCGGCGATCGTCCCGGCCAGCGACTCGGCGTCGGCGATCACGGGCGGAATGCCCTCGCGCGGTTCCAGCAGAGGGATCGGCGCCCCGGTGTCAGAAGATCCGCCGTCGTCCGGAGGGGCGCCTCCGGTGGTTCGCAGTGATGCGTCTGCTGCGGTTTCTTGGGCGTCGGTCACATGTCAAGGGTATCTGTGGATGGACGGCGCCCGCCGACGGAACGTTCCGTCGGCGGGCGCCTGAGGGTCGCAAACCAGTCAGTTCGACGAAAGCCCTGGTTCACGGATATGGACACCGAGGCCCGCCCGTCTCAGTGGATGATGCCGGTGCGCAGGGCCACGGCCACCATCCCGGCGCGGTCACCGGTGCCGAGCTTGCGGGCGATCCGGGCGAGGTGGCTCTTGACGGTGAGCGCGGACAGGCCCATGGAGACGCCGATCGCCTTGTTCGACTGGCCCTCCGCGACCAGTCTCAGCACCTCGACCTCACGGCCGGAGAGCTCGCGGTAGCCGCCCGGGTGGCTCGGGGCACCCGGGGGGCGGCGGTGCATACGGG
>NZ_WVUG01000373.1 GCF_017614965.1 Streptomyces griseorubiginosus | reverse complement strand
GGGTTGGGCCGCACCGGCGCCGTACGGGTCGTAGGACGGGGCGTACGGCTGCCGGCCGGTGCCGTAGGGGTCGTACGCCGGGGGCTGCTGCCGGCCGGTGGCGTACGGGTCGTAGCCGTAGCCCTGTTGCTGCCCGTACGGGTCGTACGGCTGCTGGGGCGCCTGCCGCGGGGCGGCCTGCTGGTAGACGGGCCGGCCGTACTCGTCGTAGCCCACGAGCTCGTACTGGTTGTCCTGGTCGCCGCCGTAGCCCGCGTCGTATCGGTCGTTCACCGGTGCCCCTCTCGGTTCACTCGCCGCGGTACAGCTCGCGCTTGTCGATGTAGCGCACGACGCCGTCCGGCACCATGTACCAGATGGGGTCGCCCTTGGCGACTCTCGCACGGCAGTCCGTGGAGGAGATAGCCAGCGCGGGAACCTCCACCAGCGAGACGCCGCCCTCCGGGAGGCCGTGGTCGGTCAGGGGATGGCCCGGGCGGGTGCAGCCGATGAAGTGCGCGAGGGAGAACAGCTCCTCCGAGTCGCGCCAGGTGAGGATCTGGCCGAGGGCGTCGGCGCCGGTGATGAAGAAGAGGTCGGTGTCGGGGTTGAGGGCCCGCAGGTCGCGCAAGGTGTCCACGGTGTAGGTCGGGCCGCCGCGGTCGATGTCGATGCGGCTGACCGAGAACTGCGGGTTCTCGGCGGTGGCGATGACCGTCATCAGGTAGCGGTCCTCGGCCGGGGACACCGTGCGGTGGCTCTTCTGCCAGGGCTGGCCGGTGGGGACGAACACCACCTCGTCCAGGTGGAACTGCGCGGCGACCTCACTGGCCGCCACGAGGTGCCCGTGGTGGATCGGGTCGAACGTTCCGCCCATGACGCCGAGGCGGCGCTTGCCGGGGTTCGACGGTCCGATGACCGGTCCGCTCGGCCGGCGGGTCTCGGTGCCGCTCGACGTGTCCTTCGCCGGACCGGTAGGCATGTCCTGCTCTCCCATGCGTGCAGACCCTACCGGCCCGACCTGAGCGCCTGGTTCGGCCGCTGTCCGGGATGCCCCGCTTCGGGGGGAGGACGGGTTCAGCGGTCGCGGTTGAAGCGGGTGGTGATCCACAGCAGGAGCAGCAGGACGACGAGGGCGCCGCCACCGGTGATCGCGGGGTTGAGGCTGTCGTGGTTGCCGCCCTCTTCGGCCAGGGTGACCAGGTGCGCGGCGGTGGTGTGGAGGCTCATCTTCGGCGGGACCTATCCGGTAGGCGGGGTAAAGATGTCGGCCCATCGTAAGCGGGGGCCGTGGCGGCGATCACGCCGACTCCTCCGTCGGGGAACTCCGGGCGGTCCTCAGTCGTCTTTCCGCTTGTAGCCCCGCAGCAGGAACCACCCGGTGAACGCGCAGCCCAGGATCATCACCACCAGTACGACCCGGAGCAGGTACCCCGATCCCTGGTGCTGAGGGGCGCTGGCGGCCGCGGCGAGCCAGGCGGCTGCTGGGATGTGCTCCATGGTGCGGGACTCTCCTTCGGTGTGGTGCCCGTCCACGGTAACTCCGCCTAGGCTGGGCCTTGCTTCGGGGGCGCAAAGGGCCGCACAAGGGTCCGCAAAGGGCCACTACACGCATGTGGGGGAAGACATGTCCGACGACGGCCACGAGCACAACGGACACGAGCACGTACCGAGCAGGCAGCGCCGGCGCTTCCCGGGGATCTCCTCCCGTGCGTACGAGCACCCGGCGGACCGCAGCGCGCTGGTGGCGCTGCGCAAGCTGAGCGGCTTCGACACGGTCTTCAAGGCGCTCAGCGGGCTGCTGCCCGAGCGCAGTCTGAGGCTGCTGTTCCTGTCCGACTCGGTGCGCGTGTCCGACCAGCAGTTCGCCCACCTCAACGACATGCTGCGGGACGCCTGTTACATCCTGGACCTGGAGAAGGTCCCGCCGATGTACGTCAACCAGGACCCGCAGCCGAACGCGATGTGCATCGGCCTGGACGAGCCGATCATCGTCGTCACCACCGGGCTCGTCGAGCTGCTCGACGAGGAGGAGATGCGGGCGGTCATCGGCCACGAGGTGGGTCACGCGCTGTCCGGGCACGCGGTGTACCGCACGATCCTGCTGTTCCTGA
The DNA here is from genome assembly GCF_017614965.1 of Streptomyces griseorubiginosus. Lineage (GTDB taxonomy): Bacteria > Actinomycetota > Actinomycetes > Streptomycetales > Streptomycetaceae > Streptomyces > Streptomyces griseorubiginosus_B. The sequence goes on along the minus strand of NZ_WVUG01000373.1, from coordinate 5,723 downwards.
CGAACCTGGCGATCCGGGTCGCCTGGATCCCGCTGGGCACCCTGGCGATCATGGCGATCGTGACGGCGCTGCGGGAGTGGTTCCGCAAGTCGGAGCTGTCCGCGGACCGGGCGGGGCTGCTGGTGGGGCAGGACCTGAAGGCCTCGATGCGCGGTCTGATGAAGATCGCGGGCGGCAACCACCTGCACGAGATGAACGTGGACGCGTTCCTGAAGCAGGCCGACGAGTACGAGGCGGGCGGCGATCTGCGCGACTCGGTGCTGAAGATCCTGAACCTGCTGCCGCGCTCCCACCCGTTCACCACCATCCGGGCGGCCGAGCTGAAGAAGTGGTCCGAGACCCGGGACTACCAGCGGATCATGGACGGCCACTACCCGCGGCGCGACGAGGACAAGGACACCTCGGTCTCCGACTCCTTCCGTGAGTCGGCGGCGAGCTACGCCAGCAATGTGAAGAGCTCCAAGGACCCGCTGATGAAGCTGGTCAGCGACATCGCCGGCGGGGCGGGGGGCCTGGGCGGCCGCGTACGGCGCGGTTTCGACGGCTTCACGAGCCCGGCACCGGGCGAGGACCGGCCGCAGGACGAACCGCCGACGGACGAGGACTGACCGACGCCGGGCGACTGCAACGCCCCAGGGGCGCGGGGAACTGCGCGACAAGCCCCCACCAAGCCGCAGCCGACAACCCGCCCCGCGCCCCCGTCACACCTTCGGCTGGGCCGCAGCGGCGAGCGTGCCGCACAGGGCCGCCGTGCCGCCCGTCGCGTACGGGTCGGTGCCGGCCGGGCCGCCCGACTTCGCCGTCTGGCCGGCCAGCAGCGGGTGGAGGTGGTTGGTGGAGTCCTCGGCGCAGGACAGCGGCCCGGCCTGGACGTAGGAGACGGTCAGCTGGGCCTGGTGCAGCCGCAGGTCGTCGCGGTCGAAGCGGAAGTGCAGCTCGCGCCGGACGGTGAACAGGGACGCCGGGGCCTTCGCGGCGGAGCCGGTCGGCTTCAGCGCGTAGACGAAGGTGTGGTCGGCGGTCACCTCGAGGGTGGCGGAGTCCGTCTCGGCGGCCTCCAGGCTGCCCTCGACGCGGATCCTGGGGTCGGCGAGCTCGGCGCGGGTCTGGTCGAAGCGGACCAGCCAGCCGGTCGGCTGATGGCGCCCGTCGGCGGTCGGGCGGGCGAAGCTCTGGTCGAACTGGTCGAGCTGGTCGCCGTCCAGCATGACGCGCACGGAGCGGACGTCCTGGCCGCCGATCACCTCGGGGTAGAGCGAGGAGCGGACGATGTAGTCCTTCGCGGTGGTCAGGGCGGCGACCACCTGACTGTCGGAGAAGTGCGCGGTGCGCCGCGTGGGCGGCAGCGGTATGCCCTCGGCGCCGACCCGGAACTGCGCGGCGGGGCTGTGCGCGAACAGGTACTCGGGATCGGCCGCCCCGGGCACCTTGCCCTGCGGGGAGAGCGGTATGACCGTCATCCGCAGGGGCTCGACGGGCCGGCGGTCGGCCGGCGTCTGGTAGGGGTGCCGTACACCCATGTAGATCGCCGTCCCGAAGGCGACGGCGATCAGCAGAACCAGGATCAGGGCCTGCCGGGACAGGCCCCGGTGGAGCGGCGGGCGGCGCCGTACGGCGGGCGCGTGGTCGGCCATGCGCTCCTGGGCGGAGAATTCCTGGAGGCGGGCAGCGCGGACGAACGACTCGTCGAAGACGACGGATCGGTACTCGTCCTCTCCACCTCCGGGGGCGCCCTCGGGTGTCCCCTCAGGTGGGTCTCCAGGCCCGCCCATACCTTCAGGGTAGGTCTTGGGAAGCCCCGGTAAACGCCCTGGTGCGCGACAACTTCTGACAGGTTCTCACCAGAACCGGCCCAGAACCGGCGGCGCCCGCGAAGCGGCCGCTCAGGGAGTGCGCGGGATCACCGAGACCGCGGGCGGCGAGGTGTCGGCGGAAGCGGAGGGCGGAGCGGCGCTGCCCTGTTCCAGGCCCGTCGAGGCGGGCGGCGGCACCTGGTCCCGGTTGGTGGAGGAGGCGCCCCGGTAGACCGCGGTGAAGGCCAGCGCGACCATGCCGATACCCATCACGATGGCCAGCATCCAGGCGACCGGACGGTGCCAGTTGACCTTCTTGCCGTACGTCCCCGGGGCGCCGTAGCGGCCTTCGAGGACGTCGGTGTCGTCCAGGTCGTCGAAGTCGGGATCATGGCCGAACCCGGAGGGGTCGTACCCGTCCTCGTAGCGCTCCCCGCGGGCGTGGGCGCGGCGGGCCTCCGCCTCGGAGGCCTCGGCTCTGGCCTGGGCGGCGGCCAGGAGGCGTTCGACGGCGGTCGGCTCGTGCACCACGGCCGCCCGTACGAAGGCCTCGTCGAAGACCACGGAGGCGAACTCTTCGTCCGACACCCCGCGGTCGTGGTCGTCGTCGGGCTCCCAGCCGTCAGGGAACGGCGTGCCCCCCACGTCCTCCGGCACGGATCCAGAGTAGACCTGGGGGGTCAATTTGGGCAGACGGTAGGGAAATTCATCCGCTGGGTGAGACGGCTCTCATGCGGCGGGGTCGCGTGCCGGGCGCATATGCCCCGCCGTCGGGTGCCCGTTCCCTCAGCGGCGGATGTGCCCGTCGCCGGTGACGATGTACTTGGTGCTGGTCAGCTCCGGCAGGCCCATGGGGCCGCGGGCGTGCAGCTTCTGCGTGGAGATGCCGATCTCCGCGCCGAAGCCGAACTGGCCGCCGTCGGTGAAGCGGGTCGAGGCGTTCACGGCGACGGTGGTGGAGTCGACCAGCTGGGTGAAGCGGCGGGCGGCCTGCTGCGAGGTCGTCACGATCGCCTCGGTGTGACCGGACGACCACAGCCGGATGTGCTCGACGGCCTTGTCGAGGGAGTCCACCACGGCGGCCGCGATGTCGTAGGACAGGTACTCGGTGTCCCAGTCGTCCGGTGTGGCCTCGACGACGGTGGCCTTCGTGTCCTTCGCGTACGCCAGCACCCGCGGGTCGGCGTGCACGGTCACCCCGGCCTCCGCGAGGGCGTCGAGGGCGCGCGGCAGGAACTCGGGGGCGATGTCCTGGTGGACCAGCAGGGTCTCGGCCGCGTTGCAGACGCTGGGCCGCTGGGCCTTGGAGTTGATCAGGATGTCGACGGCCATGTCGAGGTCGGCGTGGGCGTCGACGTAGACGTGGCAGTTGCCGGTGCCGGTCTCGATGACGGGGACGGTGGACTCGTTGACCACGGTCTGGATCAGCGAGGCGCCGCCGCGCGGGATGAGGACGTCGACCAGGCCGCGGGCGCGCATCAGCTCGCGGACGCTCTCGCGGCTCTCGCCGGGCACGAGCTGGATGGCGTCGGCGGGCAGCCCCGCCCCGCCCACGGCGTCCCGCAGGACCCGCACCAGGGCGGTGTTCGACTCGTACGCGGAGGCCGAGCCGCGCAGCAGGACCGCGTTGCCGGACTTCAGGCACAGGGCGGCGGCGTCCACGGTGACGTTCGGGCGGGCCTCGTAGATGATGCCGACGACACCGAGGGGCACCCGGACCTGGCGCAGGTCGATGCCGTTGGGCAGGGTCGAGCCGCGGACGACCTCGCCGACCGGGTCGGGCAGCGCGATGACGTCGCGCACGTCGGAGGCGATGGCCCGCACCCGCTCCGGGGTGAGGGTGAGGCGGTCGATGATGGCCTCGCTGGTGCCGGCCTCGCGGGCCTTGGCGATGTCCTTGGCGTTGGCCTCGACGATCTCGCTCGTACGGACCTCCAGGGCGTCCGCCACGGCGCCCAGCGCGTCGTCCTTGACCGCGCGCGGGAGCGGGGCGAGGTCGGCGGCGGCGGCCTTGGCGCGATAGGCGGCCTGGGTGACCGGGGACATGGAGTCGTACGGCGAAAGCGTGGTCATGAGGGAAGGGTAGTGCGCCGGACGGGCTCTGTTACCGCTCATCCCAAACCCCGAGACACTCTCAAAAGGGGTGAACTCCGACAGGCGTCGCCGGTGGCGGGCCGTAGCCCTCGGCGAGGCGCTGGTGGTAGGTCTCGCGGTCGATGACCTCCAGGCCGACGATCTCCCAGGGCGGGAGCTGGGCGGTGCGGCGGTGTTCGCCCCACAGTCGCAGCGCGACCGCGGCCGCGTCGTGCAGGTCGCGGGCCTCCTCCCAGTACCGGATCTCCGCGTGGTCGCCCGCATACCTGCTGGTCAGGAGGAAGGGGTGGTCGTGGGCGAGCTGCTCCAGGCCGCGCCGGACCTCCGCCAGGGGGGCCTCGGCTCCGGAGACGCTGAGCGTGACATGCCACAGGCGCGGCAGATCGGCCGGTTCCTCGTACCGCTCGCCGGCCGCCACGCTGGTCAGGGCACGCTCCTCGCCGGCCGCGCGGGAGGAGGCGCCCCCGGTACCGCCGGTGCCACCGCGGGACGTCGTCCCAGGGCGCACTCGTCTCACGACGGCCTCCTTTTTCCCAGGGTCGAGCAGTGCTCGCGCGGAAGGTGTCCCTGAGACAAAGTTGAGCAGGCCCGGAGCCGCCACGTGACGCTTTTGCGGAACGTCCACCACCGGGGGAGGACGTTTCGGACCAATTACGGGTGCAGGAGCACCAGATCGTCCCTGTGTACGACCTCGCGCTCGTACGCGGCGCCCAGTTCACGGGCGAGCTCCCGGGTGGAGCGGCCGAGCAGCTGGGGGATCTCCTTGGCGTCGAAGTTGACGAGCCCGCGGGCCACCGCGCGTCCCTGGGCGTCGCGCAGCTCCACCGGGTCCCCGGCGACGAACTCCCCCTCGACGGCGGCGATTCCGGCCGGCAGCAGCGACTTGCGGCGCTCGACGACCGCCCGTACGGCGCCGTCGTCCAGGGTGAGCGAGCCCTGCGGGGTGGAGGCGTGCTGGAGCCACAGCAGACGGTCCGCGGAGCGCTTGCCGGTGATGTGGAAATAGGTGCCGGTGTCCCCGCCGGACAGCGCCTCGGCGGCGTGCACGGCACTGGTGAGGACCACGGGGATGCCGGCCGCGGCGGCGATCCCGGCCGCCTCGATCTTGGTGACCATGCCGCCGGTGCCGACGCCGGCCTTGCCCGCGCTGCCGATCTCCACTCCGGCGAGGTCCTCCGGGCCCCGCACCTGAGCTATCCGCGAGGTTCCCGGTCTGCCCGGGTCGCCGTCGTAGACGCCGTCGACGTCGGAGAGCAGGACCAGCAGGTCGGCGTGGACGAGGTGCGCCACCAGGGCCGCGAGACGGTCGTTGTCGCCGAAGCGGATCTCGTCGGTGGCGACGGTGTCGTTCTCGTTGACGATCGGGAACGCCCCCATCGCGAGGAGCTTGTCGAGGGTGCGGGAGGCGTTGCGGTGGTGGGCGCGGCGGCTCATGTCGTCGCTGGTCAGCAGGACCTGGCCGACGCGGACGCCGTAGCGGGCGAAGGAGGCGGTGTAGCGGGCCACCAGCAGGCCCTGGCCGACGCTGGCGGCGGCCTGCTGGCGGGCCAGGTCGCGGGGGCGGCGGCGCAGGCCGAGGGGGGCGAGGCCGGCGGCGATGGCGCCGGAGGAGACGAGGACGATCTCCTTCTCTCCCCCGCTGCGGCTCTTGGCCAGGACGTCGACGAGCGCGTCGACCCGGTCGGCGTCCAGGCCGCCCGAGGCGGTGGTCAGCGACGAGGAGCCCACCTTGACGACGATCCTGCGGGCCTGAGCCACGCCCTGCCTTACCCCTGCCACCTGCTTGTCCGTCCCCTCGCGCACTCGGGTCTCCCCGCCACGCAATCTACGCGAAGG
>NZ_WVUG01000372.1 GCF_017614965.1 Streptomyces griseorubiginosus | reverse complement strand
GCGAGGAGGCGGAGGAGGGGCGTGGGGTGGCCCGTGGTGAGGGCGGCGAGGAGCAGGGCCATCGCCGGGACCACCGCCAGGTCCATCCAGTAGGAGTGGTGCACCGTCCAGACCGAGCCCTTGGTGACGATGAGGGCCAGGGGCGGGAGCGCGGCCAGGGCGGACAGCCAGTGCCAGGGAAGGCCGCGGATCCGCTCGGACGCGGTGACGATGCCCGCCGTGACGACGCCGGCGACGAAGACCGGGGCCAGGTCGGGGGTCAGCCAGTTGAGCCCTTCTGCCGGGTTCGCGTGGGGGGCCAGCAGGCCGCGGACGATCACCGGCAGGGTCACCGACGCGAGGAGGAGTACCGCCCCCCGGCGGCGGCGGATGAGGAGCAGGGCCGGGAAGAGGAGGTAGAGCTCCGCCTCCACCGCGATCGACCAGAACGCCCCGTTGGGTGTCGGGGCCGTGAGGACGTCCTGGCCCAGGAGGCCGTACACGAGCAGCGAGGATCGGTTCGGCGGGCCGAAGTGCGACGCGGGGACGACGTACCGGGCGATCAGCACGCTGAACGCGAGGGCCGCCCAGTACGGCGGCAGGATGCGCCAGGCGCGGCGGCGCAGGAAGCGGGCCGTGCCGCCGAGTTCCCAGCCCTTGCGGGCGGGGGAGAGGGCCAGCGAGAAACCGGACAGGACGAGGAAGAAGACGACGGCCAGACGGCCGTACATCATCCAGGCCGTCCAGGCGGGGCCGGAGTTGGCGGGGAAGCCGGGGAAGGTCAGCAGCCAGCAGTGGAACAGCAGGACGTACAGCGCGGCCATGCCGCGCAGGCCGTCGAGGCCCGGAATGTGCGGGGCGGCGAGAGCCGCCTCCCGCGTCCGGACGGGAGCCGCCTCCCGCGTCCGGACGGGAGCCGACTTCCGCGTCCGGACGGGAGACGCCTCCCGCGTCCCGGCGAGGGGAGCGAGTTCTCCTACGGCCTGGCTCGATCCCACTGAAATCGCTCCGCCTCTCTTCGGGCCCCTGGCGGTGGGTGTCGTCTACCACCCACGGTGACTCGTACGTCGCCTGCGGTCGAGGGGTTCAACCCGTCCCGCAGGAGTTGGCGGGGGCCCGGGGAGAGGCGTACGGAATCGGCCGCGCCGCTGGTTCCCCAGAATCATGCGGACCTTCGCCGTACTCCCGGACGCCGTGATGGTGTAGCCCGCTACACCGCGTCCCCGCCTCCCGCCCGCTTACCGTTGCCCCATGGGCAGAACGGTGCGGCAGGCGGTGAGGGCCACCGGGCATCTCGTGCTGGCCGCGGCCATGGCGTTCGGGCTGTGGATCTTCATCACGGTGCTGATCATCACGGCGGTCGGGACGCTCGCGGTGGTCGGCGCCTGGCTGCTGCCCGAGACGGTGCTGATCATCCGGCGGATCGCCGGCGCCAAGCGGGTCATGACGGCCGCCTGGACCGGGCAGCGGATCCCGGAGGCGTACCAGCCGATCACGGGGACCGTCCGGGAGCGCATCCGTACGGCCGTCCGGGACCCCGGCACCTTCACCGATCTGCGCTGGATGGTCGCCGATTATTTCTACGGCGCCCTCCTCGTCCTCGCTCTCCCGCTGTGGCCCCTCGGACTGGTCGTCGACGGTGTGTGGAGCGGGCTGCTGCGCCGTACGCCCCTCGTGCTCCCGCTGATCGTGCGGATCGCCGACCTGGAGGCCGACTGGTCCACAGCCCTGCTCAAGCCGTCTGCGAAGGCCCGACTCACCGCACGGGTGGAGGAGTTGGCGGCGACCCGCGCGGACGCCATCGCCGCGCACGGCGCCGAGCTGCGCCGTGTCGAACGCGATCTGCACGACGGCGCCCAGGCCAACCTGGTCGCGTTGTCGATGCGCATCGGGCTCGCCAAACGCGCCTACGACAGCGACCCGGCCACCGCCCGCCGACTCCTCGACGAGGCCCAGGCACAGGCCGAGAAGGCGCTGACCGAACTGCGGCACGTGGTGCGCGGCATCCATCCGCCGATCCTGACGGACCGGGGGCTGGTGGGTGCGGTGCGGGCGCTGGCGGCCGGATGCGGGCTCGAGGCGAGCGTGGAGGTGGCCGGGCTGGAGGAGGACGGGGTGCGGGCGCCCGCGGCCGTGGAGGCGGCCGCCTACTTCGTGGTCGCCGAGGCGCTGACCAACGCGGCCAAGTACAGCGGCTCCGCGCGGGCCTCGGTCCGGCTGGAGCGGGTCAGGCGCGGGCTGCGGGTGCGGGTCGCCGACGAGGGGCACGGGGGCGCCGACGAGACGGGCGGCTCCGGGCTGGTCGGGATGCGGCGGCGGGTGGCCGCCCTGGACGGGACCCTGGACCTCTCCAGCCCCGTCGGCGGGCCGACCGTGATCGACGTCATGCTGCCGTGCGTGTGGTGACGGACGCCGTCGGAATCAGTCGTCGTAATCGGCGTAATCAGTCGTCGGAATCAGCCGGCGGAATCAGCCGGCGGAATCAGCCGGCCGTGAGTTCCGTCAGCTGGCCCAGCGGCAGCGTGTGCTGCGTCTGCAGGACCTTCGCGCGCAGGTAGCGGACGTTGTGCGCGGTGGTGAACACGCCCGTGGGGACGCGGTCGCGCACCGCGATGTCCAGTCCCCGCAGCTGCTCGGCCTTGTCGGGGTTGTTGGACAGCAGGTCCAGCTCCTCGACGCCCAGGGCCCGCAGCATCTGCGCGGCGGCCGTGTAGTCGCGCGCGTCCTCGGGCAGGCCCAGGGCCGCGTTCGCCTCGTACGTGTCGAGACCCTGGTCCTGCAGGGCGTAGGCGTCGAGCTTGTTGTAGAGGCCGATGCCCCGGCCCTCCTGGCGCAGGTAGAGCAGGACCCCGCCCCGGTCGGCGATCCGCTCGACCGCCTCGCGCAGCTGCGGGCCGCAGTCGCAGCGGGCCGAGCCGAAGACGTCGCCGGTCAGGCACTCGGAGTGCAGCCGGACCAGCGGGACCGTGCCCGGGGCCGGGGTGCCGAGGACGACGGCCACGTGCTCCTGGCCGTCTGTCAGGCCGTGGAAGGTGACCAGTTCGGCGTCGACGCTGTAGCCGTCGGCGAAGCGCAGCGGCACCCGGACACGGGCGCGCTCGGTGGCGGCGGGGAAGTCGGGCATGCGGGTCTCCGGGGTCGTCCGTAGTCTGGCGGCTCCTGCTTCAGATTTGAAACAGGTGCACGGTCGGCGACCCTACCCCATGCTTTAAATTTGAAGCAACAGAATTGTGCGGCGCTTCACGTGCTGGTCATGAACAGGACGGCGACGACCGGCGGCGCCAGGGCACCTCGTCGGGCGTGGGGCGCTCGTCCTCCTGGAGCCGCTGGACGATCCCCGTGCAGATCTCCTCGAGCTGTTCGACCTGCTCCTCGGTGAGGTGGTCGAACAGCAGGGACCGTACGTTCTCCACATGTCCCGGGGCCGTGCGTTCCAGGACCTCCATGCCCTCCTCGGTCAGCACGGCGAAGCTGCTGCGCTTGTCCCAGCGGCAGTTCTCGCGCCGGATCAGCCCGTCCTTCTCCAGCCGGCCCACGGCGTAGGTCAGCCGGCTGCGGGTGATCTTCGTCCGCTCCGCGAGGTCGGTCATGCGCAGCCGCCGCTCCGGGGTCTCGGAGAGGTTGGCCAGGATGGAGTAGTACAGGTGGGGCATGCCGGCGTCCTGCTGGAGCTGCCGGTCGATCGCGTCCTCGACGAGGAACGTCGCCGCGATGTACGCGCGCCAGGCGCGCTGCTCCTTCGGGGTGAGCCAGCGAGTCGTCATGCCACCAGTGTAGGTTTGTTTCAAACTTGAACCAAGAGTGGCCGTTCAGCGCCTTGTGCCGAGCGTGCCGTCCATCACGAGCCGGGGAGCGCGTCGATGCCCCACCCGTACGTCCTGCTGTCCGCCGCCGTCTCCCTCGACGGCTACCTCGACGACACCGGACCCGAGCGCCTGCTGCTGTCGTCCCCGGCCGACTTCGACCGCGTCGACGAGGTACGGGCCTCCGTCGACGCCATCCTGGTCGGCGCCGGCACGATCCGCGCCGACAACCCGCGGCTGCTGGTCAACTCGCCCGAGCGCCGCGCCGCCCGCGTCGCCTCGGGCCGGCCCGAGTACCCGCTCAAGGTCACCGTCAGCGGCTCGGGCGAGCTGGATCCGGCGGCGAGGTTCTGGCACACGGGCGGCGACAAGGTCGTCTACACGACCGACAAGGGCGGCGAACGGGCCCGCGCGCTCGGGATCGCCGCCGACGTCGTCCCGCTCGGACCCGACCTCGACTGGCGCCGGCTGCTGGAGCATCTGCACGACGTCCTGGGTGTGCGGCGGCTCATGGTCGAGGGCGGCGGCCGCATCCACAGCCAACTGCTCCAGCAGGGGCTCGCGGACGAGCTCCAGCTGGTGCTCGCCCCCCTGTTCGTGGGCGACCCCGACGCGCCCCGCATCTTCGGCCCGGGCGGCTACCAGGGCGGACGGCTCAGGCTGGTGGAGAGCCGGCGGATCGAGGACGTGGTCCTCATGCGCTACGAGCCCACCGCCCCCGGCACCGGCCCGCTGGCCTCCGCCGCCGACCACCACTGGCTCCGCATCGCCTGCGACCTGGCGGCCCAGTGCCCGCCCTCGCGGACCGCGTTCAGCGTCGGCGCGGTGGTCGTCGCCGCCGACGGCACGGAGCTGGCCCGCGGCCACTCCCGCGAGGCCGGCGACCCCGTGGTGCACGCCGAGGAGGCGGCCCTGGCCAAGCTCGACCCGGCCGATCCGAGGCTCGCGACCGCGACGGTCTACAGCAGCCTGGAGCCCTGCGCCCACCGCGCGTCCCGTCCCAAGCCGTGCGCCCGGCTGATCCTGGAGGCGGGGGTACGGCGGGTGGTGACCGCGTGGCGGGAGCCGGACACGTTCGTGGAGGCCGCCGACGGCAGCGGTCTGCTGGCCTCGCAGGGCGTCAAGGTGGTCGTCCTGCCCGGGTACGAGGAGCGGGCGAAGGCGCCGAACGCCCATCTGCCGGGCTGAAGACGCAGGTGGAGCGGGGGCGGACGGAAACCCTGGTGCTGGGCGTCCCGCGGATGGCGTATGCTGGTTACACAACGACGCGGGGTGGAGCAGCTCGGTAGCTCGCTGGGCTCATAACCCAGAGGTCGCAGGTTCAAATCCTGTCCCCGCTACTGAAGACCGAGGGCCGGAGTCCAGTGACTGGACTCCGGCCCTCGGTGTTTCCCGTTTCCCTGACCGTCACTCCCCGTGCAGAGCCTGGAGCAAGGTCAACTCGCCCGATTTTCACCGGTCATGGCCCGATCGTCCGCGCCAAAAACGTTTAATGATCAAGCCGAACTGCTTGGAAACCCCACCCCGGGTCTATTAACGTTCGATAACGCAGCGCGGTCGTCCCAGCCGTCACAAGAGGCGGCTCCGTGCGCACGCGCCGAATCCCGCAAGGGAACCGGGGAACCACCACCCTGGGGTGAATCGCGCGGAAACCGCCGTGGACCCACGGCAGGTTTACGCGCGTAGGAGACCTTCCTGCTCCGAACCCGTCAGCTAACCCGGTAGGCGAGAAGGAAGGAAAGGAGCACGCCCACGTGGCGTCCAACCCGCCTGCCCCGGCAGCCCCGTTCGTGCCGGGCACCCGGCCCTTCGGCTTCGGCCCCAGTGACGACGAGGGCCAGTGGGAGGAGTGGAACCCCACCGAGGAGTCCCTCCGTCCGGTACGCGGCCGGCACCGTGTCTCCAGGCAGCGCGGCGGGGGACTCGCCCGCAGCTCCACGGTTCTCGGCGTCGGTGTCATAGCCGCCGTCGGCGCGGGCGGCATGGCCAGCGCCAACACCGGCAAGCCGCCGGTGTCCATCTCCCTGCCCGACCTGGCCTCCGTCGCCCATGTGTTCGACGCCGGCTCCGACGCCCCCAAGGGCTCCGCGACCGCGCTCAGCGCCGTCGGGGTGAGCACCAAGGAGACCGCGCAGGGCACCCGGGACGCCGGTGAGGCGCTGCGCGACCGCATCATGGCGCAGGCCGAGTCGCAGCAGGTCCAGCTCGACAGCAAGGCCCAGTCGGCCACCGATGCGGCCCTCGCCAAGCAGGTCGACGAGGCGGCCGCCAAGGCGGAGAAGGACGCGGCGGCCAAGGCGCAGGCCGCCAAGGAGAAGGCGGAGGCGGCGGCCAAGAAGGCGGCCGAGGACGCCAAGCTCGCCGAACTCGCCAAGCAGTACAAGCTGCCGGTCGTCTCCTACACCATCACCGGCACCTTCGGTCAGGCCGGCTCCATGTGGTCCTCCGGCTACCACACGGGCCTCGACTTCGCCGCGCCGACGGGCACGCTCATCAAGGCCATCCACTCCGGCACCATCACGGAGGCCGGCTGGGCGGGGTCGTACGGCTACCGCACGATCCTCACCCTCGACGACGGCACCGAGCTGTGGTTCTGCCATCAGTCCTCGATCAGCGTCAGCGTCGGCCAGAAGGTCGCCACCGGTGACGTCATCGGCCGGATCGGCGCCACGGGCAACGTGACCGGCCCGCACCTGCACCTCGAGGTCCACCCGAACGGGCAGTCCACCGGCATCGACCCGATGACCTGGCTGCGCAGCAAGGGCCTCAACCCCTGACAGCGGCACCGCCCCGGAACGGCCGCCTCCGATTGTTTACGCGAAGTTTGCGGCCGTTCCGGAAGAGGACTCTCCGGGGCGGGCGTTGACCATACACATGACTTCTCTGCGCAAACTCGGCTCCTCCGACCTCGAGGTCTTCCCGCTCGCCCTCGGTGGCAACGTCTTCGGCTGGACCGCCGACGAGGCCACGTCCTTCGCCGTACTCGACGCCTATGCGGCCGCGGGCGGCAACTTCCTCGACACCGCCGACGGCTACTCCGCCTGGGTCCCCGGCAACCAGGGCGGCGAGTCCGAGACGATCATCGGCAAGTGGGTCAAGGCCCGCGGCAACCGGTCCGACGTCGTCATCGCGACCAAGGTGAGCCAGCACCCCGAGTACCAGGGGCTGTCGGCCGCCAACATCAAGGCCGCCGCCGACGCCTCGCTGCGCCGCCTCGACACGGACTACATCGACCTCTACTACACGCACTTCGACAAGCCGGAGATTCCCGTCGAGGAGATCATCGGGGCGCTCGACGAGCTGGTGACGGCGGGCAAGGTGCGGGCGATCGGCGCGTCCAACATCTCCACCGAACGGCTCGCGGCGTCCCTGGAGTTCTCCGACCGGGAGGGCCTCGCCAAGTACGTGGCACTGCAGCCGCACTACAACCTGGTCTCCCGCGACACCTACGAGGGGCCGCTGCAGGACCTCGCCGCGCGCTACGGCCTCGCCGCCATCCCGTACTACGCCCTGGCGTCCGGCTTCCTCACCGGCAAGTACCGCCCCGGCGCGACCGTCGACAGCCCTCGCGCGGGCGGCGCCGCCAAGCACCTGGAGACGGAGCGCGGCCAGCGGGTCCTCAAGGCCCTCGACGAGATCGCCGAGGCCCACGACGCCCCGGTCCCCACGATCGCCCTGGCCTGGCTCGCGGCCCAGCCCACGGTGGTGGCCCCCATCGCCAGCGCCCGCACGGTGGACCAGCTCCCCGCCCTCCTGGCCGTGGCGGACGTGACGTTGACGGACGCCGAGATCAGCCGCTTGACGGAGGCGTCGGCCTGAGGATGCCGGGGAGGGCCCGGTTGGCGGGGGCGTCGGTCTGAGGGATTCCGTTCCTTCTGCCGTCGGCTTGGTTCTTCGCCGGGCTCTTTCAGCAGCGGCCTCCACTCACTGCCGGCCTTTTCCGGCCGCCGCCACGGTGCTCGGTCACCGTGGCTGGGGCCGGCGGCGGCCGGCGGTGCCGAGGCTGCGGCGGCCTTACGACTGGTACGGGTTGTACGCCGGATACGGTGCCGCCGGATGGCCGTACGTGCCGTACAGCGGCCAGGGCGGGGCGGCCACCGGGACCGGTGGGGCCGTCGCCCGGGCCGCGTGGTCCAGGGCAGGCCGGGCGACGTCCCGCAGGCGCCACAGCTCGGCCAGCAAC
>NZ_WVUG01000371.1 GCF_017614965.1 Streptomyces griseorubiginosus | reverse complement strand
CCCAGACCCCCATTCGGCCCGAAGGGCCTCGTCCTCAAACGCCGGACGGGCTGACGGTCGACCGGCGTCGTGGCAGCAAGCCCCATCTGCGCAGGGGCTCCGGAGCAGACACCGCCAGCGCCACCAGCGCCCCCGCCAGCAGCCACGCCCACCGCTCGTGTGCCGCGCCCCAGTTGCTGTCCTGCGGCCACACGAACAGCTCCCAGCCGGCGGGGAGCAGGGGGGGGCCACCACCGCCGTGAGGAGGTAGGCCGCCGCCACCGAGGGGCCGGGGCGGGGCTCGTTGGTCCAGCGGAGCGCCGAGGCGCCGGCGAGCAGGGCCAGTACGCAGGCCGCCGCCGCCTCCAGGGTGACGTCGCCCACCGGGGGCCGTACCCCCGAGGGGACCAGGAGGACGACCGCCGTCCACCACAGCGCGGTGGGCGGGGTGACCAGGGCGATCCGCAGACCGGTGCGCAGGGCGCGCCGGGTCGGCACCGTGGCCGTCGTGTGGCGGGCGGGGTCGTCCAGCAGGAAGGTCAGGCCCAGCGCGTAGGCGAGCACGGCGGTACGGAGCAGGACGAGCGCGGGCCAGCCGTGGGCGTCGCCCCCGCCCCACCGCAGTGCCCCGGCCAGCAGCAGTCCCAGGCCCGCCGCGGCTCCCAGCGCCCGCCAGGGCAGGGTCCGCCAGACGGGGAGCGTCAACTCCCGGATGGTCAGTCGCACTTGTCCTTCTCCTTCGGCGCCTTGACCCCCAGCAGCTCCGCCGCTCGCGCGCTCGTGACCTTCGGGGCCGTCAGTTCGGTCCAGTGGGCCCGCACCTTCGCGGCCACGGACTCCCTTGGCTGGTCGAGGAGTTCGCGTACGACGGAGGTCTGGCCGGACGTCATGTCCATCGGGTCGGTCGGGGAGAGGACGATCGCCGAGCCGGTCACGCTGTCGTCGAGGCGGACGTTGCTCAGGGACTTCACGGGGTCGGGGAGCCAGTTCAGGGCGAGCCACATGATGGTGACCATGCGGCCGTCGCACAGCCCGGACGTCGCCTTCTCGCTGCCGGTGACCAGCACGGCGGCCACGGCGGCGGAGAACTCGGGGACGCGCGGGCCGCCCCAGCCGGTGCCGACGGTGACCTGGTGCGGGTTCGCCGAGGGGTCGATCGCGCCGTCGGAGGCGAGTCCGTCCGTGGCGTAGACGCGCTGGCGGACGAGGACCGGCTGGGTGCGCGCGGCGCCGCCGGCCGAGGAGCGGACGTGGTCCACCACGGACGCCCAGGTGGCCGTGCGCGGCTTCCACTCGGGGAAGGCGCAGTACGTCGACCCGTCCCGCCGCACGCAGACCTGTTCCTTCTCCGGGGCGTTCGTGGCCCGCGCCCGCGCCACCGTCGTACGGTCCGGCAGCGCGCCCGTCTGGACGATCCCGCCGGTCAGCGCGAGGGCCAGCGCCGCGGCGACGGCTCCCATGAGGACCGGGCCGCGGCCGCCGGCCACGACGACCGCCACCAGGGCCACCGTCAGGGCCAGTCCCAGCAGATACAGGGCGTGCCAGGCGGCGGGGCGGTCCATCAGGTCGGAGGGGATCGCGCTGCTGGTGTTCTCGCTCACGATGGGCGCCAGCCAGCGCGTGCCCCGCTCGCCGCTGCCCGCGGGGAAGGCCCCGCCGAACAGGAGGAAGAAGAGCAGCACGATCGCGAGCGGCGCCGCGAGGACCGACGAGAACAGCCGGGCGAGCAGCACCCCGAACGCGCCGGCCACCAGCACCGTCAGGGGGCCGACGAGCAGTTCGCCGGCCGAGGCGGTGCCGACCGAACCGGACTCGAGGGCCGTCCAGCCGAACTGGGCGCTCACGCACACCGCGACGAGCAGCACGATCGGCACCACGGACAGCGCGTGGCCCGCCGTGCGCTGCCACGGCCGCAGCACCAGCACCGCGAAGTGCCGTTCGGTGTCCCGGCGCGCGGACCGCAGCATCGCCTGGTTGACGCAGACCAGCAGCGCCAGGGCGATCAGGACCGGGCCGGACTGGGTGGCGCGGTCGGCGTCCTGAAGGGCGGGGTAGCCGTTCTCGAAGTCCGGGGTGCGCCAGACGATCCAGGCGATGTAGAGCAGGAGGGCCAGCAGCATCGGCGCGCGCAGCAGCAGTTGGCGGGCCTCGAAGAGGGCCAGGGCGAGGACGGCGGCCCAGGGGGCGCGCCGGGGCTCCGTCCCGGTGGCCGTCGGGGTCTGTTCCAGGACCGTGCTCACGCGGGCACCTCCGCCTCGTCCAGGGTCAGCAGGTAGCCGTCCTCCAGGGTGGGTTCGAGCAGGTCGGCGCCGACGGGCGGCAGGCCGACGTTGCGGAAGGAGCCGGTGCCGGTGCGCCAGCCCGCCCTCGCGCCCGGGTCGCGTTCGGTGCTGCTCCACACCCGGCCGGCGGCCCGCGCGGTCAGCTCGGCGGGGGTGCCGTCGAAGCGGATGCGGCCGCCCGCCATCACCAGGACGCGATGGCAGAGCATCGCCACGTCCTCGGTCTGGTGGGTGGAGAGCAGGACCGTACGGCCCTCTCCCGCCTGGGCTATCAACTCCCGGAAGCGCATGCGCTGTTCGGGGTCCAGGCCGACCGTCGGCTCGTCCAGGACCAGGAAGCCCGGGTCGCCGATCAGGGCGGCGGCCAGCGCGACCCGCTGGCGCATCCCGCCGGACAGCTTCTTGATGCGCTTGCCGCGCACCTCACCGAGGTCGACCTGCTCCAGCACCCGGCGCACCTCGCGGTGACGGGCGCCTCGGTCGGTCAGCTCCTTGAGGATCGCCACGTAGTCGACGAACTCGAAGGGCGTGAAGTCCGGGTGGAAGCCCGGGGTCTGCGGAAGGTAGCCGAGCGCGCGCCGCACCTCCTGGCGGCCGGCCGAGGTGGCCGGGTCGTGTCCGAGGACGGTGAAGGCGCCGCCGTCGGCGGGAAGCGCGGTTGCCAGCACCCGCAACAGGGTGGTCTTCCCGGCCCCGTTGGGGCCGATCAGGCCGGTGACGCCCGGCGTGAGCCGCAGCGACACGTCGTCGAGGGCGTGGGTGCCGCCGTAGCGCAGGCTCAGCCCGGAGGCGGAAACGGTGGGTGTCATGCGGCGCTCCCCTGGAAGCGGTCGAATCGGTCACGTACGAGGAACAGCAGCCCGCCGGCGAGCGCGGCGACCGCGGCCGCCACCCCCTGGCCGGCCGCCGTGAACGGAAGAAGCGTGCTGTCGGCCTGGACGGCGTGGGCCGTGACGAGCAGCGCCACCCACGCCCCGCCGACCAGCGCCGGCGCGAGCACCGGGCCGAGCCGGGCGGAGAGCGCGAGGCCGGCCGAGGTGAGGGCGAGCGCGGGCAGCAGCCAGGCCAGGGCGCGCAGGCCCAGTCCGGGCAGGGCGAGCGTGGCCAGACCGCCAAGGGCGAGACCGGCGGTGAGGACGGCGACCGTGCGGATCATCAGCAGCCGGAACCCGTGGACCGGGGAGACCACCGCCATCTCGTACGTCGGGTCCAGCGCGGGCCCGTACGACAGCGCGACCCCGGCGAGGGGCAGCAGCGGCGGGAGGGCCAGGAAGAGGGTGACGGAGCCGGTGCTCTGGGCGGCCAGCACGGACATCACCAGCACGGCGACGACCGCGCCCAGCCAGGAGCGGCGCAGCACGGGCGTGGCCGCCAGCAGCCGCGCGGTGTGGTCGGCGACCCCGACCCGCACCAGCAGCCGCTCGAACAGCCCCGGCCGGGGCGCGTCCAGTTCGGCGTCCAGCCGCTCCCACCCGGCGTCGACCGACTCACCGACCTCGGCGAGCACGGCCCGGCACTCGGCGCAGGCGACCAGGTGCGTGTCGGCGGACCACAGCCCGGGCGGCGCCAGCTCCCCCTGGCTGTAGGCCCGCAGGTCCTCGGCATCCACATGCCATGTCATGCCAGCGCCTCCCTCAGCTGCTTGCGGGCGCGCATCGCCCGTGTCTTGACCGTCCCCGGCGGTATGCCGAGCAGGACGGCCGCCTCGCGGGTGGTCAGCCCGTCGATGACCGTGGCCTGCAGGACCGCCCGCAGTTCCGGGGACAGCCGGACGAGGGCGCCCGCGAGGTCCCCGTGCTCAACCCCCGCGAGCACGCGTTCCTCCGCGGACGCCTCGTCCCGGTGCCGCAGCCGCGCCAGCGCCTGCCGCAGCCGCCCCCGTGCCCCGTCCCCGCGCAGGGCGTCGATCAGCCGCCGCGAGCCGATGCGCCACAGCCATCCGGCTGCGTCGCCGGAGGCCCCGTCCTCGCGGTAGCGGGCCTTGCCCCGCCAGATCGCGAGGAACGTCTCCTGTACGACGTCGTCGACCACGCCGGCGTCGGCGCACCGGCCGCGCAGCCGGGCGGTCAGCCACGGCGCGTACCTCCGGTACAGCTCCTCGAAGGCGCGGCGGTCCCCGTCCGCGGCGGCCCGCAGCAGCTCCCCGTCGCTTCTCGTTTCGCTCACACCCCCTGATCGCACCGGCCCCCCGGATCGGTTCACCGGATCTTCCCTGAATCAGGGAAAGGGTGGTTGTACGGGAGGTCGAGGACTGCTCTTCCGTCTCCCGGCGAGTTCCGTGA
Source organism: Streptomyces griseorubiginosus (assembly GCF_017614965.1). Taxonomy (GTDB): domain Bacteria; phylum Actinomycetota; class Actinomycetes; order Streptomycetales; family Streptomycetaceae; genus Streptomyces; species Streptomyces griseorubiginosus_B. Next base: position 3,430 of record NZ_WVUG01000371.1, on the reverse strand, counting down.
GCGGATCGCCCACCTCGCGCGCCGGGGGCCGACACCCGCGTCGCGTCGGTCCGCGCGCCCCGTACCCCTCCCACGGCGCGCCGCGCTCGCACGGCCGGGACGACCGGGACTGCCGCATGGACGAGACCTGTCCGGCCCGCCACGACATCGTCGGGGGTGTACGGCCCGCGTACGTCCTTTCGCCGACGGGAAGGACGTACGTATTCTCGGGGGCGGCTTCCAGCCACTCGTTACGGCCCTCCGGGCGGCGTAGACGCCCGGGAGCCGCCCCCCGATATCCCGCACGCCATGTCGCCGTAACCAACGGTTCAGACGGGCTTGCGACGCTCGGCCAATGACGCCCTCCGTGCCGGAACCTTCGCCGCCCCTCGACGGGCCCGCGGGGAACGGGGACGCCCTCGGCTCCGTGAACGCGCTCCCGCCCGCGTTGTCCGACGCGCCCGTATCGCCCGTGGCGCGGAAGAATGGGTTCATGAGCCAGTCAGAAACCCAGGCACAGGTCCAGCACGCCCAGCCCTCCGTGGGCTCCATAGCCGCGCACCGCCCGCACGTGGCGGCCACGGTCTCCGACCTGGAACCCGACATCCCGGACATCGACGCCGATCTCGATGCCTACGAGGAGTCGCCGGTCGACGGGGTCCAACTGCCGCAGGGACGCTTCCTCGACCGGGAGCGCAGCTGGCTCGCGTTCAACGAGCGGGTCCTCGAACTCGCCGAGGACCCGAACACTCCCTTGTTGGAGCGGGCCAACTTCCTCGCGATCTTCGCCAGCAACCTGGACGAGTTCTTCATGGTCCGGGTGGCCGGTCTGAAACGGCGCATCGCCACCGGCGTCGCCACCCGCTCCGCCTCCGGCCTGCAGCCGCGCGAGGTCCTGGAGATGATCTGGGCCCGCTCCCGCGAGCTCATGGCCCGGCACGCCGCCTGCTACCACGAGGACGTCGCCCCCGCGCTCGCGGAAGAGGGCATCCACCTGGTCCGCTGGAGCGAGCTGACGGAGAAGGAGCAGGCCCGCCTGTTCACCCTCTTCCGGCACCAGATCTTCCCGGTCCTGACCCCGCTGGCGGTCGACCCGGCGCACCCCTTCCCGTACATCTCCGGCCTCTCCCTGAACCTGGCCGTGGTCGTGCGCAACCCGGTCACCGGTCACCGGCACTTCGCCCGCGTCAAGGTGCCCCCGCTGCTGTCCCGCTTCCTGGAGAGCTCTCCGGGCCGCTACGTCCCCATCGAGGACGTCATCGCCGCCCACCTGGAGGAGCTGTTCCCGGGCATGGAGGTGCTGGAGCACCACGCCTTCCGGCTCACCCGCAACGAGGACCTCGAGGTCGAGGAGGACGACGCGGAGAACCTGCTCCAGGCGCTGGAGAAGGAGCTCATGCGGCGCCGCTTCGGTCCGCCGGTGCGCCTGGAGGTCGAGGAGTCCATCGACCGCGAGGTGCTGGACCTGCTGGTGCGCGAGCTGAAGATCTCCGAGGCGGAGGTCTACCCGCTGCCCGGCCCCCTCGACCTCACCGGCCTCTTCCGCATCCACGGCCTGGACCGGCCGGAGCTGAAGTACAAGAAGTTCATCGCGGGCGTCCACCGCGACCTCGCCGAGGTCGAGTCGGCCTCCGCCCCCGACATCTTCGCCGCCCTGCGCACCCGGGACGTGCTGCTGCACCACCCGTACGACTCCTTCTCCACCTCCGTGCAGGCCTTCCTGCAGCAGGCGGCCGACGACCCGGACGTCCTCGCGATCAAGCAGACCCTGTACCGCACCTCCGGCGACTCCCCGATCGTCGACGCGCTCATCGACGCCGCCGAGGCCGGCAAGCAGGTGCTGGTGCTGGTGGAGATCAAGGCCCGCTTCGACGAGCACGCCAACATCAAGTGGGCGCGCAAGCTGGAGGAGGCGGGCTGCCACGTCGTCTACGGCCTGGTGGGCCTCAAGACGCACTGCAAGCTGTCCCTGGTGGTCCGCCAGGAAGGCGACACCCTACGGCGCTACAGCCACGTCGGCACGGGCAACTACCACCCGAAGACCGCCCGGCTGTACGAGGACCTCGGCCTGCTCACCGCCGACCCGCAGGTGGGCGCCGACCTCTCGGACCTCTTCAACCGCCTCTCCGGCTACTCCCGCCGGGAGACCTACCGCCGTCTGCTGGTGGCCCCCAAGTCCCTTCGCGACGGCCTGATCGCGCGGATCAACAAGGAGACCCAGCACCACCGTGCCGGGCGTCCCGCGTTCATCCGCATCAAGGTCAACTCGATGGTGGACGAGGCGGTCATCGACGCGCTCTACCGGGCGTCCCAGGCAGGCGTGCCGGTCGACATCTGGGTCCGCGGCATCTGTGCCGTGCGCCCGGGCGTCACGGGCCTGTCGGACAACATCCGGGTCCGCTCCATCCTCGGCCGCTTCCTCGAGCACTCCCGGATCTTCGCCTTCGGCAACGGCGGCGAGCCCGAGGTGTGGATCGGCAGCGCCGACATGATGCACCGCAACCTCGACCGCCGTATCGAGGCCCTGGTCAGGGTCACCGACCCGGCCCACCGCGCAGCCCTGAACCGGCTGTTGGAGACCGGCATGTCCGACACCACCGCGTCCTGGCACCTCGGCCCGGACGGCGAATGGATCCGGCACGCCACCGACGCGGACGGCCAACCCCTGCGAAACGTCCAGGAGATGCTCATAGACGCCCGGAGGCGCCGGCGTGGCACAGCAACACCTTGACCCGACGGACCCCGCGGCCGGGCCCGCCCCCACAGGTGACGCCCTGGCGGGCTACCTGCGGGCCCAGGCCACGGAGTTCCTCCGTGCCCTGCGGCAGCACCGGGAGACCGGGACGGCTGCCGCCTCGAACGGCACGGAGGAGTCCGTCGACGCGGCGCGCGCCCTGCGCCGCTCGGTCCGCCGCATCAGTGGCAGCCTGCACACCTTCCGCCCGCTGCTGGAGGCCGACTGGTCCGAGACCCTGCGCCCCGAACTGGCCTGGCTGTCCGGGACGTTGTCGATGGAGCACGCCTACGAGGCACGGCTGGAACGCCTGTTGCTGGCGCTGCACCGGCTGTCGGGGGCCGCGGTGTTCCCGGCCCAGGCGGTCGGCGTCCCCGCGGGCGGCGGCCGCGCCGACAGCGGGGGCCAGGAGCGCGGCAACCTCACGGTGGGCGCGGCGAAGGCGGGCGCCCTGCTCGAACGCCAGCTGACCCTCGCCCGGACCCGCGCCCACTCCACCGCGCTGCAGGCCCTGGGCTCCTCACGCTTCCACGCCGTCGCCGACAAGGTGGCCGTCCTGGCCAGCGAGGTCCCCCTCACCCCCGCCGCCCACGCCACGGAGCTCGGCCCGCTGGCCGCCGCGGCCGAGGAACGCCTCACCGACGCCATCGCCGCGCTCCCCCTGGTCACCGCGGGCCACCCGTACAACGCCGAGGCCCTCGTGCACGGTCTCTCCCC
>NZ_WVUG01000370.1 GCF_017614965.1 Streptomyces griseorubiginosus | reverse complement strand
GGCCCCACCCTGCGCGAACAGACCCTCCAGACCCTCGCCAACGTCAAGGCGATCCTCGAGGAGGGCGGCGCGAGCTGGGACGACGTCATGATGATCCGCGTCTATCTGACGGACGTGGACCACTTCGCCGAGATGAACGACATCTACAACACCTACTTCGAGGAGCAGGCGCTCACCGCCCCGCCCGCCGCGCGCACCACGGTCTACGTCGGCCTGCCCGCGGGTCTTCTCATCGAGATCGACGCGCTCGCCGTCCTGAGCTGACGGCACCTCAACTCCCGCACGCAGTACACGGCACGGCACTCAGGACTTCCTGGGTGCCGTGCCGCGATCCCCCCTGCCCGAAAGCCCGATGCACTGACCCAGAGGACCCCCATGTCCCTCCCGCTCGCCGCGACCAACCCCACCGAGGCCCCACCCCACACCGGTGGCCTGCTCCTCCTGATCGACGGAACCCCCGGCCTCCTCACGGTCGCCGCCCTCGGTATCGCGCTCCTCCTCTTCCTGATCATCAAGGTCAGACTGCAGCCCTTCGTCGCCCTGCTCGCCGTCTCCATAGCCGTCGGCCTGCTCGCCGGGCTCTCCGTCACCGAACTCTTCGGCACGGTCCAGCGGTCGGACGCCGTGTCCACCATCGAGTCCGGCATGGGCGGCATCCTCGGCCATGTCGCCATCATCATCGGCCTGGGCACGATGCTCGGCGCGATCCTCGAAGTCAGCGGCGGCGCGGAGGTGTTGGCGTCACGGCTGCTCGGGCTGTTCGGCGAGAAACGAGCCCCCCTCGCCATGGGCCTCACGGGCCTGATCTTCGGTATCCCGGTCTTCTTCGACGTCGGCATCTTCGTCCTCGCGCCGATCGTGTACGCGGCGGCGAAGCGGGGCGGCAGGTCGATCCTGCTGTACTGCCTCCCGCTGCTCGCGGGCCTGTCCATGACCCACGCGTTCCTGCCCCCGCACCCGGGTCCGGTGGCGGCCGCCGGCCTCCTGCACGTCGACCTCGGCTGGGTCATCCTGATGGGCGTCGTCTGCGGCATCCCGGCGGTGCTCGCCGCGTGGGCCTACTCGGCGTGGATCGGCAACCGCGTCTTCGTGGCCGTACCGCAGGACATGGTGGAGGCGGCGGCGGAGGCCCGGCAGGCGGTGATCGACGAGCAGCGCGCGTCGGGCGTCGAGCCGCAGGAGAGGCCCGTGCCGCTGGGCACCGTCCTGGGCATCATCGGCACCCCGCTGATCCTGATCCTGGCCGCGACCTTCTCCTCCATCGCGCTGGACCCCTCCACCGGCCGCTCGGTGATCGAGTTCTTCGGCCACCCCTTCGTGGCGCTGACGATCGCCCTGCTCCTCGCCTACTACCTGCTGGGCATACGGCGGGGCTGGTCCCGCAAGTCCCTCGAGACCGTCTCCACCGCCTCCCTCAAGCCGGTCGGCAACATCCTGCTGGTCGTCGGCGCGGGCGGGGTCTTCGGCGCGGTCCTCAAGGCCAGCGGGGTCGCCCAGGCGCTCTCCGACACCTTCCACGACGTGGGCCTGCCGGTCCTGGTCCTCTCCTACCTGATCTCCCTCGTCCTGCGCGTCGCCCAGGGCTCGGCGACGGTCGCCATCGTCACCACGGCCGGCATCGTCGCCCCCCTCCTCGCGGAGGGCCACCACTCCCAGGCCTTCGTCGCCCTGGTCATCATGGCCATCTCGGCCGGCTCCATCTTCGCATCCCACGTGAACGACGGAGGCTTCTGGATGGTCGCCAAGTACTTCGGCATCACCGAACGCGACACCCTCAGGACCTGGACGGTCCTGGAGTCGGTCCTGTCGGTGGCGGGGTTCGTGGTGGCGCTGGTGCTGAGCTGGTTCGTGTAGGCGTCTGATAACGAAGTCGGGGCTGGCTGTGTCCGACACAGGATCGTCGACCATACTGCCCGCTGTGGAGCAGCGCATAGGTTCGAGCAGTCAGCCCCTGAAGGCAGAGCCCGTGAAGGGCGCCGGGTTCGACCCGGCGTTCATCCCCGGGCTGACCTCACCCGTGGCCGAGGAGCCGGAGGACGCCACGTCCGAGGGTGGGGACGTCGAGGCGGAGGAGGCGGAGACCCCGGTGGCCGGGGCCGGGACCGACGAGACCGACGCCGACTCCGGTGAGGAGGAGGCCGAGGACGGGCCCGTGTTCGAGGCCGCCGACCGGCGGGCCAGAATCGTCGCCGACCGCCGGGGCATCCGTCTCAGCCTCGACGAGGAGAAGTGCGAGTTCCGCTGGGACGAGATCGGCGCCGTCGAGACGGAGACCCCCCACTTCGGCAAGCGGTACACCGTCACCGTCCACACCCCGGACCGCCGTTGGTACCCGATCGAGATCGAGGCGCCGGCCCGGTCCCGCTTCCAGGAGTGGGACGAGCAGTTGGACGCGGTGCTCGACGCCTACTTCGACGAGGACGCGTCGGACACCTAGAAGATCGGCCGCGCGCCGCCCGGTTGAGCGCGCGGCCGGCTTCGAGTGACTCCGCCGCCGGGCGTGGTGGGGCCCGCGCCCGGCGGGGCCTGTGGCCCCGGACCACCCCCACGAGGACGGCGACCCGAGTGTCCTGTGGTGTACGAGGCCGTCCTTTGGTGTACGAGGCCGTCCTTGAGGGTGCCTTCGACGCCCGGGTGGCTCGGGATGTTCACGGGCCGTTGGCGGTTCGCGGGCGGTGCTTCTCCCCCGGGCCCGCGGAGTTCTGGGTGGGAGCAGACGTGGTGGCCGGTCGACCGGCGGGGCTCGGCCCGTCGTGGTCGCTTGCGTCCCTCGCGCCGGGCTGACGTGCGTCGGGCAGCCACGGGGCGAGCGCGCTGTCGACCTCGCCCGCCACGACGTCGTGGCCGAGCCGTTCGCCGAGCATCGAGCGTCGGAAGAACAGCGAGCCGGCGATGCGGGCCATCAACTGCCCGGCGTGCGCCTGGACACCGGGGCGCAGTTCGCCGCGTCGGGCGGCGGCGTCGAGCGCGTCCGTGAAGTGCCGGCCGACGCGGCCGAACATGTCCTCGCGGATGCGCCGCGCGTTCTCGTCGCGCTCGGCCCGTTCGACGACGGCGGCGATGATGGACGCGGAGGCCGGCTGGTCGAACCAGTCGGCCTGCTGCTGGATCCGGGCCGTCAACTGGTCCTGTACGGGGCTGTTGTCGAAGGTGAGCAGCGGTCGGACGCTGTGGGCGAGCGCGTCGATGAGGAGGGTCTGCTGGTCGGGCCAGTGCCGGTAGACGGTGGCGCGGCCGATGCCGGCCCGTTTGGCGACGCCGGCGTGGGTGACGTTCTCGGGGCCGCCCTCGACGAGGAGTTCGGTGGCGGCGGCCAGGGCGGCGGCGCGGCTGCGCAGGGCGCGGGGGTCCTCGTTGGTCCGGGGCATCCGGGCACCTCTTCCTCCCCCATTTTCTGAGACTGTTTGACTCACACTTGTTCTTCGATACATACTGTCTCACAGCTCGCCGGAATGGCCCGAGGAGACGGCTCATGCCCATGAACGAGAACGTCATCACGCTTCGCTTCACCAACCGCGTCGCCGCCTATCAGGCGCTGGGTGCGCTGAGGCACCTCAATGCCGTCGGCACCGAGATCCACGGCGCCGTACTGGTCGAGCGCCCCGAGGGCGGCGCGGCGGTCGTCCTCGCCGCGGTCGGGGAGTCCGGCACCGACACCTTGGACATGCTGGCGCTGTGGTACGGAGCCGCCATCGAGCGCCGCCCGGTCGACGGAGTACGCGCCGGGCTGTACGCGCTGGAAGGGGACGCCGGCGACGTCCCGGTGCTCGGGGCACGGGTGGCGACGGGCTGGCGCGAGGGGAAGCGCGCCGGGGCGCCGGGGACGCCCTCGCCGGGCGTCGCGGTACTGAGCCGGATGAGCGCCGCGTAGCCGCCGGCGCTCCATGGACGCGGGGTGGATCCCCCCTGCCCCGCAAGGTGAGGGCGGGCCCGACATGGGCCCGCCCTCACTGCTTTCTGCCGGTGACGCGGTGTCAGGCGTGCGGCTGCCACGGTGCGAGCGCGCCGTCGACCAGGCTGACCACCAGGTCCTTGTCGAGACGTACTCCGTGCAGGAAGCGGTAGAAGAGCAGCGGGCCGACGATACGGGCGATGAGATCCGTGCTGTGTTCCTCGGCGCCTTCGCGCAGTTCGCCGCGCTCGACGGCGGCGGCCAGTGTGCGGGTGAAGTCCTCGTCGGCCTTCCCGAAGATCTCCTCGCGGATGCGCCGCGCCTCGTCGTCCCGCTCGGCCCGCTGGATGACCGTGGCGAGCACCGACACCGCGCTCGGCTGATTCAGCCGGTGGGTCATCTCCACCATCTGATGCACCAACTGGTCGCGTACGGGGCTGTCGTCGAAGGAGAGCAGGGGCTGGACGTCGTAGGCGAGCGCGTCGATGAGAAGGGTCTGTTGGTCGGGCCAGTGCCGGTAGACGGTGGCGCGGCCGATGCCGGCCCGTTTGGCGACGCCGGCGTGGGTGACGTTCTCGGGGCCGCCCTCGACGAGGAGTTCGGTGGCGGCGACCAGGGCGGCGGCGCGGCTGCGCAGGGCGCGGGGGTCGTCGTTGGTCCGGGGCATCGGAACACCTCTTTCTGGGCAGCTTGTGAGACGGTCTGCCTCGCAAACCTTAACTGTCGGCCGCAGTGCGAGAGCCCCACGGTGTGAGACAACTTGACTCACAAACCATCTCTGATACATACTGTCTCACAGAACGAGGAAAGCAGACCGCAATCCACGGAGGTATCTCATGACCACGACCGCGAACGAGAACGCCGTCGCCCTTCGCTTCGCCGACCGGGCCACCGCCTACCAGGCCCTCAGCGACCTCAAGCACCTTTCCTCACCCGCCGCCGACGTCCGCGGGGCCGTCCTGATCGAGCGCCTCGACGACGGCACCGTCCGCGTTCCCGAGGGACTGGAGACCGCTGCCGGACGCAACACCGCCGTCGGTGGACTGGTCGGCTCGGTCGTCGGCATCCTGGGCGGACCGCTGGGCGTGCTGATGGGCTGGGGCGTCGGCGCGATGATCGGCGGAGGCTACGACTTCAAGCGGGCGGGTGAGGCCACCGAGGCCGCCGTCGCCTTCACCCCCCACGTCGCTCCCGGCGGCACGGCGATCCTGGCCGAGGTCAAGGAGAGCGACACCCAGGTGCTGGACGTGCTGGCCATGCGCTACGACGCCGTCCTCGAGCGCCGCCCGGTCGACGACGTACGTGCCGAGCTGAAGGCGATGGAGGAGGCCGCCGAGCAGGTCCGCAAGGAGGAGGCGAAGGCCAGGCGCGAGCAGAAGAGGGCCGAGGTCGCGCAGAAGTTCCACCGGGTCACCGGCGGACGCCGGGAAGGCGAGGCGGCGCCGGAGGAGACGCCCGCCGGGTGACGGGACACCGATCCTCGGAAGGTGCCGTACGGCATCCCGCCGGGGCGGTCCGGGCGCAGGGCTCATGGCCCCGCCCGGACCGCCCCGCGCCGGCGCGACGGCGGGGCGCGCGCAGTGTACGCGCGCCCGTTCTCCCCGCACGGACCTCCGGCAAAGTGCACTCGCGGGTGTGACCGAGACGTGCATATATGCCGAAGCAAGAGGAAAGTGAGGTTCCGTTGCCAGGGGAGGCTGATCATGGGCGGATCAGCGCCGCGACGGGACCGTCATCTGCCGGTCGAGACCACCAGCTTCGTCGACCGGCGCGGCGAACAGACCGAGGGCCGCGAGCTGCTCGCCAGGGCTCGCCTGGTCACGCTGACCGGACCGGGCGGCGTCGGCAAGACGCGCCTGGCCGCACGCATCGCGGCCCGCGTCGAGCGCACCTTCCCCGACGGCGTCCGCTTCGTGCAGCTGGCCGGGCTGGACGACCCGGCGCTCGTCCCGGTCGCCGCCGCCGACGCCCTCGGCCTGCACGACCACTCCAGCCAGCCCCCGCTGGACGCCCTCGTCGAGCAGGTGCGCGACCGGCGTCTGCTGCTCGTCCTCGACAACTGCGAACACCTCCTCCAGGCCTGCGCGGACCTGTCCGCCGCCCTGCTGCACGGCACCACCGGCGTCCGCGTCCTCGCCACCAGCCGCCACCGCCTCGGTCTGACCGAGGAACACCTGCTGGAGGTACGGCCGTTGCCGGTCCCCGACCCGGACGGTGACCTCACCTCGGCCGACGGCTACCCCGCCCTCGCCCTGTTCGCCGACCGGGCCGCCGCCGTCGTCCCCGGCTTCCGGCTGACCGCCGCCAACCGTGCCGCCGTCGCCCGGCTCTGCCACCGCCTGGACGGCCTCCCGCTCGCCATCGAACTGGCCGCCGTCCGCATGCGCGTCCTCGGTGTGGAGCAGCTCCTGGAGCGCCTCGACGACCGCTACCGCCTCCTCACCGCCGGCTCCACCGCGGCCCTGCCCCGCCACCAGACCCTGCGGGCCGCCGTCGACTGGAGCCACGAACTGTGCACCGAGCAGGAGCAGTTGGTGTGGGCGCGGGCGTCCGTGCTGGCCGGCGGCTTCGACGCGGAGACCGCCGAGGCGGTGTGCGCGGACGGTGAACGGGTGCGCGCGTACGAGGTGCTGGAAGCCGTCGCCGGTCTCGTCGACAAGTCCGTGCTGGGCCGGGAGGAGGGCCCCGACGGGGTGCGCTACCGCCTGCTGGACACCCTGCGCCACTACGGCCTGGAGAAGTTACGGCAGGGGACGGGCGAGGAGGTCGCCGCCCGGCGCCGGCAGCGGGAGTGGGTGCAGCGGCGGGCCGCACGCTGCGAGAGTGCCTGGTTCGGGCCGGGGCAGCGGGACATCGTCGCCCGGCTCCGCGCCGACCAGGACAACCTGCGCGCCGCCCTCGACTTCAGCCTCACCGAACCCGGCGAGGCCCGCGCCGGACTGCGCCTCGCGGGCACCCTGTGGTTCTACTGGCACGCCTGCGGCGCGCCCCGCGAGGGCCGCTACTGGCTCGACCGGGCCCTGACCGCCTGCCCCCAGCCGACCCGCGAACGGGCCCGCGCCCTGTGGATCGTGGGCCTGCTCGCCGGCTCCCAGGAGGACCTGACCTCTGGGCTGGCACGCGCCGAGGAGGCCCGGGACCTGGCCCGCTCCCTCGGCGACGAGGCCGAGGCCGCCCACGCCGAGTACGTCATCGGCGTCCTGCGCCTGTTCAACAACGACGTGCCCGGCGCCCTGGAGCACTACCGCGCCACCGTCGCCCGCGGCCGCGTTCCCGGCCAGCACCTGGCCCTGGTCGGCCTGGACCGGGTCGAACTCGCCTGTGCGTTCGGCTTCCTGGGCGAGGCGGACCAGGCCATCGAGGTGTGCGTGGAGACCCGCCGGCTGTGCGAGGAGCACGGCGAGGAGTGGGTGCTGTCGTACGTGCTGCGGATGCTCGCCCTCGCGCACACCGTGAAGGGCGAGTGGGAGCAGGCCGAGCGGCACGCCCGGGACGCCCTGCGCCGCAAGCTCGCCGTCCGCGACATCATCGGCATCGGCCTCACCCTCGACCTGCTCGCCCAGACCGCCGCCCGCCGCGGGTCCGCCGAGCGCGCGGCGGTCCTGCTCGGCGGCGCCGACCGCGTCTGGGCCGACGTCGACCGCTTCCGCTGGGGTTCCCAGGCCCTCGGCGCCACCCGACTGGAGAGCGAGTCCCGCGCCCGGGAGGCCCTCGGTCCGGCCGCGTACGAGCGGTCGTACGCGGCCGGCGCGGCCCTCGGGCTCACGGCCACCGTCGGCTACGCGGTGGGGGAGCCGACCGGTGAACTCCCGTCGCAGCGGCCCGAGTCGACGCCCCCGGCCGAGCGGTTCGACGGCGTCCGTCTCACCCGCCGGGAGAGCGAGGTCGCCCAACTCGTCGCCCAGGGCCTGGCCAACCAGCAGATCGCCGACCGCCTCGTCATCGCCCGCCGGACCGCCGAAGGCCATGTGGAACGCATCCTCAGCAAACTCGGCTTCAGCAACCGCAGCCAGATCGCCGCCTGGGTGACCGCCCAGCGGTGAACCGATCCACACGCCCCACGGAGACCCCCCCACGGAGACCCCC
>NZ_WVUG01000036.1 GCF_017614965.1 Streptomyces griseorubiginosus | reverse complement strand
CGCCGACCCCCTCCAACTCCCGCCCGGCGAGCGGGAGTACGGCGGAACCACTCGCCCCCGTACCCACCCCGAGTATCGACCTCCCCGTCGGTGACGTGCTCCCCAGCACCGGCCTGTGACCAGTAACAGCGCGGATTCGATGGCCTCCTCCCCCTCCACAACCGCGGCTACCCGGCGGTAATGTCGCAACCCGCCGGATCGGGACACCGGCGAGTGAGCGCGAAGGGGCCCTCATGGCGACGGAGATGCCTGCGGAGACGGACGCCACCGACGAGCGTTGGCGGCGCATGTGGAGCCACCGCGAGCAGTTGCTCAAGGTGGCTCGGCGCAGGTCGATGAGCCAGGAGGACGCGGAGGACGCCGTGCACGACGCGATGTTGCGTGCGGCGGAGCGGCCGGATCTCGATGAGGAGCGGCTCGGTGCGTGGCTGACGACGGTGACGATGCGGCTGTGTGTCGACCGGTACCGGCAGGTCAACCGCGAGGCCGAGGTCCGCGTCAGCCCGAGGTTGGTCGCGCCGGGTCCGGTGCCGGTGGAGGAGGCGGTGTGCGACCGGGCGGAGGCGAAGTGGCTTGCGGTGCGCAGCGGTGAGCTGCCCGACCGGCAGGCGGAGGCGCTGTGGCTGAAGTCGGAGGACCTGGACGTCGGCCAGGTCGCCGTGAAGATGGGACTGAGCTACCGCACCGTTGAGTCTCTGCTCGCCCGGGCCCGCCGAACCCTGCGCAACTCCCTGGCCGCGACCCTCGGCTTTGTGCTCTTCCTGCTCGGCCGCGGGCGCCTCAAGGCCGGCGGCAAGGCACAGGCTGTAGCGGTCGCCTCGACGGCGGCGACGCTGGCGGTGGCGGGGTTCGTGCTGCCGTACACACTGGACGGCGGCGGCACCACGAAGGCTCCGCATCCGTCGGTGACTCCCGGCGCGGCGGCCGTGCGGACCGACAGGACCGACAGGACGGGCACGGGCCGGGCCCAGCCGTCACCGGCCTCCTCGGCCACGTCGCCCCCTCCCCCGGCGGCCGGGTCCCCAAGCGACGGAACGCAGGTGGTACCGCTGTCGGTCACGCCTCTGCCGCAGGTCTCGGCGCCGACGGTCCCGAAGGTGCCGGGGATACCCAGCGTGCCGAGGGTGTCTGGACTGCCGAAGGTGACACAACTCCCCGACCTGCCCACCACGCCGGTCGAGTCCGCTGTCCCCTCCCTCGCGGTGCCGTCCGTCTCACTGCCGACCTCCGCCCTGAGCACGCTCCCATCGGTCCCATAACCCCCCTCACATAGGGCGCAGGCCCGCTCGAGCGGTCCCGTGGGCCACCTGGACCCACCCGCGGAGCCCCCTAGGACCACCACCAAACTCCGCCCCGCGGACCCACCTGAAAAAAATTCCGCTCCCGAGCGACGGACCGCCCGCCCCTCCCCGTAGAGCAGATGTCGGAGCAGCTCCACGGGCCGAGAGGTGGACCGGATGGGTGTCGAGATCTGTGTGGAAGGGCTGACCAAGTCCTTCGGTCACCAGGTCATCTGGCAGGACGTGTCGCTGACGCTGCCCGCCGGGGAGGTGTCCGTCATGCTCGGCCCCTCCGGCACGGGCAAGTCGGTGTTCCTCAAGACGCTCGTCGGGCTCCTGAAGCCGGACCGCGGCAGCGTGCGCATCGCGGGACGGGACATCACGAAGCTTCGCGAGCACGAGTTGTACGAGGTGCGGAAGCTGTTCGGCGTGCTGTTCCAGGACGGCGCACTGTTCGGCTCGATGAACCTCTACGACAACATCGCGTTCCCGCTGCGCGAGCACACCCGCAAGTCCGAGAGCGAGATCCGGCGCATCGTGCTGGAGAAGATGGACATGGTCGGGTTGATCGGGTCGGAGCTGAAACTGCCCGGCGAGATATCCGGCGGGATGCGCAAACGGGCCGGGCTCGCACGCGCCCTCGTCCTCGACCCCGAGATCATCCTCTTCGACGAGCCCGACTCCGGCCTCGATCCCGTCCGAGTCGCCTATCTCAACCAGCTCATCGTCGACCTCAACGCGCAGATCGACGCGACCTTCCTGATCGTCACCCACGACATCGCCTCTGCCCGCCAGGTCCCCGACAACATCGGCCTGTTGTTCCGGCGCGAGCTGGTCATGTTCGGGCCGCGGGAAGAGCTGCTGACCAGTGACGAGCCGGTCGTGCGGCAGTTCCTGAACGGGCGTATGCAGGGCCCGATCGGCATGGCGGAGGAGAAGGACGCCGCCCAGGTCGAGCAAGAGCTGGCCCAACTGGGCAACGGCACACAGACTCCCGGCAGCCAGGCTCTGACTCCCCGCCTGCTGCCGGGCCCAGGCATCCTGCGACCGCCCCGCTGGGACGCGATCGCCGAGCGGGAAGCGGAGTTGCGACGGCGGAAGGCGGTGGCGGACCTATGAAACTGTCACCGACCGGTGCGCTGCGGCAGTCGGGGAACCTGTTCGCGATGGCACTGGACGTCGTCCGGACGATGCCCCGACGGCCGTTCCAGGCACGGGAGTTCATCCAGCAGGCCTGGTTCATCGCGAGCGTCACCATCCTGCCGACCGCCCTTGTCTCCATCCCCTTCGGCGCCGTCATCGCGCTGCAGATCGGCAGTCTGACGCGGCAGCTCGGCGCCCAGTCCTTCTCGGGCGCCGCCTCGGTCCTCGCCGTTCTGCGCGAGGCCTCGCCGATCGTCACCGCGCTGCTGATCGCCGGTGCGGGCGGCACGGCGATCTGCGCGGACCTCGGGGCACGGAAGATCCGCGAGGAGATCGACGCGATGCAGGTCCTCGGTATCGACCCCGTCCACCGGCTGGTCGTGCCGCGGGTGCTGGCGTCCATGGTGGTCGCCGTCCTGCTCAACGGTCTGGTGTCCGTGGTCGGCGTCGCCGGCGGCTACTTCTTCAACGTCGTTCTCCAGAACGGCACGCCGGGCGCCTACCTCGCCTCCTTCACCACCCTCGCCCAGCTCTCCGACCTGTGGGCGGCCGAGATCAAGGCACTCGTCTTCGGGGCGATCGCGGCGATCGTCGCCTCGTACAAGGGACTTACCGCGAAGGGCGGCCCGAAGGGTGTGGGCGACGCCGTGAACCAGTCCGTGGTGATCACCTTCATGTTGCTGTTCGTGACGAACTTCGTGATGACCGCGGTGTACTTCCAAGTCGTCCCGCAGAGGGGCTGAGGCATGGCGCTGTTCGACACTCTCGAGGCACTGGGGCGCCAGCTCTCCTTCTACGGCCGCTCATTGGCCTGGACGGGCCGGACGCTGCGGCGCTACAGGAAGGAGATCCTGCGGCTGCTCGCCGAGGTGAGCTTCGGCCGCGGCGCCCTCGCGGTCGTGGGCGGCACGGTCGGCGTCATCGCGTTCCTGTCGTTCTTCACCGGAACGGAGGTGGGCCTGCAGGGCTACGCCGCGCTGAACCAGCTGGGCACCTCCAACTTCGTGGCGTTCCTGTCGGCGTACTTCAACACCCGGGAGATCGCACCCCTGGTGGCCGGACTCGCGCTCTCCGCGACCGTCGGCGCGGGTTTCACCGCCCAGCTCGGCGCGATGCGAATCAGCGAGGAGACCGACGCCCTGGAGGTCATGGGCGTGCCCTCGCTGCCGTTCCTGGTGACCACGCGGATGATCGCCGGCTTCGTCGCCGTGATCCCGCTGTACGTGATCGGCCTGCTGTCCTCGTACCTCGCCGCCCGCACCATCACCACCGGCTACTACGGCCAGTCGGCGGGCACCTACGACCACTACTTCTCCCAGTACCTCCCGCCGGTCGACGTCCTGTGGTCCTTCGGCAAGGTGCTCGTCTTCGCCGTCGTGATCATCCTCGTGCACTGCTTCTACGGCTACTACGCGAGCGGCGGCCCGGCGGGCGTCGGCGTCGCGGTGGGCCGCGCGGTGCGGACCTCGATCGTGGCGATCAACGTCCTCGACTTCTTCCTGTCGCTCGCGATCTGGGGCGCCAACACGACCGTACGGATTGCGGGGTGAGCCGAATGAGGGTACTGAGACTGCGGTTGTACGGCCTGGTGTTCCTTGCCGTCCTCGCCCTGCTGCTGTCGCTGTCCGTCGCGGTGTACCAGCAGGCGTTCACCCCGGTCGTGCGGATCAAGCTGGAGGCCGACAGCCTCGGCAACCAACTCGACCCGCGCGCCGACGTCAAGCTGCGCGGCCTGCTGGTCGGCGAGGTGCGCTCGGTGCGCGCCGACGGGACGAAGGCGACGCTCGACATCGCGCTCAAGCCCCAGTACGTCGCCGACATCCCCTCCGACGTGCGGGCACGCCTGCTGCCGAAGACGCTGTTCGGCGAGAAGTACGTCGACCTGGTCGCGCCCGCGCACACCTCGGCCCGGCCTATTCGCGCCGGCGACGTCATCCCCCAGGACCGCACCCGCGTCGGCATCGAGGTGCAGCAGCTGATGAACGACCTGCTGCCGCTGCTGCGGACCGTGCAGCCCGGCAAGCTCAACGCCACGCTCTCCGCCTTCGCCACCGCCCTCGAGGGCCGCGGCGACCGGATCGGCGACAACCTCACCCGCGTGGAGGCCTATCTGCACCGCCTCAATCCCCATCTGCCGTCCCTCACCGAGGACTTCGCCCGTCTGGCCGACGTCGCCGAGGTGTACGGCGATGCGGCCCCCGACTTGATGGAGATCCTGCGCGACACCCTCACCACCAGCCGCACCCTGGTCGAGGAGCGGGACCGGCTCGCGAGCGCGCTCACCACGACGGCGACGGTCGCGGACACCGCGGACGGCTTCCTCGACGCGAACGGCGACCGGCTGATCACCCTCGGCCGGGTCTCCCGCCCCACCCTGGAGCTCTTCGCCCGCTACTCCCCCGAGTACCCGTGCCTCCTGGCCGGCCTGGCCCACGAGGAACAGGCCTCCGATCAGGCCTTCCAAGGCGGCAGGATGCACATCACGCTCGAAGTCGTACGGCAGCAGGGCGCCTACCAGCCCGGGGAGGAGCCGCACTACGGCGAGCACTCGGGGCCGAACTGCCGTGATCTGCCCAGCCCGCAGGTGCCGTCCCCCGGAACGCACCTCAACGACGGCTCGAAACAAGGGACTTCGTCCCTGCCCGGCGTCTCCGCCACCCGGGCCGAGCAGCGGGCCGTCGGATCGCTGGTGTCGCCGGTGATGGGCGTGCCGGCCGACGAGGTGCCGCCGGTCGCGACGCTGCTGTTCGGGCCGATGGCGCGGGGGACGGCGGTGAGTGTGGCATGAGGACCACCCCGGCCCGGCAGACCACGGCTGCCCTCGTCAAGTTCAGCGTCTTCGCGCTGGTCACGATCGCGGCGACGGCCCTGCTGGCCGCCACCATCGTCAACGTCTCCTTCACTCCCGAGCACACCTACCGTGCCGTCTTCAGCGATGTCACCGGCCTGGAGAAGGGCGACGACATCCGGGTCGCCGGGGTGCGGGTCGGCGAGGTCGAGGGCATCCGGATCAAGGACCGGACGCTGGCGGAGATCACCTTCACCGTCGGCGCGGAGCGGCCGCTGCTCACCAGCACCCATGCGGTCATCCGCTACCGCAACCTGGTCGGACAGCGGTACGTCGCCCTGACCGAGGGCGCGGGCGACGGCGCCCGGCTGAGGCCCGGGGCCACCATCCCGCTGAAGCGCACGCAGCCCGCGCTGGACCTCAACGCCCTGCTGAACGGCTTCAAACCGCTGTTCGCCGCGCTCAGCCCGCAGGACGTCAACCAGCTCGCCACCGAGATCATCAAGACGCTGCAGGGCGAGGGCGGGACCGTCAACAGCCTTCTGGTGCACACGGCTTCACTCACCACGACACTCGCCGACCGCGACAAGCTGATCGGCTCGGTGATCGACAACCTCAACACCGTGCTGGGGACTCTGGACAAGCGCGGCACCCGCTTCTCCGGGCTGCTCAAGCAGCTGCGGCGGGTGATCTCCGGACTGTCCGCCGACCGCAAGCCGATCGGCAAGTCGCTGGTGAACATCGGCGACCTGACGGACGCCACCTCGGGGCTGCTGACGGACGCGCGGCCGCCGCTGAAGGACGACATCGCCCAACTGACCGGTCTCACCGGGACGTTGAACGACAACGAGAAGACCGTGGAGGGCGTGCTGAAGCGGCTGCCGAACAAGCTCAACGCACTGACGGGGACCGCGTCGTACGGCTCGTGGTTCAACTTCTATCTCTGTGACTTCGACGGCCGGATCGTGCTGCCGAAGACGAAGCAGGTACTGAGCCCCGACATGCACGTGGCGAAGGCGAGGTGCGGATCGTGACGCGCAAGCAGCGCCCCGAACCCCTGATGAAGGTCCGCATCGACCCGCCGAAGCTGCCGACCTTGCGGCTCCCCCGTCGGGCACCTCGCCGCAGCACACCGGAACCTCTGATGAGAGTTCGAATCGACCCGCCTAAGCTGCCCAGGCCACGGCTTCCCCGGCGAGCACCACGCCCCGGCAAGCCGCAGCCGAAGCCTCAGCCGATGATGAAGGTCCGCATCGAGCCGCCCAGGCTCCCGCGCATCCGGCTCCGGCGCCCCCGCCTGATCCCCTTCCGCGAGCACAACCCGGTGGTCATCGGTGCCGTGGGCCTCACCGTCCTCGCGCTGCTGACGGTGGCCGCGTTCAACGCCGACAGCCTCCCCTTCATCGGTGGCGGAAAGACGTACAGCGCGGCCTTCTCGGAAGCCGGCGGTCTCAAACCCGGCGACGAGGTGCGGATCGCCGGGGTGAAGGTCGGCAGGGTCGAGGACGTCGACCTGGACGGCGACCACGTCAAGGTGACCTTCAAGGTCAAGGGTGACCCGGCTTTCGGCACGCAGACCGGTGCGTCGATCCGGGTCAAGACGATCCTCGGCGCGAAGTACCTGGCCCTGCAGCCGAAGGGGCCGGGCCGGTTGAGCCCCGGCAGCGAGATCCCGCTGCGGCGCACGGTGGCGGCCTACGACGTCGTGCAGGCCTTCAGCGACCTCACCACCACCTCGGAGAAGGTCGACACCGAGCAGCTGGCGAAGGCCCTGGACACCATCTCCGCCACCTTCCAGGACTCGCCCGCTGAGGTACGCGCCTCCATCAAGGGCCTGTCGCGGATCTCCCGCACGGTGGCCTCGCGCGATAAGGCCCTCGGTGAACTCCTCGACCACGCCAACGGCACCACCGGTGTACTGGCCGACCGCTCCAAGGACTTCATCGCCCTCGTCAAGGACGGCAACAG
Organism: Streptomyces griseorubiginosus; assembly: GCF_017614965.1. Taxonomy (GTDB): domain Bacteria; phylum Actinomycetota; class Actinomycetes; order Streptomycetales; family Streptomycetaceae; genus Streptomyces; species Streptomyces griseorubiginosus_B. The sequence goes on along the minus strand of NZ_WVUG01000036.1, from coordinate 37,679 downwards.
CCTGTTCAAGGAGATCAGCAAGCGCCGTACGGCGATCCACAAGCTGCTGAAGACCTCGGCCACGCTCGGCATCGAGCTCTCCGGTCTGGTCGACGACAACGACAAGGAGATCGGGCCCGCCCTCAGGGGCCTGAACCGCGTGGTGCAGATGCTCGAACGCAACCAGTCCAGCCTGGACCGCAGCGTGAAGCTGCTCGCGCCCTACGTCCGGGTCTTCACCAACACCCTCGGAAACGGCCGCTGGTTCGACTCCTACGTTCAGAACCTCGTCGCCGCTCCGGTGGTCCCCAAGACGGGAGGCGGGCAGTGAGGAGGAACCTGGCTCTGGTCACCGTAGTGGCGCTGATCGCCGCGCTCACCTACGCACTGTGGCCTCGCCCGGGGAAGATCCACGTCACCGCGTACTTCCCGCGCACCATCGGCATCTACCCCGGCTCGGACGTCCGTGTCCTCGGTGTGCGCATCGGCGAGGTCGAGAAGATCACTCCCGAGGGCGGCCGGGTGCGCGTCGAGTTCGAGTACGACGAAGGGCGCAAGGTCCCCGCCGACGCGAAGGCCGCGATCATCAACTCCTCGGTGGTCAGCGACCGTTACGTACAACTGCTGCCGGTGTACCGGAAGGGCCCGGTCCTGCGCGACGGCGCCGTCATCCCTGCGAAGCGCACCGCCGTACCCGTGGAACTGGACCGCGTCTTCGACAGCCTGCACACCACGGCGGACGCCCTCGGTCCCAAGGGCGCCAACAAGGACGGCTCCCTGTCGCGGCTGCTCGGGGTCAGTGCCGACAACCTCGACGGGCAGGGCGAGAACCTCAACCAGACGGTCCAGGACCTCTCGCAGGCGGTCACCACACTGTCCGACGGCCGCAGGGACCTGTTCGGCACGGTACGGAACCTGCAGGTGTTCACGGCGGCACTGGCGGCTGACGACAAGAGCGTGCGCTCGTTCAACACCAGCCTCGCCACGGTCGCCGAGCAGCTCTCGGGCGAGCGCAAGGACCTCGCGGCGGCGCTCGCGAACCTCGCCACGGCGCTGGGTGACGTGTCCGCTTTCGTGAAGAAGAACAAGAAGTCGCTGACCTCGGACGTGAAGGGCCTCAGCAAGGTGACCAAGGTGCTCATCACCCAACGCGCCGCGCTGAACGAGCTGTTGACGGTCGCACCCGTCGGTCTGTCCAACCTGAACAACGCCTACAACCCGTCCTCCGGCACCCTCGACACCCGCAACAACGCCCAGCAGGCCCAGGATCCGGCCTCGCTCCTGTGCTCCCTGCTCAGGACGACGGGCGACGAAGGCGGCAAGAACCCCGACTGCAAGGAGTTGACGAAACTCTTCGACTCCCTGCCCGAACTTCCCACGCAGGGCAGCGCGGTGACGGGGACGACCGACAGGACGCTCGGCGGGATCCTGGGGGCGAGCGCATGAGCATACGACGCACGGCGGGAACCGTGACCTGGGCGGCGGTCGGCTCGCTGCTGCTGTCCGGCTGCGAGTTCAACGGCTGGTACGACGTCCCGCTGCCCGGCGGTGCCGCCGCCGACGGGCACGCGTACCACGTCACCGTCGATTTCCGCGACGTCCTGGACCTGGTGCCGCAGTCGGCGGTGAAGGTCGACGACGTGACCGTGGGCGCGGTAGAGAAAGTGCAGCTGGACGGCTGGCACGCGCGCGTACGGCTGAGGGTCGCCGACTCGGTGAAGCTGCCCGCCAACGCGGTCGCGGAACTGCGGCAGACCAGCCTGCTCGGCGAGAAGTACGTGGCACTCGCCGCCCCGACTGGCACGCCCCCCGTGGGCCGGCTGCGCGACGGCGACCGCATCCCGCTGTCCCGCAGCGGCCGCAACCCGGAGGTCGAGGAGGTGCTGTCCGCGCTGTCCGCGCTGCTCAACGGCGGTGGGGTGGCCCAGCTCAAGACGATCACCGTGGAGTTGAACAAGGCCCTGGACGGCCGGGAGAACCGGGTCAGGTCGCTGCTGAAGGAGCTGAACACGTTCGTCGGCGGACTGGACGAGCAGAAGGCGGACATCGTCCGCGCGATCAAGGCCGTTGACCGGCTCGCGGCGCGGCTCGGCAGGGAGAAGGAGACCATTGCCGAGGCCGTCGACACGATGCCGCCCGCGCTGAAGGTCCTGGCCGGCGAGCGGCGCAACCTGACGAAGATGCTCACCGCCCTGTCGAAGCTCGGCGAGACCGGCACCAAGGTGGTCGAGGCCTCGCACGACGACACGATCGCGAACCTCAGGAGCCTCCGGCCGATCCTGCAGCAGCTGAACAAGGCGGGCAGCGACCTGCCCAACTCCCTGGAGTTGCTGACCACTTACCCCTTCCCGCGCAACGCCACGGAGGCGGTCAAGGGTGACTACGTCAACCTCCACCTCACCGCGGACCTCGACCTCGCGGACCTGTACGGGAACGTGGCGGGCGGCCACTCCGGCGGGGGCAAGGGCGGTTCGCAGCCGCCGGACACGCCGGACGTGCCGGATCTCCCGGACGTCCCGGACGTCCCGGACGTCCCTCACCTGCCGAGCGTCCCCACACCGACCGCGCTGCCGAGCGCGCCAAGCCTGCCGACCCCCTCGGCCTCCTCGGGCGGCGGCGACGTGCTGTGCCCGCCCGTGTGCACAAGCGCCTACTCCACCGGCGCCCGCGCACCCGAGGGGATCGACCTCGCGCTCGCCGAGCTGATGCTGAAGGGGGTCCAGCCGTGATCACCCGTACCGTCAAGGCACAGTTGCTCGCCTTCGCGGCCGTCACCGCTGTCGGGGTGTCGTACGTCGGCGCCCAGTACACCGGCCTGCTGGACAGCCTCCTGGACCGCGGCTACACCGTGCGGGCCGACTTCGCCGACTCCGGGGGCATCTTCCCGGGCGCCGAGGTCACCTACCGCGGTGTGCCGGTGGGCCGCGTGGGCTCGCTGGGACTGACGGGCGACGACGGCGTGTCGGTCGCCCTCGACATCAGGGGCGGCGCGCCGCGCATCCCGGCGGACACCCTCGCCGTGGTCGCCAACCGCTCGGCGGTGGGTGAGCAGTACGTCGACCTGCAGCCGCGCACTTCGCACGGCCCGTACCTCCTCGACGGCAGCGCGATCCCGCGGGGCAGCACCCGGGTGCCACTGCCCACCACCGACCTCGTCCTCAGCCTGGACCGGCTGGTGAACTCCGTCGGCAAGAACGATCTCCGGGTCACCGTCGACGAGTTGGGCAAGGCCTTCAACGGCACCGGCCCCGACCTGAGCCGGCTGGTGGACTCCGGCAACGCGCTCGTCGAGTCCGCGTCCGGCTCGCTGCCCCAGACGATCTCGCTGATCGAGGACTCCCGGAAGGTCCTCAAGACGCAGGCCGACCAGGGCTCGTCGATCAAGTCGTTCGCGCACGACCTGGCGCTGCTCACCCAGCAGTTGAAGTCAAGCGACGGGGACGTGCGCAAGCTGATCGGCAATGCCACGCCGGCCGCGCAGGAGGTCAACTCCCTGCTGAAGTCGACCGGTCCGCAGCTTTCGGTCCTGCTGGCCAACCTGATCAGCGGCGGCCAGGTCACACTGGCCCACCTGCCCGGCGTCGAGCAGGCACTCGTCACCTTCCCGGCGTTGGTCTCGGGCAGCTACACGGTCGTGCCGGGCGACGGAACCTTCCACTTCGGCCTGGTGGTGAACGCCGACGACCCGGCGCCGTGCACCCAGGGATACGGCACGGCCCGGCGGGATCCCTCGGACACCGGTGCGCGCGCGGCGAACACCGACGCGCGCTGCACCGCTCCGCGCGGCGGCAAGACCTCGGTACGGGGCGCGCAGAACGCCCCCGGCGCACGCTCAGCTTCGGGCGGCTCGAACCAGGCGGCGTACGTCACGCCGTACGACCCGGAGACCGGCACCGCGACCGGCCCGGACGGGAAGCCCGTCGAGATCGGCTCGACGGGCGGACAGCAGACGGTGTTCGGAAAGGAGTCGTGGCAATGGTTGCTCGTCGGTCCTATGGCCTGACCGTGAAGGAACTCGGCGCGAACGGGAAGGCACTCACGGTCGGTCTCGTCGTGGCGACCCTCCTGACCACGGCAACCGCGCTCTGGCTGAGTCTGCGCCTCTACGACCAGCACGACAAGGACATGCGGCGCCAGGACATCCTGTCTGCCGCCCGCCAGTCCGCGCTGAACTTCACCACGCTCGACTACCGGCACTACGACCGGGACAGCGCCAACGTGCTCAAGGGCGCCACCGGCGCCTTCAAGAAGCAGTTCAGCGCGCAGACCCAGGACCTGACCAAGCTCGTCGCCGAGAACAGGTCGGTCTCCGAGGGGCAGGTCTTCGACGCCGGCATCGTCCGCTCCGACGCGCACTCGGCCCGCGTCCTGGTGGTCGCCGACAGCAAGGTCACCAACACGGCCGTGCCCAAGGGGGAGGCACGCACCTATCGGCTGCAGCTCGACCTGGTCCACCGGGACGGGCGCTGGCTGACCTCCGACGTCGAGTTCGTGGGCTGACCCGCACCACCGGTCACGCACCACCAGTGAGGAGTATGACGATGGCGAACCCGACAGCCCGCAGCCGGGCGATGAACGCGGCCGCCCGTGCGGCGGCCAAGCGCACCCGGCGGGTCGAGGACCCGAAGCAGCCCGAGGAACCCCTCACCGGGCGCACCCTGACGATCGACCCGCCGGCCCCGGACGGCTGGGAGGACCCGCCGGAGCCGTCACCCGAAGACCTGCCGGACGAGGCGCCGGCCCGCCCGTCCCGGCGGTGGCTGCTCACCGCGGTGCTCGGCGCCCTCCTGGTCATGGGCCTGGTCGCGGTCTCGGTGCTCGGCTGGCGGTACGGGCAGGAGCGGCGTGCCGAGAGCGCCCGGGAGCAGGCTCTGACGGCCGCGCGCAAGGCGGCGCCGGTCGTGCTGTCGTACGACTACCGGCATCTGGACCGCGACTTCACCCGGGCGCGTGATCTGCTGACCGGGCACTTCCGGGAGGAGTACGGGAAGACGACGGCGAGTGTGGTCGGCCCGACGGCGAAGAAGTACCACGGGGTGGTGAAGGCGTCGGTCACCGCGGCCTCCGTCGTCTCGGCGGCACCGGACAAGGTCACCGTCCTGCTCTTCGTCAACCAGGTCACGCAGAGCACCCAGGTCTCGGGCTCGCGCCTGGACCTGAACCGGGTGCGGATGACGATGAGCCGTACCCCCGACGGCTGGAAGGTGATCGCCGTGGACGCGCTCTGATCAGCCTCATCGGCCCGCCCGTTATGTTTCCGCGGTCCTGCAAGAGGGCCGCTGGCCTCCGGGCCCGGCATGACTGGTCCCCCCTCTGTCGAAGGCATGACCTGGGGGGTCGGGTCACCGGGTCCGAGGGGCGCCGTTGGAGACGCTGATGAGAGCCTCTGTGTGTCAAGCGGTCGTCGTGAGGGCCTTGTTGCCGGTCGCGTTTGAGGGTGCGATAGACCACGTTCGAGAGGCGCCGTTTGAGGGCCCTCCGTGCCTCCGCCGGTGTCTTGCCCTCGGCGATCTCGCGCAGCCGCGGCTGGATCTTGCACGGAGCCGCCCTTGGCCGCTTCCTACGCGCACACGGCGTGACAGTGATCAAGGTGAACCAGCCGGGCGAGGCCACCCGACGCCGCCGCGGCAAGACTGACGCGATCGATGCCGAAGCAGCCGCCCGAGCGGTGTTGTCCGGCCGGGCGACCGCCACAGCGAAACACGGTGATGGCCCCGTCGAAGCCCTACGGCTGCTACGCATGGCCAAGACCTCTGCGGTCAAGTCCCGAACCCAGGCGCTCAACCAGCTCAAGGCCGCACTCGTCACCGCCGACCCCGGCCTGCGCGAATCGCTGACCGGGCTGAGCCTTCCCAAGCTGATCCGCACGTGCCTCCAACTGCCCGACGCACAGGCGGACTCCGCGTCGGATACCGCTGCGTTCACCATGCGGCGGCTCGCCCGGCGAGTCGGGCAACTCGCCGATGAGATCGCTGAACTCCAGCAGCTCATCGCCAGGACGCTCAGGCACCGAGCTGGCCGAGCTCCTCGACGCCTACGGCGTGGGACCGAACACCGCCGCCACCTTGCTCATCGCGATGGGCGACAACCCTGAACGGCTGCACAGCGAAGCAGCGTTAGCCGCCCTCTGCAGCGTCAGTCCCGTTGAAGCCTCGTCGGGCAAGACCCAGCGCCGACGACTCAACCGGGGCGGCGACCGCCGGGCGAACTCTGCCTCTACACGATCGTGCTCGCCCGCCTGCGCTGGGAAGCCCGAAGCCGCACCTACGTGGAACGACGCATCAAAGAAGGCAAGACCAGACGCGAAGCCATCCGTTGTCTCAAACGCTACGTCGCCCGGGAGCTCCACCTGATCATCATTCGCTCCCACCCAGCAGAGCCCCGCGCCCATCGCAGCTTGACGATCCATAGGGGCATCAAGCGCGGCTAGGTCTTCCTCGGCACTGCCACTGCGGCGGCCCTGATCATCTGGCGCCGTACATGATCGGCCGGACCTAGTCACGGGGTTCCGCGAGAAGGTCGTCCACCACATGACATCGAATTGTGGGGAGCTGCTCAGCGACCGCCTCACTCATCATGGCTTCCCCTTCGGGGTCCACGTCTGGGCACCCCTCGCGAGTCGCGGCATCCGGCCACCGTGCGTACGCCACCCAGGTGCCGTCATCGGCCTGATGAAGACGTGATCCGTAGCTGCCGCAGTGCTTGTGCATCGCGCGTGTCACGCGATGCCAACCAGCTGCGAACTGCTGCTCCTTGCCTTCGTGCAGACGCCACCGGTAGATCACCGCAAACATGACACGACCTCCCCCTTTGACCTCCGTGCCTCCGGAATCCGGTGGGCGTGCCCTGCATACCCACCCACTCCAGATCGGAACTGTACATGTGAGCCTATTGAGAGGGGGCGGTCTCTGACGATCGCAACACGGCCACCACCGCAGCCGGCGGTTATGGCTCTGGACATGATCGGCCGGACAAGTCGCCGGCCCACCTGAGCCGGGCCCCGTTCGTCGCCCGGCTTGTGCTGCCCTCCGCGAAGGGTGCCGCCATCTGTACCGCGGTCCCGCGGTGCACGGATCCCCGCCACCGTTCAGCTGAGCTGCTCGGCGAGTCCGACGATGATGCCCTCGGGGCCGCGGACGTAGCAGAGCCGGTAGCTGTCCTCGTACTGGGCGATCTCGCCGACGAGTTCGGCGCCGTGCCGGCGCAGGCGGGCCACGGTGTCCTCGATGTCGTCGACGGCGAACATGACGCGGTGCGTGCCCACAATGTTGTGCGGCCGGTTGCGCGGTCCGGCGCTGATCGCCGCGGGGCTGTGGTACTTGGCCAGCTCGAGCCGGCCGTGACCGTCCGGGGTGCGGACCATCGCGATGTCACAGCGGACGCCGTCGAGTCCGGTGCACTGGTCGGCGAAGCGACCCCCGACTTCCGCCCTGCCCTCCAGCTCCATGCCGAGTTCCACGAAGAACGCGATGGCGGCGTCCATGTCCTCGACGACGATGCCCACGTTGTCCATGCGCTGAATGGCCATGGCGCATTTCTCCTTCTCCTCGTGCGGCCGGTGCTGGCCGCTGATGTCCCGGGGACGGAGCCGGTGCCACGTTCTCGACATCCCGCGCCACACATCTGAAGCGAGCGGCCTTCACCACCCCCATTCCGTTGACGCACGCCCACGGTTCGGTGGCACATGACAACCCCTGGAGCTGTGCTGGATTCCGCGAGGCAGGTGCTGTACATGGCCGCTGTCAGCATCGGGGGCGCGGGGACAGCGAACGATCGGCGATCGTGATGATGACCAGGGCGGCGCTGATGCCGACCATGGTCCAGGCGATCTGGTGGAGTCCGTGGTCGGTGACGTGCGTGTGGAACACGATGCCGGTGATGGCCGAGGAGGCGATCGAGCCCATGTACGCGAAGGTGCGCAGCAGACCCGAGGCGCTGCCGAGTTGTTGAGCGGGAGCCCGGTCGTACAGGGCGGTCTGGTTGCCGGCTGAAGAGGCGCCCATCGAGATGCCGAACACAATGGTGATGGCAACGAACAGGCCGATCCAGGAGGAGGAGGTCAACAGGAGAACGCCGGCCGATCCTGCCGCGCACAGCAGCGCGGCGGCGATCAGTGGTCCTCGTACGAGATTGCGCCGCGACACCGGAGAGATGACCACCGCGGACACGAGGGTCATGGGCAGCAGGAGCAGCCCGGATGCGCTCTCGGACAGGCCACGTACGGCCTCGGCCCATTGCGTGAGCCCGTACAGCACGATGTACACGCACAGCATCGCCAGGCCGAAACGCAGATAAGTCCGGGTCAGAGACCGGTTGGCCGCGAGCAGGCGCACGTCGAGGAACGGGGTGGCGGCACGCATCTCCCAAACCGCGAGCGCCGCTCCCGCTGCCACCGCGATGCCCAGCAGATACCAGTGGACGACGGGCAGGTCGTAGAGGAAAAGCAGCAGTGCGGTCATCATCGCACCGAAACCGAGGATGCCCGGCACGTCGAGGGCGGAGGCGACGCCACGCAGGGTGTGGTCGCGGCCTGTGGGGCTGTCACGGGGGATCCAGGCCAGTGTCGCGGCCAGGGCGACCAGTGCTACCGGCACATTCAGGAAGAACACCGACCGCCAGGTCAGGGCACCGACCAGGAGACCGCCGACGGGCAGTCCCAGCGACGCCGTGGCGGTGCCGGCTATCTGAAGTGCGCCGAGGACGTTGCCGGGCGGTTCGTCGAGACCGGCATCGTGGGCTCGGCGGCGGATCAGCAGCATCGCCGTCGGGTAGGCGCAGGAGGTGCCGAGACCGATCAGGATCCTGCTGATGAGCAGGGTGATCAGCTCCTGCGCGAGGCCGCCCACCGTGCCGCCGGCCGCCACCAGCACACTCCCGGTCAGAAAGACCCGCCGCGGACCGAACACCTGGGCGGCCTTGCCGGCCGTGGGCTGGGCGATAGCGCTGGCCAGATACAGTGCGGTCACCAGAGCTGCGGTCTGGCCGATCCGGACGTGCAGGCCGGCGGCGATCGGCACCAGCGCGGTAGCGATCAGTGAGCTGTTGATCGGATTCAGCGCCGAGCCGATCAACAACGGCGCAGTGAACCGCCAGGAGAACGGCCGCACAGCACCGCCCGCCTCGCTCCGGGCGCTTGCGACGACATCGGACTCCGGCTCATTCACGGCACGCCCTCCGTTCCTCGGGATGACGCTCGATGATCACGGGCGCTGGTCAGAACAGGTCGGCCAGCCGCTCGATCAGCGGCGCCGCCGCGTCGAGAGTTGCGATCTCTTCGGCAGTGAAGGACGTCGCCATCGCCGCGGCCATCCGGTCGGCGACGGCGCTGCGCTCGGAACTCAGCACGGCCCGGCCGGCCTCGGTGACCGTGAGCAGCCAGCGACGCCCGTCAGCGGGATCAGCGGTACGGGCCACCAGCCCACGGACTTCCAGGACCGCGACGGTGGCGCCCATCGCCTGAGGAGTGATCTGCTCACGCCTGGCCAGTTCCGCAGTGGTGACCGGACCCAGCCGTTCGAGCCGCGAGAGTGCCGTCAGCTGTGGGCCCGTCAAGTCGCCCTCACTCAGCGCTTCATGACTGCGGCGCCTGAACGTGCCGATGCTGATCCGCAGCCGCGTGGCCACCCCGATCAGCGCGGGGTCCGGCTCAAGGGTTTCGGCGCGTTCGTCCGATGCTCGCGGGTCCATATTAGAATACTAGCCTTGCAAGTTTGACTTTGCAAGACTAGCCTTCCAATAGGTCAGGGGGGAACGCGGTGCTGCCGCTACCACTGGCGTTCGATATCCGATGCTCAATCGAACGGCAAGTGGGATCAGCAGCACCTTCCATGCCCCTTGAGCTGCGCAAATTGGAGACGCAGAGCCTTCAAACGGATCGTTGACCGTTTGCAGGCCGACCTGGCCGTCATCGCAACAGTGCCGGTGCGCCGCCTGCGCCTTCCCCTATGCCGGTGCATCAGATTCTGGGAGCATTTACGCCGATCCAGGCGCCGGATCAAAATGGGGGTCTGTCGTGAAATCCGCTGTCAAGCTCTTCGCGGTCCCGCTCTCCGCAGTCCTCGTCGCCGGCTGCGGCGGCGCCAGCGGCTCGGGCAACTCCGGCGGTCCATCCAGGACTCCGGCGGCCACGGCCACCGCATCGGCGGGGATCCCGGGCTGCGCCCCGGAGTGCCTCTCGGGGGGTTCGGATCCCGGAAGCCTGCCTGCGGGCCCGCATCGGACGTCGCACTTCTTCAACGGGCAGCTGACGGTGACCTTCACAGGACGGTGGGAGAGCCATGAGGACCAACCCGTCGAGTTCTCCGTGGCGCCGGACGGCAATTGGGATCTGCACCGGGTCCTGTTCTGGTCCGACCTCATCCCGGTGGGTAAGGACCACATACGTGCTGCCGGAGTGTCCAGCACCGCGTCGGGGCTGGTGGCGTGGCTCAGCACCCGCCCGAACCTACAGGTCTCCAAACCCCGGAGCGGCAGGATCGGCAGCGACGCTCTCCCTGCGCAGGTGGTCGACATCGCGATCTCCAGCAAGGCGGTGAATGAGGTCTCCGACTGCCCAGTGCGGGCCTGCGTAGACTTTCTGACCTGGCCGAATTCTGGAGACAACGTCTATGGCCTCGCCGAGCCCGCGGTGCTACGGCTCCTTCTGTCCGACGTCAGATACGGAGGCAAGAGCCACCTGTTCGCCATCGGGATCGAGGGGAGGGACCAGGCCGACCTCAAGGTCTTCCTCCCCGACGCGGAGCACCTAATCGCCAGCGCCGCCGCCCCGGTCACCCCGGCACCCTCTTGACGCGCCGTCCCGACGGCCGCCGCCCCAGAGCGGCCCGGCCGCTCTCGCGGCAACCGCCCGAAGGTAGCCCCGCGGCCGTTCCGCTGGCCGTCCATTGACGACCAACCGAACGCGAAAACGGATCATTGCCACACTTCACAACACCGTGGCATGCGGAAGGAGGATGGGACGCAGCTTCTGACTCTGGCTCAGGTGTCGAGGAAGTCGGGGACGACGATGTCGCGGCTGGTCAGCAGGCGCTTGGAGAGGCCCTGCTCGTGGTGGTAGCGCAGGAAGGTGTCGACCGCCCTGCGGTTCGCGCGCAGGCCGTAGGGCCACCAGTCCTCGCCGAGCAGGCCGCGGTTGTGTTCGAACAGGCTGCTGAACCAGGGGGTCACCAGGCTCATGTGCTGCTTCGGGGCGTCCTCGAGGTATTTGCGTTGGGCCAGTTCCTTGGCCTCGACGAAGGCCCGGTAGACCGAGCGCAGATCCTCCGGCCGGTGCACCAGGTCCTTGCGGACTGCGACGATGTGCATCGGGGGGAAGATCCCGGTGCGCCGGTAGTAGTCGCGCTCGACGTTCTCGTAGTCGGGGAAGAGCCGGGCGATCTTCGTCGATCCGCGCACCATGGCCTGGGGCACGTCGACCGAGATGAGCGCGTCGATCTCTCCGGACTCGAGCATGGCACCCAGGCTCTGGCCGTCGCCGGCGTGCCGCACCCGCACGCCGTCCGGCACCGGCTGCGGCAGCCAGTCGAACGCAGGCAGGGGATGGTTGGTGCCGCCGATGACCCAGCGGCACTGCTCGACGCCCACGCCGTACTCGTCCGACAGGATGCCCTTGGCCCAGACGCCGGCGTCGTGTCCGAAGAGCGCGAACTCGCCAAGTGTCTTGCCGGCGAGGTCCTGCGGCTTGTCGATCCCCGCCTCGGTGTTCACGAAGACGGCGGAGTGGCGGAAGTTGCGGTTCGGGAAGATTGGCAGCGCCATGAACGGCGCATCGTCCCCCTCGAAGGTGCGCAGGAAGTAGGTCAGGCCGAGTTCCGCTATGTCGTAGCGGCCTTCGAGCATGTGCCGGAAGACGTCCGAGACCAGGGGCTCCGTCTCAAGGGTGGCGTCCACCCCGTCGATCTGCACGCGGCCGTCGAAGAGTGCCTCGGTGTGCTCGTAGCGGTAGGCGCCGATGGTCAGCTCGGTGCTCATCACGATCCCCACTTTGGTGAATGACCTTTCATTTTTACGATGGGCCCGCTACGGTCCCCTTGTCAAGATGAAAGATCATTCACTTTGAGGAGGGTCATGCCCCGCATCACCCCCGAACGCCGGGAAGCCAGGCGTGCGCAGATCATCGCGGCTGCGCGCCGGTGTTTCGCACGGGGCGGCTTCCACCAGACCTCGATGCCCGACATCGCCGCGGCAGCCGGCGTCTCCGCGGGAGCCCCCTACCGCTACTTCGCGAACAAGGAGGAGATCATCCTGGCCATCGCCGCAGACACCTTCCGGCTGATCTTCGAACCGATGCAGCAAGTGGCCGCGGCCGCCGACGCCCCCAGCCCGGGCCACCTCGTCGCCGCCTCGCTTCAGGCCCTGAATGCCGAGACCCTCACGGACGCCGCAGGACAGGCGGTACCGGTCGAGGAACTTCTGCAGTGCGTCGTGCAGACCTGGCCAGAACTGCTGCGCAACGACCACCTTCACACCCGCGCCCTGGAAGGCTTCGAAACAGTCCGCCGAAGCATCGCCGACGCCCTGCACCGCGGACAAGCGGCCGGCGCCGCTCCCACCGCGGACCCGGACAACGGCGCACGCGCCGTGATCGCCCTGCTCCACGGATACCTGCTCCAGCGCGTGGCCTTCGGCCTCACCGACACGCCAGGATTCAACGACGCCTTCCAGGCGCTGCTCGAGGCACCCGAACGCCCGGACACCACCCTCCAGTGAACGCCCCAGGCCCTACCGGCACATCCGCCGCACCCGCGGAAGCCGCACCCCCGCACCCGCCGGCACCATGATGGCCCACGCCTCCGTGGCGTCCCGCACACAGGCAACGGACGGCAGAACGAGATCAACACCCCAGCCGGGCCCCGGCCTGGGCAGTGACAGTAGCTGTAGCAGTAGCAGTGGCAGTGGCAGTGGCAGTGGCAAGATCACCACCACGACCTTGTCGGTCTACCGGTCACGGTCGGCCGGGGTCACATCGAGCAGCCGCAGCATCGCGGGCAGCAGGTCGCTCGCCAACGGATCCGAGGCGTCTTCGTCGATCGCGCCCTCCAGCGCGAGGCTTGTATAGCCGTGCACGAGTGACCACACCGCGTAGCTCGGTACCAGCGCGGGGTTCGCACTGTCCGGTCGTTGCGCATCCTGGCCGCGCAGGCCACGGTCCAGGGCGCGCAGCGCCCGGTGCTTCTGCTCGACCAGGTCAGGGTCGTTGAAGTCGAACTGGGTCATGCGCCACATGAGGTCGAACAGCGGGCGGTTGTCCCGGGCGAAGGCAACATATTCGGCCGCCAGCGCCGCGACGCGTTCCCCCACATCACGCCCGACGACATCCACCGCCTCCAGCCGCTCACACAGCTGGCGGTAGGCGCGCGTGGCGAGCGCGCCCAGCAGCCCGCGCGCGTCGCCGAAGTGGTGCTTGGGAGCAGACTGCGACACTCCCGCCCGCCGCGCGGCCTCGCGCATGCTGAACCCGGCGACACCGCTCTCGGACAGCACCTCCAGCGCGCTGTCGAGCAGCGCCGCGCGCAGATTGCCGTGGTGGTAGCGATCGCCGGCCCTCGGCCCCTCGGTCGTCATCGCCCTATCTTGACAGTGAGCAGACCCGCCGTAAACTGCTCACTGTCAAGATAGGGCGGATGGGTGGGATTAGGTATGACAGATACGGTCCTTGTCACGGGTGTCTCGGGGTTCATCGGCGCCCATACAGCGGCAGCACTTCTGCGTCGCGGATACGCGGTCCGCGGATCGGTGCGCTCACCGGCCCGCGCCGCCGAGGTGCGCGCCGCGATGGCACAGGCAGGCGCGGACGACACATCGTTGGAGATCCTGCAGCTCGATCTGCTCTCGGACGAGGGATGGGCGGCAGCGACCGCGGGCTGCCGGTTCGTCCTGCACGTCGCTTCCCCCTTCGTCACGACGAAGCAGAACGACCCGCAGGACGTGATCCGCCCCGCCGTACAGGGCACGACGCGGGCCATCGACGCGGCCCTCGACGCAGACGTGGAACGCGTGGTCGTCACCTCGTCTCTCGCGGCCGTGCAGTACGCCCCGGCGCGCCGCAATCACCTCTTCACGGCATCCGACTGGACCCCACCCGACCGCCGCCGCCTCGGTGCCTACGTGGTTTCGAAGGTCCGGGCCGAGCGCGCGGCGTGGGACATCGCCGAGCGACGCGGCGCGCGCAACCGGCTCGCCGTCATCAACCCGGGCGCGGTCATCGGCCCCCTCCTGTCCGACGACCCCGGAACCTCGGTCTCGGCGATCCAGCAGATCATGGCCGGCGCGCTGCCCATGGTCCCGGACCTGCGCCTGCCATGGGTCCACGTGCGAGACGTCGCCGACGCGCACATCGAGGCCATGACCTCCGAAACGGCGGGCGCCCATCGTACGATCGTCGCGACCGACCCGTCCTCGCTCATCGACGTCGCCGCGGTGCTCCGCGAGAGGCTCCCCCAGGCCAGCCGGAAGATCCCCACACGCGCGATGCCGACATGGCTCACCTGGGCCGCGAGCGTGTTTGAACCCCAGCTGCGCGACAACCGGTGGCTCATCGGCTCGGCCCAGCGCTTCGATCACGCGCCCGCCCAGGCGCTCCTGGCCCGCCCCCTCCACCCGATCCCCGATACCATCGAGGAAACCGGCCGCAGCCTCGCCGAACGCGGACTCATCTGAAGCCGCCCCGGAACCACGAGACGTGCCGAGCACCCAGGCCCGGGTGACGACGTCGCATCACCTCTTACCGGCGGGGGCGTTCACCAGCCCGCGCCACCCAGGTCAGCGCTCTCCGCAAGAGCGCCGACCGCAAGCGGCTGGACGGCGAGAGCGCCCGACGCCCGGCCGCCAGTCCCCGTATCCAGTCATCCGACCATGTCATGGGGCACGGCCAGGTCGTCCCGGGCGAACAGGCTGGTCAGGACCATCGGATCGTCCTGGGAGCAGGCGTCGGCGACCTCGTCGATCAGCCGGTCGTACTCGCTCCCCGTCTTGCCCTGATAGGCATCGGTCATGCGGCCCCATTCGTCCCAAGGCAGCATTTCCCTCTTGCAGAGCGCCGCGAGATCACGAACAGCGTTGCCGCTGATCTCGGCCGGTCCCCAGGCGAAATCGACACCTGCCACCCCGAACTTCTGGCCGTCGACCAAGCCTTGGCGATACTGAACCCACGCCTCGCCGCCGGTCAGGAACTCGCCCACAGCGAGATCCTCGGGACGCTCGACATACGTCGTGCCAAGGTGTTCGGTGTCGACGCGCACCCAGCGCCGCTGGTCGGTGTCCCAGTACTCGGTGATCCAGTGGTCGACGCCGCAGCCCTCCAGGAAGTAGGTCCCGAAGCCGCACCGGGCCCGCGAGGCGATACCCCTAGCCCGCAGGAATGCGCAGGCAATGGTGGCGAAGTGTCGGCAGGTTCCGACCACCCGTGAGTCAGGGCTGCGGGCCTGCCGCAGCGGGGCCGGGTCCAGGGCGATCAGGACGGCGATCAGCTCGCTGACCGGCCGAATGTTCTTCTCCGCGAGCCGCGCCTCACCGATCCCTGATGCGGCGGCGTCCACAGGCTGAATGACCAGGCCCTGCGCGGCGGCGCAGATGCCAACGGGATCATCCGGCAGGCTCTCAATGAACTGCAACTGCGTCGCGTCCAGGCTCGTGAAGGGTCCGGGCTGGGAGTAGTCGAGCACGTCGTCGGCCATAACCGAGCATGGTATGCGGCGGGTCTGACACTGATGCTGACACTCAGCTCCCGAGCAGCCCTCAGCCGGTCTACGGTTCTGCTGGAACGCGCCGGCATTTCGTGCCGCTGAGCACGCTCAAGCGTTCCCGGAACCCACCGTGGCGCCAGGTCGGTGACTACTGGAAGGTCGTCAGGATCCGCCCGTGAACGTGCGTGAACGAGCGAGGACGCGAGGTGACCATGACCCAATCAGCGACATCCTTCTTCGAAGAAGTGCGAGTGGTCTACGCGGAAACAGCCGCTGCTGCGGGGCTGACCGGCCCAACTGAGACCGAGCGCATCCTGCCGGTCTCCAGGTACAAGGGCGGCGGAGTGGAGTATGCCGTCTCGCTCGATGTCAGAGAGGGCGCGGTGGAGTGCGATGTCAGCTTCACGACGGATGCACTCTCCTTCACGGTGGACATCGAACCGCTGGCCATCGCAGCCGGAATCGTGGACAAGCGTGGCGGTATCTCATACAGCGCCCGGAATCTGAAGCAACTACACAAATCCCTTCTGGACCAGGCCTATTACGTCCGACGTGTTCATCCGCTCCTGACCGCCGACGCCGCCACGACCGAGGACCTGATGCGGCGTGCCCGTGCCCGCGAGTGGCACAGGCACCGCTCCACGCCGTCGCGGTAGGCCGACGTCCAGTTCGTGGCGTCGTCGGTGTACGACCCCTTCGTGGCTGCGCCGGAGCCGTCCAGTGGACCCTGCCCGTTGATTTCGAGCCGAGCCAGTCATCACCGGCTATGGGCCAAAGCCGTCGGCTGGACAGACCCGCTCCAACAGCAGGCGGGCGCAGAACTCGCGCCCGTCGGCCGATCAGACCGAAGAGTCGTGCACGCAGGCTTGGGCAACAGGCGCGTCGTCGGACTTCCGGGGGCGAGGGTCATCCCTTTAGGGGTGTTCCAGGCCACAGGGATGCGTGCGAGGTCCCCGGCCCCTACCGTCGAAGCAGGCGAACCATGAGCACGGGCCGTGCGCTGCGCCTGTTCACTCATCGGCTGTGAGCGGCCATCGAGAAGGAAGCGTGACGCCATGCGTTCCCGACGTACGACGGTAGGTGCCGCACTCAGCGCCGCCGTCGGGCTGATGCTGCTCACCGTCGGCTGTTCAGGCACAGGGAGCACGGGGAAACCCGCCGGCACCACACAGGGCAGCGGCACGGGTGGGACGGTCACGCTGTCGCTGGCGACGCCGATGGGCGCGAGCGACGAGTTCCGCGCCTTCCTCCAGAACGTCAGGACGCTGTCCCACGACTCGATCCAGATCTCCGCTGAGTTCAACGCCCACCATGAGGAGGGACCGGACTTTGAGGAACAACTATTCAATGACGTGCAGTCCGGACGGGTAGACCTGGCCGCCCTCGGCAGCCGGGTCTTCGACATCCGTCGGGCTCCGGCTCTGGGTGTCCTGACAGCGCCCCTGCTGATCAACAGCTTCGCCGCGGAGGAGAAGGTCCTCGGGGCACCGGTCGCCGAGCGCATGATCCGCGAGGTCGACGGCGGCGGTCTCACTGGCGTGGGCCTGCTCCCGGGCAGCCTGCGCCGCCCCTTCGGCGCCGGGACACCACTGCTGGGTCCGGACGACTACAAGGGACGCACGATCGGCATCCAGGAGTCCAAGGTCGCCGACTCCACCCTTCGCGCCCTCGGAGCAAAACCGCAATGGTTCGGCGCAGGCAGCTCGGTCGCCGCCTTCGACGGATTCGAGCAGCAACTCGTCTCTGTCAACGGCAGCCGCTACGACGAAGCGGGGATGATCGGCACCGCCAACGTCGTTCTGTGGCCACGTCCCATCGTCCTGGTCGCCAACACCAAGGTCATCGAGCGCCTCGGCAAGGACGAGCGCAAACTGCTGCAGGACGCGGCGCGAGAGGCAGTGCACGGCGCCGGCGCAGACTTGCGCGAACAGGAGCACCGGGCCTTGGAGAGCCTCTGCGCCCGGGGCCAGAAGTTCGCCACCGCGAACCCGGCCCAATTGACCGCACTGCGCAAGGCGGTGCAGCCGGTGTACGACCAGCTTTCCCGTGACCGGCGGACCAAGGAGTATCTCGAAACCGTCACCGCCCTTGTGCGGGACGTACCGGCCGAGCCGCCCGTATCCTGCAAGGACTAACGTGTGAAGCTTCCCCGTGATCGTGGACACGTGGAGACTGGGACCTGAGGTCGCCGACCCCTTTTGCCTGGCAAACGCCCGCGTGCAGGACGTTCTCCTGCTCCGGGGCGCGACGATTCGCGGCCCGAGGGGAACTCTCCAGGTGTCCGAACTCACGGTCTACGGAGGCCTGTACATGGGTCGTGCTTTGCCTGCAGGGACGGTCAACCTCCGCAGTGCCTCGATCGGCCGCATCGACGCCACCCTCACCGCCCGGGCCTGGACGCGGGCGACTACGCACCTGCACCTGGGCTGCGCCCGGATCGGAGGCTCGCTCCTGCTCGACGGCGCCCAACTGACAGCCCCGACGACAACCCGACCGCGGTGAGGGCCATAGCTTGTCGAAGTCGATGCGGCTGCCTCTGCGGATGCCGTCGACGGTGGTCACCACCGCCGTGGACGCATCCAGCATCCTGACATCGGTCGGCTTGACGACAATGCGCGTGCCCTTGGCTGCATGTCGCCTTGACGACGACACCTGGACCAGTGCTGACCCGTTTGCTGTCGCGCACGCCGGACTACGAGTGGGTGAGAAAGCGCTGCAGGAGTTGCTTCACGCTCGTCTGAAGATTCGCCGGGGCGGTGTCGTCACCGTTCAGAAACCTGAGCAGCGCCTGCTGGAACAGTCCGTCGAAGAGCGCGTACGCGGCCGCGGGGGGCACCGCTACGGGTGAGCCGGCGAGTTCCGCGTGGTGACTGACGATGCGCCAGATCATCTGTTCCAGGCTCTGGTCGATCTCGAGGACGTCGGCGCGGAACGATTCCTCGAACAGGCTCTGGTTGCGCAGGTCGTACCACAGCCGATGCATCGTGGCGTCCTCGCGCAACGTGCCGGCCATCGCCGCGCCGAAGCCGTCCCTGAGCTCCTCGGCCGAGCCGGCGGTGACGACGATCCGGTCGTAGCGGGTGACGCACTCCGCCTTGTACTGCCGTACGCAGTAGGTGATGAGCTCCACCTTGTCGCGGAAGTAGTAGTGCAGGACGCCGTGGGAGAACTCGGAATTCTGGGCGATCTCCCGCAGACTCGTGCGGGCATAGCCGAGCTCGGACAGCGTCCGCAGTGCGGATGTGGCGAGCTGTGCTCGCCGCTCGGCGAACTTGTCGACCTGGCGCCGCGAGATCCGCTCCTGGTTCTTGCCCACGACCTGGGTCACAGCTCGTCTCCCCGCCTGCCTCGGCCCTTCGGTGCACCCGATCGTACGGGCGTCCGCACCAGGTTAGCGCGGTCCACGGGAAGGCTCGGCAAAAATCTTGACAGTCGTCCAAGAAAGTCTTGACGACTGTCAAGAATTCTTGGACGCTGACGCTGCGTCCCCCTGGTCCGGGCGTCTGGCCTGCGGCTGAGCGTGCGGCGCTGTCACGCAGTGCAGTCATCTCAATGAGGAGATGTTCCATGAGTGTGTATGACCTGACCGGACGCAAAGCCCTGGTGACGGGTGGTGCTCGCGGACTGGGTGCCGGGATGGCCCAGGCGCTGGCCCGGGCCGGCGCAGCCGTCGTCATCGGCGACGTCCAGGAGGAAGTGGGCAAAGCGACGGCCGAGGCGCTGAGGGAGTCCGGGGCCACCGCCGGGTTCGTCTCCCTCGACGTGACTGAGGACGCGAGCTGGGAATCGGCCGTCTCGCAGACGGTCGCCGAGCTGGGCGGCCTGGACATCGTCGTCAACAACGCCGGGGTCGAGATCTCCGGTCTGGTCGTCGACCTCGACCCGGCCGAGGTGCGCCGGATGCTGGAGGTCAACGTCCTCGGGACGGCGCTGGGCATCAAGCACGCGTTCCGCGCGATGCGGCCCGGCGGCCCGGCCGGCGGCGGCGGTGCGGTCGTCAACATCGCGTCGGTCGCCGCCACCATTCCGTTCCCCGGCATCGCGGGCTACTCCGCGACGAAGTCGGCGGTCGACCGGCTCACCCGGGTGGCCGCGCTGGAGTCCGGAAAGCTCGGCTACGGCGTACGCGTCAACTGCGTCTACCCCGGACTGGTGCCGACCGAAATGGGCGCCAAGCTCGCGGCCGACATGGTGACCCTCGGCCTGTGGCCCAGCGCGGAGGCGGCCGTCGGCGACGTCATCGGCCTGACCCCGCTCGGCCGGCTCGGCGAGGTCGGCGACATGGCGGACGCGGTGGTCTTCCTCGCCTCCGACGGCGCCCGCTTCATCACCGGCGCCGGACTGCCGGTCGACGGCGGCATGGGCATGTGACCGTCCCCTGGATCCCACCCTCCTGCGAAAGGACGTATGACCATGAGCACTGACAAGCCCGTCGTCGTCTACGGCGCCTCCGGCTACACCGGCCGCCTCGTGTGCGAGTACCTGCGCGAGTACAACGTCCCCTTCATCGCCGCCGGACGCGACAAGACCCGTATCCAGGAAGTCCTCGACAAGGTCCCCGGCATCGACACAGTGGAACACGAGGTCGTCGAGGTCGAGCACGCGGTCGGACCGCTGACCGAGCTGTTCCGGGACGCGAAGGTCGTCTGCAACATGGTCGGCCCGTTCATCAAGTACGGGCCGGAGGTCGTGGAGGCGAGTCTCGCGGCCGGCTGCCACTACCTCGACACCACCGGTGAGCAGGACTGGGTTCTCGACGCCCAGGCCCGGTGGGGCGAGCAGTACGCGGACAGGGGCCTGCTGCTGTCCCCTGGCGTCGCGCAGATGTACACCACAGGAGAGATCGCGGCCAACATCTGCCTGGAGACGCCGGGGCTGGACACCCTCGACATCCTCGTGCTGTGGAAGGGGTTCCCGACCTACGCCTCCACGCAGACGATCTTCACCATACTGAAGGCCGACTGGCACTACCTGGAGGAGAACCAGTACAAGACGTGGGACCCGCTCACCGCTGTCGAGGTCGCCGTCCCCGGACGGCACGAAACGGCGCTCGCCTTGCCCTGGGGCGGCACCAGCCACCCGGTGTGGTTCAAGAACGACCCGAGAGTGGCGACCTGCAGGGTGCTCGGCGGCGTCATGGACCGCGCCGTCATGCAGGGCGTCGTCGACACGGTGAAGATGGTCGAGTCGCAGATCAAGACCCTCCCGGCCGACCAACAGGACGCCGCCCTGGCACAGGTGGCCGCCTCGGTCCAGGCCGGCATGCCGCCCCGGGAGAACCCGCGGATCAACACCTCGGTGGATTCCGTCCACGCATCGGGCCCGCTGGGCCGCGCCCACTGCGTGATTCACGGCAACAGCAATTACAAGCAGACCGGACTGCTCCAGGCCTACGCCGCCTACTCACTGCTGCAGCAGCCGCCCCGCCGCGTCGGCCTGGCCTCGGCCTGCCAGGCCTTCGGCCACCGCGAACTGCTCGGCGTGCTCAAGAGTTTCGGACTCGTCCTCGACCCGGTGCTCACCGTCCACAGCTGAAAGGTCCTGCCGTGCGTCTGACCGACTACCTCGACAAGGGCGCCTCACTGGGTCCCGCGGCGCCCTGCCTCACCACAGGGGACCGCACCCTCACCTACGGCGAGGTCCAGGAACTGTCCTGGCGGGTGGCCCGAGCCCTGGACCGGTCAGACGTACGGCCGGGCGACAAGGTGGCGATCCTGTCCGCCAACGATCCCACCGCGTTCTCCTGCGTCTTCGGAATCTCCCGGGCGGGCGCGGTGTGGTGCCCGGTCAACCCCCGCAACGAGGCCGCCGAGAACCGCGACCTGCTTGACCTGTTCGACTGCACCTGTCTGATCTTCCAGCAGGCCTACGCACCTCTGGTCGCGAAGATCCTCCCGGACCTGCCGAAGCTGACCACACTGGTCTGCCTCGACGGGTCCCCGGACCTGGGCATCCCCTTCGCGCGCTGGCTGGAGGGCGTGCCCGCCGAGCCCTGGGAGAGTGCACCGGTCGACGACACCGTGATGCTCGTCGGCACCGGAGGCACTACCGGCAGCCCCAAGGGCGTCATGCTCACCGACCGCAACATCGAGACGATGTCGGCGCTGACGCTGATGTGTTACCCCTTCGGCACCCGCCCGGTCTACCTGGCGCTGGCCCCGCTGACCCATGCCGCCGGGGTGCTGTGCTTCCCCGTCCTGACCCTCGGCGGCGAGATCGTCATCATGCCGGTCCCCGACCTCACCGACTTCCTCGCACACATCGAACGCCATCGCGTCACCCACACCTTCCTGCCACCGACCCTGATCTACATGCTTCTCGGCCACCCCGACCTGGCATCCACCGACCTCACATCCCTGCACTGCCTCTGGTACGGCGCAGCCCCCATGTCGGCGGCCCGGCTGGCGGAGGCCATCGACCGGATCGGCCCGGTGATGGCACAGCTCTTCGGTCAGTCCGAGGCGCCGATGATGATCTCGACGATGGCGCCCGAGGAGCACTTCCGCGCCGACGGCTCGCTCGCCGTCGAGCGCTTCGCCTCCGCCGGACGCCCCGCCCCGCTGGTGACCGTCGCCATCATGGACAGTACGGGCCGGTTGCTGCCGCCCGGCGAACGCGGCGAGATCGTCGTGCGCGGCTCACTGGTGATGGCCGGCTACTACAAGAACCCCTCGGCCACCGAGGAGGCCTCCCGCTACGGCTGGCACCACACCGGGGACATCGGCTACCTCGACGCCGACAACTACCTCTTCATCGTCGACCGCGCCAAGGACATGATCATCAGCGGTGGCTTCAACGTCTACTCGGCCGAGGTCGAACAGGCGGTGATGGAGCACCCGGCCGTCCAGGACTGCGCTGTCATCGGACTCCCGGACGACAAGTGGGGTGAGCGGGTGACGGCTGTCGTGCAGCTCCACCCTGGTCAAAGCGTCACTGACGACGAAGTGCGTGCTTTCGTGAAGGGCCGCATCGGCGGCGTCAAGGCACCCAAACAGGTCGAGATGTGGCCGGACCTCCCCCGGTCGAAGGTCGGCAAGGTCCTCAAGAACGAGGTCAAGTCCCGCCTGCTGCAGGAGAGTTCGCATGACTGACGGGTGCGGTCGGCCGGAGTCGGTCTGATCCCGTTCAACAAACCCGGCGCCGGCCGTGCCGGTGGACCCGGCGTCGGTGTCGGTCGAGACCGGGCTCGCGGACGTCGTCGCGCTCCAGCGGCGCCGCCAGGCCCGCATGTCGGCGAATGACGAGGAGAGCTTCTCCCTCGACACGCTCTCGGAGTACCAAGGGGCGCGACGCGGCCGGCCCGGCGCCGACGATGCTCGACGGGCTGATCAAGCCGGTGATCGAAGTCTGCGATCACTACGGCACGGTCCCCTGGCAGCTGACACCCCGCGTCATGCGTCGCTTCAGCGCCACCGTCGAGCCTGCGATCGATCCGTTCAACCGGTCACGCCACCGTGGGGACTTCGGGCCATGCATCCCGCCGTCCAGATACGCGGTCGCCTGCCGCGACTACGCGATGACGAAGATCACCTACCTTTCGCGAGTACGCGCGGCGGAGCTGTGCTGGGTCAAACCCCACGGATCCTGAACCACTCGGCCGTCCGCCCCGTTGAGGTGGCGAGTGAGGTCGGGTACGGGGGCGTTCGTACCGAGGGAGCCGCAGCGAACCGGTGCCGGCCTTCACGTCACCTCGGCCCGAAGGCCAGGTGAACCAGATGACGAAGGATCCCGTGAAGCCCATGAAGAAGGACGAGTTGACGATGAGCCCCTTCACCACCGCCGCCGCTTCCCCCACTCCGTGGCCGATCACCTCACCGCGGCTCCTGCAAGGCCGTACCGTCCTCGTCACCGGCGGAGGACGCGGCCTGGGCCGCCTTTTCGCGGCGACGCTCTCCGAGGCCGGTGCCCAGCTGGTACTGACCGGCCGTGACCCCGAGGCGCTCGAGGAGACGGCCGAGCTGCTCCAGGCCCGGAACACCCGGGTCCTGACCGTACCGGCCGACGTGACCGATCCCGCCGCGATGCCCAAGGTCGTGGAAGAGGCCGTGGACACCTTCGGGACAATCGACGTCCTGGTCAACAACGCCGGGGTGACCGGCCCCATCGGACCCTTCTGGGAGCTGGACCGGGAGGAATGGCAGGACACCGTAGACGTCAACCTCACGGGAACGGTACGGACCTGTCATGCCGTCCTTCCCGTGATGACCGCGCGCCGTGCGGGCCGCGTCATCAACATCACCAGCGATGCCGGACGGCACCGGTGGCCGCACCTGTCCGCCTACTCGGTCTCCAAGGCGGCGGTGAACAAGCTCACCGAGAACCTCGCCCGCGAACTGCGTCCCTACGGCGTCACCATGCTGAGCTACCACCCGGGCTTGGTGGAACTCGGGCTCACCAAGGACGGCATGGACACCTACCCCACCGGCGACGTGTGGCGCGACCGCAGTATCGAGTGGTTCATGGCCCAGCGCCGGGAGGGCCGTTTCACCGATGGCGAGCACTCCGCACGGACCCTGCTGCGGCTCGCGGCCGGGGAGGCGGACCATCTCTCGGGCCAGTACCTCACACCGGACACCGACCTCTGTGTTCCTTCCGGTCTTTCCGACTCCTGCGATCGTCCCAGCCGTTCCGACGGTAGTGGAGCGCTCACGGTGTCCTGACCGGACCCGCCGTCGGCCGGGCCGGTGGCGGGCGCGCGACGTGGGTCGCCGCACGTCCGCCACCTGGACCCCGCCAACTGATTGTCTGCGAGGACGGGGCTCGCCGTCACCGCAGCGGTCACCTGCCTCGGTCGAACTGAGGCTCTGCCCGCGGCTGTACGCACTCGGGTCCACCGTCACGTGCGTGTTCATAGGCCTCGCCTCCGCGGGCGGTGTCACGTCAACTGCGCGGACAGGAGTGACACGAGAAACAGGTATGACATGTACATGCCCTACGCTCCCGGTTGACCTTGCTCCTTCTCCCCCACGGAAGGTCTGGGAAAACTCGGATGACCAGAACGAACCAGAGACGAAAGTTCAGAACGAGCCTGGCGGTATGGCCCGTCCTTCTGAGCAGCCTGCTGGCGCTGGCCCTGGAGGCACCGTCCGCCGCGGCCGGCTCCGGCGACCCGGCACCGGCACCTTCACCGGCCCCGAACACCGCGGCAACGAACCCCGCGGCGCGGAAGACTGCGGCCGGCGCGGCGACCGCGGAGCCCGCGACCCGCCCCCTGTGCGCGCGGCCGAGCAGGCCCGGCGAGGTGTCCTGTTTCGCACTCGCCCGTGATGACGTACGGCAGGCCAAGGGTCTACAGCCCCTGGCGGCCCCGGCAGGGCTGGGCCCCGCCGACATCAAGAGCGCCTACGACCTGCCCTCCGGCACGGCCGGGTCCGGCGCCACGGTGGCCATCGTGGACGCCTACGACAACCCGAACGCCGAGGCCGACCTGGCCGTCTACCGCAGCCAGTTCGGCCTGCCACCCTGCACCACCGACAACGGCTGCTTCCGCAAGACCGACCAGCGCGGCGGCACCGACTACCCGCAACCCGACGCGGGTTGGGCCGGGGAGATCGCCCTCGACCTCGACATGGTCAGCGCAGCCTGCCCGCAGTGCTCGATCCTGCTGGTCGAGGCCGACGCGCCGAGCATCGAAAGCCTGGGCGAGGCGGAGAACAAGGCGGTCGCGCTCGGCGCCACCTACATCTCCAACAGCTGGGGCGCGAGCGAGAGCGCGATCGGCGACGAACCCGGCGACGCCTACTACAAACACCCGGGTGTGGCCATCACGTTCAGCACCGGCGACAACGGCTACGGCACCAGCTATCCGGCCACCCTCCCCTACGTCACGGCGGTCGGCGGCACCTCGCTGAGCCGCGATCCCGCGACGACCCGGGGCTGGACCGAATCCGCCTGGAGCGGCGCGGGCAGCGGCTGCTCGGCCTACCAGTCCAAGCCTTCCTTCCAGACCGACCGGGGCTGCGCCCACCGCGCCGTCGCCGACGTGTCGGCGGTGGCCGACCCGGCGACCGGGGTCAGCGTCTACAACACGTACGAGGACGGAGGCTGGGGCGTCTACGGCGGTACCAGCGCCTCTTCCCCGATCATCGCCGCCACCTATGCCCTCGCCGGGAAGCCGGGCGCCAAGACCTACCCCAATGCCTACCCGTACGCCCACACCGCCGCCCTGCACGACGTGGCCTCCGGCACCAACGGCACCTGTGACACGGCGAACCTGTGCTCCGCCGGCACCGGCTGGGACGGCCCGACCGGCCTCGGCACCCCGGACGGCAGCGCCGCCTTCACCACCGGCCCGTACGGCGAACTCACCGGCAGGGTCACAGACCCGGACACTGGCACCGGGCTCGCCGACGTCCGCGTCACGGCAGGCGCGAACGCCACCACGACCGCCGACGACGGCTCGTACGACATGACGCTCCCCGCGGGTACATACTACGTGAAGGCCGAGAGGTTCGGCTACGGCAGCACCGTCTCGGCCGACGTCGAGATCGGCGACGGTCAGACCGTCGGCCGCGACTTCGAGCTCGCCCAGCAGCCGCTCGTCACCTTCACCGGACGCATCCGGGACGGCTCCGGGCACGGCTGGCCGCTCTCCACGGGCATCCAGGTCGCGGGCCAGCCATCGACACGGACGTACACCGACCCGTCGACCGGCCGCTACAGGCTGCGGCTCCCGGCCAACAGCACCTTCACCCTCCAGATCGACCCCGTCTACGCCGGCTACCAGGTGACGACCGCCGACGTGACGACGGGGGCAGGAGCGGGCCACCGGGACTTCGCCGTGAAGGTCGACGCCGCGTCCTGCGTGGCGCCCGGCTACCGGCAGACGTTCAGCGCCCCCACCCAGACCTTCGACGCCACGTCGGCGCCCGCCGGCTGGACCGTCACCGGCAACGGCGGCGGGCACACCTGGCGCTTCGACGACCCGGCCGGGCGCGACAACCTCACCGGCGGCTCGGGCGGCTTCGCCATCGCCGACAGCGACCACTACGCCGACGGCGAGGACACCTCGCTCGTCTCACCCGTGCTCGACCTGACCGGCTACGACACGGCCGAGGTCCGCTTCGACACGTTCTACAAGAAGTTCGCCGACGCCTCCAAGGCGAACGTGGATCTCAGCACGGACGGCGGCCGGACCTGGTCCACGGTCTGGCGCCGTGACCTGGTAAACGCCGGGCCCGGCGCACAGACGGTGAGCCTCCCGGACGCGGCCGGGAAGTCGGCCGCGCGGATACGGTTCCGCTACCTCGCTGACAACGCGTACTACTGGCAGGTCGACGATGTCACCTTCGGCGGCGTGCGGTGTGCCCCGGTCCGGGGCGGGCTGCTGTACGGGACGGTGAAGGACCGCAACACCGGCGCACCGGTGGCCGGGGCATCGGTCCGCGGTCCCGCAGGCGCCTCGGCGACGACGGCCGGGGACGGCACGTACGCGCTCTTCTCCCCGAAGACGGGCCGGCAGCCGATCAGGGCCACCGCCGACCACTACGCCACGGTGACCAGGACGGTCCGGGTCAAGACCGACGACGCGACCCGCCTCGAACCGGTGCTGCGCGCCGGGCAGTTGTCGGTCAGTCCGGCGTCGGTCTCGCAGACCGTGCGCCGGGGACGGACCACGACGACAAAGGTCACCCTCCGCGACACAGGCTCGGCGCCCCTGACCGTGACACTCACCGAGCGGTCCGGCGACATTCCGGCCGCCACGGCCGCCGACGCCCCCGCGCAGTACGTGCCCGGCGACTACAGCCCGCTGCCGCTGACGGCGGCCAGGTCCTCGACCCGCTCGGGCACCAAGGCGGCGGCACCCGCCGCCTCCGGCTGGACCAAGGTCACCGACTACCCGACCGCCGTGATGGACAACGCGGTGGCCACCGGTCCGGACGGCCGTGTCTACTCGATCGGTGGCATCGACGGCACATCCCTGCTGAACGGCGGGAACGTGTACGACCCGGTCACCTCCACCTGGACGGCGATCCCCGGAGGCCCGGCCACCTCGCGCGAAGCCTCCGAAGCCGCCTTCCTCGGCTTGAAGCTCTACGTCACCGGCGGCTGGGACGCGACCGGCAGCCCCGTCGCCACCACCGAGGTCTACGACCCGCAACGCCACACCTGGTCCACCGCCGCCCGGGCGGCCACGCCCTACGCGGCGGCCGGCTCGGCGACCCTGGACGGCAAGTGGTACCTCGTCGGCGGCTGCGCGACCCGGTGCGGCACCACCACCGTCCAGGTCTACGACCCGGCCGACGACACGTGGGGCACAGCGACGCCGTATCCCGAGCCCATCTCGTGGCTCGGCTGCGGCGCCATCGCCGGCAAGCTGTACTGCGCGGGCGGCTACGCCGCAGGCGGCGGCACGCGGCACGCCTACACGTACGACCCGGGCACCGCCGCCTGGACCCGGATTCCGGACCTGCCGACCGACCTGTGGGGCTCCGCCCACACCGCCGTGGACGGCCGGTTCCTCGTCTCCGGCGGTGCCAGCGACCTGATGGGCGGCCGCACCGACGGCGGCTACGCCTACGACCCGGCCGCCCGAACCTGGACGCCCCTGCCTCCCTCCGCCAACGCCCTCTACCGCGGCGGCAGCGCATGCGGCTTCTTCCACGTCGGCGGCGCCCGCAGCGTCTACGACGCCGTCCCGGCCGTCGAACAGCTGCCGGGCCTCGACGACTGCGTCCCGACCACCGACGTGCCCTGGCTCACGGCTGACTCTGTCACCCTGCGGCTGCGTCCGGGCGCGCACGTGACCGTCACCGTACGGCTGGACGCGTCCGTCACGGCAGTGGACCGGACCGGCACGTACACGGCCGCGCTGGCGGTCGGCACGGACACCCCGTACACGTACCCGGTGGTTCCGGTGCGCATGACCGTGCGCTGACGTCGGCCGGCCGCCCCTCGTGCGCCGTCCGGCCGTGCTCCGAGCGAGTGCGACCGGACGGCGCGACGCTTCTCGATGGAACGGCCTCGGCGGTCCAGCATCGCCAGCGGCGGCGGCAATTGACCTCGCCCGGGTTCAATCCCCGGTCGGAGTTTCCCTTTGTGGGGCCTGTCATACGTTCGGGCCCGCTCCGCAAGGCGGGCGGACGTCATGGCCGCTGAGCATGAGCGTCCCGGTCGGCGAGCGGCCAACCCTCCTGGACCGCCGAGACCGTGAACGCCGACGGCCGGAAGGCCGGGGTGGGCACGTCCCGTTCGGGAGCGCGCCGCCCCGGCCTTCGGCCAGTCCTGCCTACTTTCTCTTGAGGGTGAAGTTCTTGATGACGGTGGACTTCTTCTTGATCGTCACCGTCGCGACGGTCGGCTGGAAACCGTCCTTGGCGGCTATGACGGTGAGCGGGTTGTTGCGGACGTCGAGCCACAGGGCATACCCGCCGCCGGCGTCCGTCGTCAGCGTGTAGCTCGTGGCCCAGGTGTCGATCTGGACGGTGGCCCCGGCGATCGGCGAGGTGCCGCCGGCGGTGGTCACCCCCAGCACCGTCCCCGTGATCTTGCCCCAGGTGCTGGGCGGGGCGACGTGCATCTCCACGGGGAGCCTGGGCACGGAGTAGGGAGTGTCGGTGCTGAAGGAGAGCTGGGCGGTGAAGTCTCCCGGCTGCGTCACCTCGGCCACGGAGGCGTCAAGCGTGATGGTCACCTTCGAGCTCTTACCGGGCTGAAGAGTCAACTGCTGCGTGCTCTCGCTCAACCAGCTGACATCGCTCGACTCTCCTTGGTCGTAACCCGGCAGCACCTCCACGGTCGTTGCGGGAGTCGCGGTCGCGACGCCGCCACCGACCTTGAAGAAGCCCAGCCCGCCTCCACCGCGGTAGGTGGCGGTGTCGGCGTTGGGGAGGGCGGTCCAGGTGTCGGCCTTCGGGTCGAAGGAGAAGCCCTGGTTGGTGATGCTGTTCCCGGTGACGCCGCCCGCGGTGACGAGCAGGCCGTTGGCGGAGGTGTACGCGGCGCCCCAGAGGGTGATCGGCAGGTCGGCGACCTGTGACCAGGTGTTGGCGGCGGGGTCGTAGACGTAGGAGTGCTTGACCTCGCTGGTGCCGTTGAACCCGCCGGCGCAGTAGAGCTTGCCACCGATGCCGGCGCAGGAACTCCAGGAGATCTGCTCCGGGTAGGCGGCCAGGGTGGACCAGTTGTCGGCGGCGGCGTCGTAGACGGTGACATCCGTGGAGCCGCAGGAGTCCGCCCCGCAGCCGCCGACCACGTAGAGCTTGCCGTCGAGCACGGCGCTGCCGGAGCCCGCATAGGGCTTGGGCGAGGCGGCGCCGGTGGACCAGGTGTCACTTCCCGGGTCGTAGATCTCCAGCTTCGAGTCGGGGGCGCCGCTGGGTCCCCAGCCGCCGACGGCGTAGAACTTGCCGTTGATGAAGCCGTGGGCGGGATCCTCCCGGGTGTCCGTCGCGGCGGCCTGCTTGGCCCAGGTGCCGGCGACCGGATCGAGGACGTACATGTCCTTGGTGTCGGCGCTGCCGTTGAAGCCGAAGGCGGAGTAGACCTTCCCGTCGTTGGTGGCGACAGCGTTGTCCATCAGCTTCACCGGCAGATCGGCGGCTGCCTGCCAGGCGTCACCGGCGGCTCCCGGGACCACCTTGGCGGTGGTGCCCGCGGCGGACGCGGCGGCCTTGCTCGACAACGGGGAGTACGTTCCCTTGACCCGCTTCAGCGGGGCGCCGCCCGCGGCCGCCATGGTGAACCCGCCGGGCTGTTCACCGAGTTTGACGGTGGCGGGTGCCGTGCCGGTGTTCTTGACGGTCAGGGTCTTGGTGGTCTGCTCGCCCCATCCGACCGACGCGGTGATGGAGGTCTTGTCCAGCGTCACCTGCCCGGCGCCGAGTGCGAAGTCCGCGCCGACCGCGCTGTCGGCCCGCACCTTCACCGTCTTGTCGAGCCCCGTGTAGTGCGGCTTCGCGGCGGTGAAGCCGTGGCTGCCGAGGGAGGAGAACAGGATGTAGAGGCCGTCGCCCAGGGCGGGGTCGTCGGGGGTGGCGAAAGTGACGGCGCTCTGCTTGCTGTCGTCCTTGTTCGTCACGGTGGCGCCGACCAGACCCGTGGAGGTGTTGGCATCCGTCACGGTGCCGGTGAGCAGACCGCCGGGGAGGGACGTGACGTGGCGATCGCCAATGAAAACGTTGTCGACCTTCCACCACCAGCCGAAGGAGCCGGTGAAGTGGAAGCGGAGTTGTACCGATGACTTGCCGGCGTAGTCGGTCAGCGGCAGCTCGACCTTCTGCGCGCCGAAGGTGGTGCCGGTTGCGGACCAGAGTGTGGTCCAGGTGGCGCCGCCGTCGGTGGTCGCGTCGACGTCCGCGCTCTGGCCCCCGATGGCCCAGTAGTCGTTGGCGAAGGCGACCTCGGGTGCGGAGTCGTCGGTGAAGTCGTATACGGGGCTGAGCAGTTGCGAGTCCTGGTGCACCCCGCCGCCGTAGTGGTCGCTGTCGACGATGGCGAACCCGCCGTCGCCGCCGGTGGTGTTGGAGCGCGAGCCCGGGTCGTCGAAGGTCCAGCCGCCGGTCGTCCCGTCGGCGTTGACCACGCTCCAGCCCTTCGGGGCGGAGTCGGTCGAGTCGAACGTCTCGGTGGTGCCTTCGTCCCGTACCGAGTAGCCGGCGGGCGCGGTGGCCGCCCACGGGTCGACCGGAACCGCGACGTTCAGACTCTGGTCGGAGTCCGCGACGGTGATCTTCTTGGTGGGCGATGTGTAGCCGGGATAGGCGCTGACCACGTGCAGGGTGTAGTCGTGGCCCTGGGGCAGCTTCAGGTCGTAGGCGCCCGTGAGCGGGTCGGTCCACACCGGGCCGCCGGGGACGCCGTCCGCGGTGATCTTGGCGTAGAGCGGCCAGCCGTGACCGGAGCCGTCGGTGACCTTGCCGGAGACCGTCCGGCTCGGGACCGGGGTGAGGGCGAAGTTCTTGGTGAGGGCGTCGCCGTCGCCGAGGGACACACCCGAGGCGGTACGGGTGGCGTAGCCGTACGCTTCGACGGTGATGTCGTAGCTGCCGACCGGCAGGACGAGCGAGTAGGTCCCGTCGGCGGCGGTGTGTGCGGTGCCGCCGCCCTGGGTGGTGACGGTGGCTCCGGCGACCGGCTTGCCGGTGCTGTCGTCGGTGACGGTGCCGGAGAGCTTCCCGTGCGGGCCGCTGCGGAACGCGGCCAGCCCGTCGGGGGTGCCCAGGCCGGTCGGACCGTCGTAGCCGGCACCGGCGGTGCACAGGTAGGCGGGGGTGCAGGTGCCGTTGTCACCGGCGGTCACGTCATTGAGACCGGTCCCGGAGGCGTACGGGTAGGAGTTGGGGTACGTACCCGCGACGGGGGTCCCGGCGGCCGCGTACACACCGGCGATGATCGGTGAGGAGGCGCTGGTGCCTCCGTACACCTGCCAGCCGCCACCGCCGTAGGTCTGGTAGACCGCGACGCCGGTGGCCGGGTCGGCCACGGCGGAGACGTCGGCGACGGTGCGCTTGTCGCATCCGGTGTCCGTCTGGAAGGCCGGCTTGGGCTCGTAGAGGGAGCAGCCGGATCCCGGGCCGAGGCCGCCCCGGTTCCAGACCGACTCGGACCAGCCGCGTGCGGTGCCGGAGTTGCGGACCAGGGAGGTGCCGCCGACGGAGGTCACGTAGGGGGAGACGGCGGGGTAGGCCACCCCGTAGTCGCTGTCGCCCGAGGAGGCGACCACGGCGACGCCGGGATGGTTGTAGTGGGCGTCGTACGTCGTCTCGTCCGGGGTCTCGCCGCTGCCCGGGGTGCTGCTGTAGTTGGTGCCGTAGGAGTTGGAGACGTACTTGGCGCCGAGCGCGACGGCCTGGTCGACGGCCGCCCCGAGGTCCTCGAAGCTCGGCTGGTCCGCCTCGACGAGCAGGATGTGCGCGTTCGGCGCGGCCGCGGAGACCATGTCCAGGTCGAGTGAGATCTCGCCGGCCCAGCCGGCGTCGGGCGCCGGGTAGTTGGTGCCACCGCGCTGGTCGACCTTGGTGAAGCAGCCGTTTGCCGTGGTGCAGGCCGGCAGTCCGTACTGCTCGCGGTAGACGGCCAGGTCGGCCTCGGCGGTGGGGTCGTCATAGGCGTCGACGATGGCGATCGTCTGCCCCGCACCGCCGTCGGCGGGAAGGCTGTAGGCGCTCTGCAGGTCGGCGGCGCCGTAGCCGCCGGGGGTGACGGAGGGGGACAGCAGGCCCTTGACAGCCTTGGTGTCGGTGCGACGCAGGGCGAAGCATGCGGCCTCGCCCTTCTTGGGAGTGGCGCAGGAGGGTTCGAGGTCGACTTTCTTCTTGGCCGACGCGGCCGACGCGGCCGATGCGGCCGATGCGGCCGATGCGGCCGATGAAGCGTGCGGCGCCGCCGCGTGGGCGGGTATCTGTATGCCCAGGACCGTCATTGCGGCGGCACTGAACAGGGTCAGGCAGGCGGCGGCTCTTCGACGTAAAGCCGAACCGGTTCTCGGTGAGGTGCGCAAAAGGTTACTCCTCGGTTCGCCTTGCTTGGGTCGACTCGCACGTGGTTCCCGGTCGACAGCGAATGCGGGCGGTTCACATTCGCCGCAATCAATTGGCGTACCTCGAAGCGCAATTAACAATAGGCCGCATGTTACATGTGCATGTCATGCGCCTGTTTCGTGAAAAAGGGGCCCTGGGTCGTGGCCGGAAATAAATCCCCACGCCAAGAGGGCCCACCGCTCAATAAACGCGTAGGGCCGTATTCCGCACGGTATTTGAATTTCAGTTGGTTGCACGCAGTCGGGTATCGGGTGACCTCTGATCATCCTGACCTCGGCGGACCGGCCTGACAAGATCCACCTTCTGCGGGCCCGCGCAGTTGCGCACTTGCGTAGCATCGGCGTGCAGTTAGTTCCGATCTTCCGAGGAGTCGCTGATGGACGTGTCCTCCTCAGACGCGTTGTGGGCAGGCACCGGTCTGGGCTCCCTCGCCCGGCAGGCACTGGAGTACCTGGTCAGCCATCCGGGCGCGGACGAGGACGCGGTCGCGGCGGGGACCGGCGTCTCGGCCGCGGCGGCCCGGACCGCCTTACGATCCCTGGAGGCCGAACTCCTGGCCGTTCGCATCGGGGGACAGCCCCCGCGCTGGAGCGCCGGCCCGCCCCGCTCCTCTCTGGGCGCCCTTCTGGCCCGTAAACGACAGGAGTTGGCCAGGGCGGAGCTGTACGCGGAACAGCTCGACGAAATCTATCGCACGGCCCCCGGACGGCAGATCGCCTCGGATCTCTTCGAGGTCGTCGAGAGCGATGAACAGGTCGGCGCCCGCTACGCCCACCTTCTGAGGAGCAGTCGGCACGAGGTGCTGCATTTCGCGAGACCGCCCTATGTGACCCGGCGGATCGCCCCTACGGACACGTCCACGGCTGCGGGCGCCACGGTCCGTCCCGGAGTCCGGCTCCGGTCCGTGTACGACAGCGACGGAATCGCCGACGACGGATGCCTTGAAACGGCTCTCCGGGGCGCCCCTGCGGAAGGGGAGCTGCGGCTACTTCCCGGACTGCCCATGAAGTTGGTCATCTTTGACCGCGTCGCGGCGATCATGCCGCTACGCAAAGACGATCCCGCCGCAGGCTCACTCGTGGTGCACTCCTCAACGCTGCTCGACGTCCTGACCGCCCTCTTCGAGAGCGTATGGGAGCGTGCGGTGCCCATCTCGCTGGAAAGCCGCCCCGCTTCGCACGCCGCGAGTCCCGAAAGACAAGAGGCCGCTCTGCACAGTCGGACGCGGGACATCCTTCGCCTGATGTCCGCCGGAATGAAGGACGACGCCATCGCACGCGCCTTGCGACTCAGCCGCCGGACCGTGCAGACCCATATCAGCGATCTGGGCAGACAACTGGGCGCACGGACACGGTTCCAGATAGCCCTAATGGCCCAGGAACGCGGCTTGTTCGGGGATACGGAGGGGTGAGTGTGGCCGTCACCCCGGCGCG
The DNA here is from genome assembly GCF_017614965.1 of Streptomyces griseorubiginosus. GTDB lineage: Bacteria > Actinomycetota > Actinomycetes > Streptomycetales > Streptomycetaceae > Streptomyces > Streptomyces griseorubiginosus_B. The sequence continues at coordinate 3,104 of NZ_WVUG01000036.1, read as the reverse complement.
ACTACCCGTGGGCGTCCAGCGGTAGGCAGGCTCCTCGGCTGCCGGGCCACCTGTGTCGCCGCTCTCTGCCTGCCTGCAGCGCTCGGCGTCTTCAAGAAAATCCCAGCGGGGCGGGCCAACGAACAGAGCCCTGGGGAACCAGCCCTGCGAGCAACTCGCCGGCTGGCTGGCACGGCGTAGGTTGCTCCTGGTGATGCCGCTCGGCCCACTGAGAACTGCACATCCTCAAGGGGCAGCTCAAAGGGGCTGGCATGCCCCCTGCCGGGACTGAACCTGTCCCCGCTGCGCGCCGGGGCAAAGCCTCTGCGCGGTCGCAGTCACCGGCGTGGCTGCGTGCCCCGGCGATGGACAGCAGGGCCCATGTATCGCCGGCGGGCCGCGGGTCGTTCGGCGAATCCAGCTGCTCCGTCGTGGTCCCTGTCATCTTCCCGTCGCAGAGCCAGATGGAACAGCGCACTGGTGTCTCCGGCTTCGGCCGACTGTCCAGCCAATGCTTCGGCGTCGTCATAGGCGCCGGCTTCCTCCCGCAGGCGGGACAGACACCACGCACTTCCTGGAGTGGCCGACCGCCTTCTGGTCCACCGTGCGGATGGCGAACCGCGATTGAGTTGCGGACCGCTCACCAGCGGACTCTGAGTCGAATCCAGTTGATGCCTCGGGGGTCGATGGCGCACTGTTCAAGTGACGTTGAACGAGGGGCACGCAAGGGAGTCGATTGTGCTTCTCGGTGGCGGGTTGATGCGGAACATTTCGGTGGTGGGGGGTGCTGTGGCCGGGCGAATACTGAGGCGGGGGCGCGTGCTGGGCCTGGCGGCGTTGTTCTTCGTGGGCTCCACGGTCGTCTTCCTGGGCCTTGAGGGTGGCGGTGGCATCCTGCTGCACGTCACGCAGAGCGTCTGGCTGGACCTGCTCGTGTATCCCGTGCTTTATGTCCTGGCGTTCCTTCTCCTCGCGCTGATGGTGCCGAACATGGAGGAGTTTGAGGGTTGGTCCAAGGGCTGGGTCGTCCTGGCGATGATCCTGGTGCCCATTGCTGCTCTGGTGGTGACGTACCAGACCTACTCGGGCCTGGACCATCGGGCGCTGCACGCCCGAGGCCGGCAGGAGCGGGCGACGGTGACCGACGTGTACTGGGTCGACGGGGGTGCCGATCCGCCAGCTCACGTCGCGGAACTGGCGGATCCGTCGGGACAGCCGTTGCCGGGCACGGTGTCCGGGGACGGCCTGAAAGCCGGCCAGACCGTCACCGTCACGGTAGATCCCCGGGGGAAGATCCCGGTGCTGCTGGGCACTCCTTCGACAGGTTCAGGGAAGTTCCGGACCGCGGGCATCGCCGCGGGCGTCGAGATCCTGTTCCTTGCCTGGGCGGCCTACCGGGGTGCCGCAGACCGGCTGGCCACGAAGACAACCGACAATCCGAAGCCAAGGCAGAGGCCCGACGACGTTCGGACATGACGTACCTGTGGCATCGGCCCCAAGGTTCCTCAGCTGCTGCCCGAGCCGCTGCAGGGAGCCGCACTCGGCAACATTCGACCCGTGCCGGGCGGCGACTCCACGCTGCGGGTAGTCCAGATCCTGCCCGCAAGTCTGTGTTGCACGCCGGCGGAGATCGCGACCATCAGCAAGGCGCTGAGGGCTTCTTCACAGTCCGGCGTGTGCAGGACGGAGCGGCCCGCACCGTGGTCACCGTGCACCGTGTCCTTCGCCGCTGAACGTGAGCGATGCCGTTCCGTCTGCCTGCAGGAGGATTCCGAAGTTCGGTCGCGGGTTGCCAAGAGGTCATGTTCGGCGCGGTGCGGCCCTGTCCTGCCAGCGATAGAGGTCCCGTAGCAGGGAAACCTCGGCGCCGTGGTGGATCAGCTCCCTGTTGACATGCAGGACCCTGTTCTCCAAGGGAAACCGCTCGGGACCCACCGTGGGAGGATTGTCCAGGTCGGCGTCCGAGAGCTCGCGGACCCCCGCGTTCCATCTCCCATACATCTCATCGAGCTGTTTCAGCGCCTCATCAGCGGTCCCCGCGTAGGCGAATGTCTCGGAGTCGACGTCCTGGCCGCCGAAGTACCATCCGACCCGATAGCCCATGCACGAGACGATGACGTGCGCCAGCCGCCAGGCAATCGTGGTCACCGGAGCCGGCACCGGGGCCGGGGACGCGAAGTCCATCGTCCACTCCCCCGAACCAGCCGACATCGGCGCGGCCGACGTGCCACGCGGGCGGATGCTCCAACAGCCGCGTACCGGCTCCCAGAAGTACTCCTCATCGGTAAGACCGTCCAGCCGCGGCCGCAGGTTCTTACGCCAGTACCAGTCCAGTTGCTCCGCCAGCCGCTCGCTTCTTGTCATGTCCGCACACTACTGTCCCCCAACACGCCGCCGAACGCCCCCTACGACAACCTGCCGTACCGACCCGGGCTTTCTCACGCTGAGGCGCTGACCCGCCTGATCGACACTCAGCACCTCGTGCCGGTCAGCTCGGCGACCGCGTCGGACACTTCGTCGTCGGCGCTGCCGAAAGAGGTGCGATCAGGCAGCTGCACGTGAACGGCCAGGGACCCCGGCAGGTGTGTCGGGGTCCCTGTGCAGTGCCGTGGGTGTACTCGTTGCGGCCCGGCGCGAGGCGGCGGCGCAGGGCTGTGAGGGGGCCCGGTCCGCAGGTCGGTCGGCGGGGGCGCACCCGGCGTTCTTGTCAGGCTGAAGGCTTCGACGGCGGCTGGCCGCCTTGGGCCCGCAGTTGTTCGTTGATGCGCTGAGCTTCTTCGAGTTGGTCTTCGAGGATGACGATGCGGCAGGCGGCCTCTACGGCGGTGCCCTGGTCGACGAGTTCGCGGGCACGGGCGGCGATGCGCAGCTGGTAGCGGGAGTAGCGGCGGTGGCCGCCTTCGGAGCGCAAGGGGGTGATCAGGCGGTGTTCGCCGAGGGTGCGGAGGAAGGCGGGGGTGGTGCCGAGCATCTCGGCGGCCCGGCCCATGGTGTAGGCGGGGTAGTCATCGTCGTCGAGGATGTCGGTGGGCCGGGTACTGCGAGGGGGCATAGACCTCTTCTTTCGGGGATGCGTCGGGGGGCCCGGGTGCCGTCCTGGCACCCGGGCCCCGAGCTTTCAACAC